>NZ_JBITVZ010000003.1:15219-128320 GCF_044543385.1 Stenotrophomonas sp. NPDC077420
GGACTTGGGCCGCGCTTGGTCCACATTTTCGGGCGACTAGTTGGGTTGCGCCGGCCGTTGGCCGGCCCCGCCACCGCCTGGGCCGGCCAACGGCCGGCGCTACCGGGGGCCAGGCCCCGGGTCGTCCGTCATCACGGCCCGCGCAGCTTGCGCAGTTCCAGCTCGCAGTGCAGCAGGAACTCGAATGCCTCGAGGTGGCGACGCGCTTCGGCCATGTCCCGGCCCCAGGCGTACAGGCCATGCCCGTCGATCAGGTAGCCCCACATGCAGCCTTCATCCAGCTTCTGCTCGACCTTGGCGGCCAGCTCGTCCATATCCTGGGTGTTGGCGAATACCGGCACGTCCACGGCGGTTTCATGGGTGCTGTTGCCATGGAAGGCCTTCAGCAGCTCATAGCCCTCCAGCCGGATGTGGCCATTGGCGGCATACAGACGCGAGGCGGTAGTCTGCACCAGCGAATGCGTATGCAGCACGCAGCCGATCTCCGGGAAGCGGCGATACAGCTGGGCATGCAGCAGGGTCTCGGCGGACGGGCGCAGCGGTCGGCCCACGGCCTTGCCGTCGAAGTCGACCACCATGATGTCGTCTTCGATCAGGCGGCCCTTGTCCTTGCCGGACACGGTGATCGCCGCATGCTGGTCGTCCAGCCGGTGCGAGAAATTGCTGCTGGTCGCGGGCGTCCAGCCGGCCAGGGCCAGCTCACGGATGTTGTCGATCAGCACCTGGGCCAGGTCGCTCAGGCGAGCCGTGTCGTAGGGGATGTTGTTCATGGGGGCATTTTAACGGCGTCGCGCGTTAAAAGCAGGTTCCCGGGGCGGGGCCCCGGGTGACGACCAACGGTCGTCACCTACCGGATTCCGGGCTGGCCCGGCTCGCGTCAGCCGCGCAGGCGGCTGTGCTTGAAGCTGTAGCCGAAGTAGATGGCGAAGCCGATCACCGTCCAGAGGCCCATCAGCATCCAGTTGTGCAGGGTCATCGCCGACAACAGCGCCAGGCAGCTCAGCACGCCCAGGCTGCAGATCAGCCACGCGGCCGGGATGCGGAACGGGCGCGGCAGGTCCGGCTGGGTGCGGCGCAGGATCAGTACGCCGGCGCAGACCGCAGCGAAGGCGATGAGCGTGCCCATCGAGGTCAGCTCGCCCAGCACGTCCAGCGGGAACAGCGCCGCCAGCAGGGCAATGCCGATGCCGGTAATGACCGTATTGATGTGCGGCGTGCGGTACTTCGGGTGGATGGTGGTGAACACCTTCGGCAACAGACCGTCGTTGGCCATGATCATGAAGATGCGCGGCTGCGCGATCACCATCACCAGCACCACCGAGGACAGCCCGATCAGCGCGCCGATTTCCACCACCACCCGCAGCCAGCCCAGGGTCGGATGGGCGGCCACCGCGGTCACCACCGGCTCATCGGTGCCCAGCAGGGTGTACGGCACCAGGCCGGTCATCACGGCGGCCATGGCGATGTACAGGATCGTGCAGATCACCAGCGACAGCAGCATGCCGATCGGCATGTCGCGCTGCGGCCGGTGCGATTCCTGTGCCGCCACCGACACCGCTTCGAAGCCGATGTAGGCGAAGAACACCATCGCCGCGCCGCGCAGCACGCCTTCGAAGCCGAACTTTCCCGGACCTTCATTGGCCGGGATGAACGGCGTCCAGTTGGCCGGGTCCACGTAGTTCCAGCCGACCACGATCACCAGCACGATCAGGCCGGTTTTGAGGACCACCATCGCCATGTTCATCGCCGAGGACTTGCTGATGCCCACGTAGCACAGCCAGGTCAGCAGCAGGACCAGGATGGCGGCAGGCAGGTTGGCGATGGCGCCGGTGGGACGCAGCTGTGCGTCGAGCGGGGCGCTGACCAGGGCCGATGGCAGGTAGATGTCGAAATGACTGAGCAGGCTCAGGAAGTAGCCGGTCCAGCTGACCGCCACCGCCGACGCCGACACCCCGTATTCCAGCACCAGCATCCAGCCGATGAACCAGGCGGCCAGCTCGCCGAAGGTGGCGTAGGTATAGGTATAGGCGCTGCCGGACACTGGCACCATCGAAGCGAATTCCGCGTAGGCCATGGCGCAGAACGCGCAGCAGATCGCGGCCAGCACGAACGACAGCATGATCGCCGGGCCGGCGTGGTTGGCCGCGGCCTGCCCGGTGATGACGAAGATGCCGCCGCCGATCACCGCGCCGATGCCCAGCGCGGTCAGGCCCCAGGGACCCAGGGTGCGTTTCAGGCTCAGCCCGTTGGCATCTTCATGGGCGGCGTGCGGGTGCTTGGTGGCCCACAGTTGTTTCAGCATGGGATCACGAAACCTTGTTGAGCTTGCTGTGGCGCATGCCATAGCCGAAGTAGATCAGCAGGCCCAGCACGGTCCAGCCGACGAACAGGTGCCAATGCACCACGAACGCCTGCCAGAACAGGAACAGACAGGCCAGCGCGCCGAGCGGGCAGATCAGCCACACGGCCGGCACGCGGAACGGGCGAGTCAGCTCGGGACGGGTATAGCGCAGGACCAAAACGCCCACGCAGACCGTGGCGAACGCCAGCAGGGTTCCCATCGAGACCAGTTCACCCAGCACGTTCAGCGGCATCAGCCCGGCCAAGGCGGCGGCGAGTACGCCGACCACGATGGTGGCCCAGTACGGCGTGCGGAAGCGGGCATGGACCTTGCCGAAGATTTTCGGAATCAGGCCATCGCGTGAGATCGTGTAGGCGATCCGGGTCTGGCCCATCATCATCACCAGCACCACCGAGGACAGGCCGGCGATGGCGCCGATCTCCACGGCGGTTTTCAGCCAGGACAGGCTGGCATACGGTTCCAGCGCGGTGGCTACCGGCTTGTCGGTTCCCAACAGGGTGTACGGCATCATGCCGGTCAGCACCGCGCAGACGATGATGTAGACGATGGTGCACACCGCCAGAGAGCCCAGCAGGCCGATCGGCATGTTGCGCTGCGGGTCCTTGGTTTCGCCGGCGGCGGTGGAAACCGCATCGAAACCGATATAGGCGAAGAACACGATGGTGGCCGCACGGAACACGCCGCTCCAGCCGAACTCGCCGGACACCCCGGTGTTTTCCGGAATGAACGGGGTCCAGTTGGCCATGTCGATGTGCTGCGCACCGAAGCCGATGAACAGGCAGATCACGGTGACCTTGATCGCCACGATGATCGCGTTGACGAAGGCCGACTGGGTCACGCCTACGTACAGCAGCCCGGAGACAGCCGCCACGATCAGCACCGCGGGCAGGTTGAACAGCTTGCCCGACGAAATGAACTCATGGCCGGTCCAGGCGATCGGCGCCGCGCTGAGCGCGTCCGGGAACGGCATGTGCAGGGTGGTGGTAATGAAACTGATCAGGTACGCCGACCAGCCCACCGCGACCGAGGCGGAGGCGAACAGGTACTCCAGCACCAGGCACCAGCCGATGAACCAGGCCATGCCTTCGCCCAAGGTGGCGTAGGAGTAGGAATAGGCGCTGCCGGAGACCGGCATCATGGCGGCGAACTCGGCGTAGCACAGGCCGGCCAGTGCGCAGGCGAAGCCAGCGATGACGAACGAGAGCATGACGGCCGGACCGGCGTGGTTGGCTGCCGCCTGGCCGGTCAGCACGAAGATGCCCGCGCCGATGACCGCGCCGATACCCAGCATGATGAGGTGCTTCGCCGTGAGGGTCCGTTTCAGCGAGGCTTCGCCGTCCAGGCTGCCTTCAATCGGTTCGCCGGCATCGACGTGCCCGGCCGGCTCGACCGGTTTGACCCTCAACAGAGACTTCAGCATGCAGTGCTTCCAGATAATGGTGGGTAGAGCGGGGCGCTGCCCCGCTGCTGGGGGTGTGCGATCCATCGTCGCGCACCCTTGTGTTTGTGGTCGGCCGCCCCAATCGGACGACCCGCTGTACCTTAGCCAAAGCCCGAGCCTGCTTACAAGCGCAAATGCAGCATGCCGGGCGATAATCTGCCAAATCCGCCAGATTGCACGGTTGCCATGTCGTCAAACCCCGAATCCGTTGTAGCACTTGACGCCGCCCTGCGCGGCCAACTGGCCGGGTATGCCCGCCGGCACCCGGAACACGCCGCCTTGGCTGACGAATTCAGCACATTGCTGGACGACCCGGAGAACCCGTTCCTGCGTGAGCGCTTGGCCGGCCATTTCACCGGCAGCGCGTGGCTGGTCAGCGCCGATGGGGAGCGGGTATTGCTGACCCATCACCGCAAGTTGAACCGCTGGCTGCAGCTGGGCGGCCATGCGGATGGCGTTCGCGACCTGGCCAGGGTGGCGCTGACCGAGGCCGAAGAGGAGTCCGGGCTGACCGGGCTGGTGCTGGAGGATGGCGAGCTGTTCGACATCGACAAGCACTGGATTCCCGAGCGCCCTGACGTTCCCGGCCATTGGCACTACGACGCCCGGTATGTGGTGCGGGCGCTCGGAAGTGAGGTCTTCGCGATCAGCGAGGAATCGCTGGCGCTGGCGTGGCGTGAGGTGACGGACGTGGCCAATGCCGCGATCGCGACGCCGGACGGGGATGATTCGCTGCCGCGCATGGCCAAACGATGGTTGGCGCGTTGAGTCCGTACCGACCAACGGTCGGTACCTACCGGCGTGCAACCCCGCCTTGGGTGGCCGTCCCGGGTGCAGTGCATGACGACCATTGTCCATCCAGCCCGACCGGTTGATGACGACCGTTGGTCGTCATGCGCGATACGGTAGATGACGACCGTTGGTCGTCATGCGCGATACGGTAGATGACGACCGTTGGTCGTCATGCCCGGCGCGGTAGATGACGACCGTTGGTCGTCATGCGCGATACGGTAGATGACGACCGTTGGTCGTCATGCCCTGGATCAATACAGAACGCGCGTGCGCAGCGTGCCCGGAATCGCGGCCAGCTCCTCGCGCACGGCGGTGGCCTGGGCCTCGCTGGCGGTGATGTCGATCACCACATAACCGACCTTCGGATCGGTGCGCAGGAACTGGCCGTCGATGTTGACGTTGTGGCGCGAGAAGATCTCGTTGACCTTGGACAGCACGCCGGGCACGTTCTGATGAATGTGCAGCAGGCGCAGGCTGTCTTCGTGTTCGGGCAGGGTCACTTCCGGGAAGTTGACCGCCGACAGGGTGCTGCCGTTGTCGCTGTAACGCACCAGCTTGGCGGCCACTTCCACGCCGATGTTGTCCTGCGCCTCCAGCGTGCTGCCACCCACGTGCGGGGTCAGGATGACATTGTCGTGCGCGGTCAGCGGCGACACGAACGCATCGCCATTGCCCTTGGGTTCCACCGGGAACACGTCCAGCGCCGCGCCCCCGATATGACCCGAGCGCAGCGCCGCGTCCAGCGCATCGATGTCCACCACGGTGCCGCGGGCCGCATTGATCAGGTGCGCGCCCGGGCGCATCTTCGCCAGCTGCGCGGCGCCGATCATCCACTGCGTGGCCGCCGTTTCCGGCACGTGCACGGTGACGATGTCGGCGCGGGCCAGCAGGTCGTCCAGGTCGATCGCGGCACGGGCATTGCCCAGCGAGAGCTTGGTTTCGATGTCGTGGAAGATCACCTGCATGCCCATCGCCTCGGCCATCACCCCGACCTGGGTGCCGATATGGCCGTAACCGATGATGCCCAGGGTCTTGCCGCGCACTTCATGGCTTCCTGCCGCCGATTTCGACCAGCCGCCGCGGTGGCATTCGGCGTTCTTCTGCGGAATGCCGCGGGTCAGCATGATCGCTTCGGCAATGACCAGCTCGGCCACGCTGCGGGTGTTGGAGTAGGGAGCGTTGAAGACCGGAATGCCGGCCAGCTCGGCCGCTTCCAGGTCGACCTGGTTGGTGCCGATGCAGAAGCAGCCCACCGCCATCAACCGCTTGGCATGGGCCAGCACCTCGGCGCTGAGCTGGGTGCGTGAGCGGATGCCCACGATGTGGGCTTCGGCAATGCGCGCCTTGAGTTCGTCTTCGGGCAGCGCCTTGCTGTGCAGTTCGATCTGCGAATAGCCAGCGGCACTGAACACGTCGATGGCCGTCTGGCTGACCCCCTCCAGCAACAGCACGCGGATATCCTGCTTCGGGAACGAGGTCTTCTTCGGCGACATGGGCAAGCGGCAGCATGGGGGCGGGGCTGCCCACTATGCCAGATCGTGACGGGGATGGTGCGGTGCGACATGGGGAGGGTTGACGGTTTCAGATGCGACCAATGGTTGGCGAGGTCGCACGACTGACAGTCGTGCGCTACCCTCTGGGATTGCCTTGGCTCCTCTGTTCATATGACCGATCCGCGCCTTGATTTGCTGTTGCAGGACTGCCCCGGGCTGCGGCTCACGACCGAGCCGGCCGAGCTGGAGCACTACGGGCGCGACTGGACCCGGCGCTGGACCCCGGCGCCGCTGGCCATCGCGCTGCCAGGCAGCGTGGAGGAGGTGCAGGCCATCCTGCGCTGGGCCAGTGCCCAGGGCGTGGCGGTGGTGCCGTCCGGTGGCCGCACCGGCCTGAGCGGCGGCGCGGTCGCGGCTAACGGCGAGCTGGTGCTCAGCCTGGAGCGCATGAACAAGGCGCTGGCCTTCGATGCGGTGGACCGCACGCTCACCGTCCAGGCGGGCACGGCGCTGGAGGCCGTGCACAATGCGGCGCTGGAACATGGCCTGATCTACCCGGTCGACTTCGCCGCACGCGGTTCGTGTTCGATCGGCGGCAACATCGCCACTAACGCCGGCGGCATCCGGGTGATCCGCTACGGCAACACCCGTGAGTGGATCGCCGGGCTGAAGGTGGTCACCGCCAGTGGCGACCTGCTCGAACTGAACAAGGGGCTGATCAAGAATTCCAGCGGCTACGACTTCCGCCAGCTGCTGATCGCGTCGGAAGGCACGCTCGGGGTGATCGTCGAAGCCACCCTCAAGCTCACCGACCCGCCGCCGGCCAGCAATGTGATGCTGCTGGCACTGCCCTCGTTCGAGGTGCTGATGCAGGTGTTCGCGGCGTTCCGTGAGCGGCTGCAGCTGCAGGCGTTCGAGTTCTTCACCGATCGTGCGCTGGAGCACGTGCTGGCGCATGGCGCGCAGGCCCCGTTCGCCGAGGTCCACCCGTTCTACGTGGTGACCGAGTTCGCGGCCGACGACGAAGCGCAGGAGGCGGCGGCGATGGCCGCCTTCGAAACCTGCATGGAGCAGGGTTGGGTCAGCGACGGGGTGATCAGCACCAGCGATGCGCAGGCCGCGCAGCTGTGGCGCCTGCGCGAGGGCATCACCGAAGCGGTGGCGCGGTACAAGCCCTACAAAAACGATGTGTCGGTGCGGATCTCGGCGATGCCCGCGTTCATGGCGCGGACCCAGGCACTGATCGGCGATGCCTATCCCCATTTCGACGTGGTCTGGTTCGGGCATATCGGCGACGGCAACCTGCACATCAACGTGCTCAAGCCCGATGCCACCGATGATGCCCAGTTCCTGCAGCAGTGCGAGCACGTAACCAAGCTGCTGGCGCAGGTGCTGAAGGAGTTCGAGGGCAGCATTTCGGCTGAACATGGCATCGGTCTGGTCAAGAAAGGCTACCTGGACAGCACCCGCGGCGAGGCGGAAATCGCACTGATGAAGGCGGTCAAACGCGCGTTTGATCCCCAAGGGCTGCTGAATCCGGGCAAGGTATTCGACCTGTAGCAGGCGACAGAATTTCACGCAGCCGATACGCTTTGCGCTTTCCTGCCCTGAACGACTCGACCATGACGCGATCGATCCTGCTCCTTGCCGTGCTCGCCCTGCCGCTGTCGGCCTTTGCCTCCAGCTTTGCCGGTTCCTCGGCCGGTTCCGCTTCCGGCGCGTCCTCGGCCGGTTCGTCCAGCTCGGACGATGACAAGGTGGTGGTTGACGCCCGCGAAGACGCCGCTGCATTCGTGGCCACCGACGGTGCCATCCGCGGCGCCCGCCTGGAAGCGGCCCTGCTGCACCTGCGCGAAACCGGCGCCGCCCAGCGCGATGCCAGCGACATGCAGCTGGCCCAGGCCCTGCTGGCCCGCTGATGCACCTGCGTCGCCGGGCCCTGCGCCGGTGCGCGGCGGTCCTGGCGGCGTTGCTGGCCGCCCCGGCTGCCCACGCTGCACTGCAGCTGCAGCTGCAGGCCGATGGGCTGCACCCGGACCAGGTCGCCAAAGCGAGCCTTGTAGTGCAGCAGGCGCACGCGTTGCTGCCCGACACATGGCGGCAGCGCTTCGTGGCTCCGGTCACCGTGGCCTGGTCGGACCGACTGCCCGAGGACGTGCACGGGCGCGCCCGCCAGGGGGCGATCACCCTTCGAAGAAGCCTGCTGGATGAGGTTCAGCCCGGCCACGCCCTGCCTCGCGCGGTGCAGGCCGCGCTGATCCACGAGTTGACCCATGTGCTGGACCGTGCCGCCGACGGCGGCTGGTCCTACAGCGCCCGCTGGCGTGACCTGGCCGGCTGGCAGCAGCGCCCGTGGCGCTGGGGACGCGGGGCCAACGCGTTCACCGAACGCAGCCCCGATCCCTATGAGCGCTACAGCCCGGCCGAATACCTGGCGGTCAACGCCGAGCATTACCTGCTGGATGCCGAGTACGCCTGCCGACGCCCGGCGTTGGCGGCGTGGTTTGCGGACCATATCGGCCCAGGTCCGCAGGCTGCCTGCGATCCACGCGTGGCGCTGGTGCAGGCCGGCGATGTCACCGGCGAAGCGTCGTTGCTGGAGCTGGATCCGCAGCGCGTGTATGCGGTGGATTACCTGCTGGCCGAGGGCAACGACCAGCTGATGAGCCGCTGGGGCCATAGCATGCTGCGGCTGGTGATCTGTGCGCCGGGAAGGCCGCGTGGTCCGGACTGCCGGCTGGACCTGGCCCATCACCGGGTGTTGTCGTTCCGCGCCTTCGTCGGTGACGTGCAGATTTCCAGCTGGCGCGGCCTGACCGGCGCCTATCCGTCGCGCCTGTTCGTGCTGCCGTTCAACCAGGTCATCAACGAGTACACCCAGCTGGAGCTGCGCGGACTGCAGTCGGTACCGCTGGCGCTTGCGCCGGAGGACATCGCCAGCCTGCTCGAACGCGTGGGACAGGTGCACTGGAGCTACGACGGGCGCTACCGCTTCATCAGCAACAACTGCGCGGTGGAAACCGGCAAGCTGCTGCAGGAAGGCGTGCCGCGCTGGGCCGATCCCGGACTGAACCGGCTCAGCCCGGGCGGCCTGCTGCGCCGACTGACGCGTGAAGGGCGCGCCGATGCCACGGTGCTGGTTGATCGCCGTGAGGCGATGCGCCAGGGCTATTACTTCCCGTCGGCGCAGGTGCACTACCAGCAGTTGTTTGATGTGGCGCGTGCGGAGCTTGACCTGCCTACCCGCAACGTCAGCACCTGGTTGCAGCTGCCGGCCGCGCAGCGCGCTGCATGGGCCGAGCGCGGTGGACTGCGCGCGACGTCAGCGTTGCTGCTGCTGGAGCAGGCCGCGCGCTACCGCGAAGAGCTGCGCGCGCGCGACGGGCTCAAGCGCGCGCTGGGCATGGCGGGCGAGGGCGGCGACAGCGCACTGGCCGCGCTGCTGGCACTGCTGGACGATGCCGGGCAGCTGGTCAATCCGGCGGGGCTGGTGGACAGCGGAGGGTATGGCCTGCCCATCGGCGAGGAACGCGCAGCCGCAGCCGCCGCGACCCGGCGAATCAGCGCACGCGGCGTGCCAGCCTGGGCGCAGCTGCAGGCGCAGATGCGGGCGAGGTTGCCGGCGGCGCAACAGCGCGAATTGCTGACGATTGATGACACCCTGGCAACGCTGGGCGACCGGATGCGCCAACTGGCGCGCGAGGGCTGACGGCGACGGCGACGGCGACGTCCAGGGCCGACGCCAATGCAACACCAATGCCAACGCCAACGCCGATAGAGCCAGGCCCTGCCTGGCTGAATGTCGGATCGCGACGTCGTCCTACTTTGCGCGAAGGGCAGCCAGGCAGCGCCTGGCTCTACCTCGCAAGCGAATGCAGAACGACCACCAATCGCTCCGGAGACCGGGATGAGACCAGCACGTCGTGGCTGGTTCGCGTTGGAATGAAAACTCGGCTCCGTTTGCCCGCCGTTGCTGCGAAGACCGGTCGCGCGGTGGAGGTCGAGAACCAACCCAGGTGAACGCCGGGAAGGCCGATCCCATTCTTTCGCCATCGGAGTTTCGGAGGGTCATTGAAGCCCAAGGCTTGAGCGTCCGCCGCTCGGACATCTGCGATAGGAATTATCCGCCTGTATGGGAAGACGCCTACGGAGAGCTCCGTCTCGGTAATCTTGATCGTGCAGCAGAGCATGCTTCCAATCAAATACAGGACAAGTAGTACAGCCACAATCAGCCCGAATCCCGACCCGGTACCGTAGTCATGGACGAAGAAGAAGCCGGTGGCCGCGACCAGCAGTACAGCTACCGACCCAAGCGACCATGGGTTTATCAACGGTATGCGTTCGTTCCAGAGAATAGACGGGCTCACTTGCTGACTCCCGCTGCCCGCGCAGCGTACTGTGTAGCGACATCGACAAGCTCTTTGTCGTTGGATGGTGAGCCGGACAGATAGCCGCACGTTCGAAGTGCAGAAATGATTGCCGTGCTCTCAGCCCTGAGCAGCCTCAGAATTCCCTCTCGGGCAATGCCTTCGTCTCCGGTGAGCGACGCAATCTTCAACGTTCTCTCATAGTCTTGCATGAGGTCGGGATCTAGTCGGGAAATTCGCCTTCCCGGAGAGTCTCGTTGATGATCGTGGGTTCGACTGAAAACAGCAGTCCCTGCAGGACGCATTACATTTGTTTGTAGGGAGAATCGTAAGGCTTGTTGGCTGGACACCTGTCTGCATGTTTCTCTCCGCAGCTGTGTTGGCTGAGATCTGAATCTGCATCAAACCTAAGTCGAAAACTGCCGACGCGTTCTCACCGTTGCTGATGCGCGTCATCTACGACATGTTGTGGCGCTATTCGCAGCTGATCCTCCACGGTGTGCTGGAGGCCAGAATGGACGACGAGCGTCCTGGGCGTTGTTGGGTCTGCGCGTAACTGAGGGAGCTCGTTGTCGAGTGTTGAAACGCTTGCTTGGTTGGGGAACCGAATGCGCCAACTGGCCCGGGACCAAGGGTAGGGACACGCCATGCGCGTCCGCGCGGTGCCGCACGTAAGCAGACACGCATGGCGCATCCCTACGCATTTCACCCGCGGTCACACCCGCAGGGCTAGGATCAGGGGCGGATCCAGAACATCGGCAAAGGAGTCGAACATGCGAATTTCTCCCCTTGTCTTGAGCGCGGCCGCGGCCCTCGGGCTGGCGGCCTGCCAGCCTGCGCAGCAGGCGGACTCAGCAGCGGCCGACCCGGCGGTCGGGACGCCTGCGCCGGCCGAGGCCCCTGCGGCGGATGCGGGTGGGTCGTTGGCGCCTGCGGCGCCCGCTGGCGGAACCGAGGCGCCGCCGGCCTTCCGCGCCACCGGCAACGAGCCGGGTTGGCTGGCGCAGGTCAGCGACGGGCCCAATCCGGTGCTGCGCGTGGAGACCGGCTACGGTGAGCAGAAGTACGAAATCGCCTCGCCCACGCAGGGCAAGGACGGGTGGTCGGGCAAGGCCGCCGACGGTACCGAGATCAAGCTGAGTTACCAGCCCACGGTGTGCCAGGACAACATGAGCGGTCAGGAATTGGGCGCCACGGTGATGCTCACCGTGGGCGCCCGCCAATACCATGGGTGTGGCGAATTCGCCGGTGCGCCGGCGCAGAGCACGCGTCCCTGAGCGTAGCGACACGCCATGCGTGTCCCACGCAATGCCGAACGATAAAGAAAGCCGGGCAGGGCCCGGCCCTACCTCGGTCAATCCGCGCGACCTGCGAACTCGCCCGTTGCGGTATTCACCAGCACGCGTTCGCCGTTGGTGATGTACTCCGGCACCATGATCTCGATCCCGGTGCTCAGCTTGGCCGGCTTCGGGCGCTTGGTCGCGGTGCCGCCCTTCATTTCCGGCGGGGTTTCCACCACTTCCAGCACCACGCTGCTCGGCAGCTGCACGGCCACCGGCTGGTCGTCGATCACCTGCACGTAGATGCCGGTCAGGCCGTCGGTGATGTAGCCAGCGTCGTCGCCGATCACGTCCGCGTCCAGCGTGTACGGGGTGTAATCCTCATCGTCCATGAACACGAACGCATCGCCGTCCTTGTACGAATAGGTCGACTGGCGGCGCAGCAGTTCCACTTCCGGCAGGTTGTCGTCGGCGTCGAAGCTGGCATCGAGCTTGTTGCCGCCCGGCACGCTGTACATGATGAAGCGGAAGCGCACGTTGCCGCCGCGGCCCTGCGGCGAGCTGCGCTCGATGTCGCGGATCTGGTAGACGCCGTTGTTGTATTCGACGACGTTGCCTTTCTTGATGTCGTTGGCTTTCATTGGATGACGATCGGTCAGTGAGGGTGGGGATTACTTGGGTGCCAGCCGCACCGCACCGTCCAGGCGGATGGTCTCGCCGTTGAGGTAGGTGTTGCTGAGGATGTGGCCGACCAGGCCGGCGAAATCGTCCGGCTTGCCCAGGCGCGGCGGGAACGGGATGGAGGCGGCCAGGGATTCCTGCACCGCCGGCGGCATGCCATCAACCATCGGGGTCCAGAAGATACCCGGGGCGATGGTCATCACGCGGATGCCGAAGCGCGACAGTTCGCGTGCCATCGGCAGGGTCATGCCGACCACCCCGCCCTTGGAGGCGGCATACGCGGCCTGGCCGATCTGGCCTTCGTACGCGGCCACGCTGGCGGTGTTGATGATCACCCCACGCTCGCCGTCGTCGCCGGCGGCGTTGTGCTGCATGCGGTTGGCGGCCGCTTTGGCGACGTTGAAGCTGCCGACCAGGTTGACCATGACCGTGTTCTGGAAGGTGGCCAGGGGCATCGGCGCCTCCTTGCCCAGCACGCGGCCCGCGCCCAGGATGCCGGCGCAGCTGACCACGGCATTGAGGCCGCCGAGAAAGTCGTGCGCCGCATCGATCTGCGCGGCAACGGCGGCTTCATCGCTGACATTGGTGCTGAAATAGCGGGCGTGGTCCGCGCCAAGTTCCTCGACGGCGGCCGCGCCTTTCTCATCATTGAGGTCGAACAGGGCCACGCGGCCGCCCTGGGCCACCAGGTGCCGGGCCACCGACAGGCCCAGGCCGGAGACACCGCCGGTGACGACGGCGCGTACGGAAGACAGCTGCATTGCACGATCCCGCAGGTTCAAGAGCCGCCGATTCTAGCGGATATGACCGGATTCGCCGTTGTGCAGCGCAGGCCCATGCTCAGCGGCGCGGGGCCAGGCGGCGGGCGAACTCGTCCGCCGCCAGCCCGGGCGCGAACAGGAAGCCCTGGCCGACGGTGACCCCCATGTCATGCAGGAACCGGCGCTGCTCCTCCGATTCGATGCCTTCGGCGACCAGCCCCAGGCCAAGGCTGCGCGCGATCCCGCAGACCGCTTCGCACACCGCCACGTCCGACCGGTTGCCGGGCACGCCTTCGACGAACATCTGGCTGAGCTTGAGCCCGTGGATCGGCAGCCGGCGCAGGTAGTTGAGGGCGCTGTAGCCCTCGCCGAAGTCGTCGATGGTCAGCAATACCCCCATGTCGCGCAGGCGCGCGAAGGTCTGCAGGGTGTCGGGCGCATCCTCGATCAGCACGCGCTCGGTGAACTCCAGCTCCAGCGCGCTGCCGGGCAGTCCGTACTGGTCAAGCGCCTGGCGTACGTTGCGGGCCAGGTCTTCGCCGACGAACTGGCGGTAGGACACGTTGACCGCGACCCGCACGATGCCCAGCCCGGCGTCCTGCCACTGCCGCACCTGCCGGCAAGCTTCGTTGAGCACCCACAGCCCGATGCGGACGATGTCGCCGGTGCTTTCGGCGTGCCCGATGAAGATGTCCGGGCGCAGTTCGCCCAGCTGCGAGTTGCGCCAGCGGATCAAGGCCTCGGCCGCCACCAGCTGGCCGCTGTGCAGGTTGACCTGCGGCTGGTAGACGAGATGGAACTCGTCATCGTCCAGGGCGCGGTGCAACCGGCTTTCGATCTGCAGGCGGTCGTGCTGGCGCTGCGCCAGCTCCGGTGAGAACACCTGCCAGCCGTTGCGGGTGCGCCGCTTGCAGTCGTACATGGCGATGTCGGCGTTCTGGATCAGCTGCTGCGGGCGCAGCCCGTCCTGCGGCGCGCGGGCGATACCGATGCTGGTGGTCACCGCGAACTCGTCGCTGCCGAAGCGGAACGGGGTGGAGAAGGCGCGGGTGATCGCTTCGGCCAGGCGTTCGGGTTGGTCCGGCTGGTCGCGGGTGTCGCAGACCACCAGGAATTCATCGCCGCCAAAGCGGGCCAGCAATCCTTCCGTGCCGATCGCGGTGGAGATGCGGCGGGTGGCATCGATCAGCAGTTCGTCACCGGCGTTGTGGCCCAGCAGGTCGTTGACGGTCTTGAAGCGGTCCAGGTCGATGTACAGCACCCCGACCCGGCAATGGGTGGGGCTGCCCATGCGCGTGGCCAGGTCGGTGAGCACCGCGTCGCGGTTCATGATGCCGGTGAGCGGGTCGGTGCGGGCCTGGATGCGCAGGGTTTCCTCGGCATGCTTGCGCGAGGTGATGTCCTGCACGGTGCCGGCGATGCGTGCGGCGTTGACGTCGCCGGCCTCGGCTTCGCCGATCATGCGCACCCAGAACGAATGGCCGTCGCTGCGCTGGCCCTGCAGTTCCAGCTCGAACGGCAGCTGGCGGTCGATCACGTCCAGCAATGCCTGCTGCAGCTGCGAACGATCATCCACGCGCAGGCAGTCCAGCAGCTCGGCCATGTCCTGCAGCGGCAGCGCCTGGCCGAGGATGCGTGCCGCTTCGTCGGTCAGGTAGAGACGCTGCAGGCCACGGTCCCACTCCCAGCCGCCAATGTGCGCCAGCGACTGCGCGCGGTCGAACAGGGTGTTGTTGCGCTTGAGCTCGGTGATGTCGCTGAACAACGCGAACACGTGATCGGGGATGTCGCGGCCGTTGCCGTAGACCGGCACGTTGGTGGTGGAGATCCAGATCATGCGCCCGCGCGGCCGGTGGTACAGGCCCACGATGGTGCTGCGGATGATGCGCCCGCGGTGCAGCGATTCGCTGGCCGGCCACTGCTCGCGCGTCAGCGGGTGGCCGTGCTCGTCGACGCTGATCCAGTCATCCGGGGCCAGCATCGCCTGGAGGCTGCCGCCGTTGCCCTGGGTTCCCAGGATGCGGTGCGCGGCCGGATTGGCCGACACCACGCGCAGGTTGCGGTCGAACAGGATGACGCCCTTGTCGATCGATTCCATCAACAGCCGGTAGCGCGATTCGGCCTGCCAGCGGCTGCTCAGGTCGCGCGCCACCGCCACGATGCAGTGCTCACCCTGGTGTTCGAACCCGGCCGAATGCACCTCGACCGGGAAGCGGCTGCCGTCGCCGCGCATGTTGGTGACTTCGATGACGTAGGTTTCGCCGCGGCGCAGCGCTTCCCAGACCGGGTCGAGGTGGTCGCTGGGCAGGTCCGGGTTGAGCAGCTCGATCGGCTGCCCGACGATGTCCTCGCGGCTGCGCCCATAGGCGCGCACGCCCGCCGTGTTGAGGTCCAGCACCACCCCGGATTGGCTGAGGATGCTGACCGGGTCGGGCACGGCGTCGAACAGCGCCGCGTAACGCCGCAGCGCCAGCTGGCGTTCGTCCATGGCTTCCTGCAGCGCCTGCTGCACGTCGCGCAGCAATGCGTGCACGTCTTCGCCGGGCGGTTGCGCCAGCGCCTGTTCCAGCGCCGCCAGGGCATGCACGTGCGCGGCGAGGTGGTCACCGACCGCAGCATCCATGCGCGGGCGGCGGCGGCTCATGCGGTGGCCAGCGCCCTTCCGGCCTTGCTGCCGGTTTCGCGGCCGAGCCGCGCGGCCAGCCAGCGGCCGGTGGCGGCCAGCGCCGGCAGGTCGATGCCGGTGCGCATGCCAATCCCGTGCAGCAGGTACACCACGTCCTCGCTGGCCACGTTGCCGCTGGCGCCCTCGGCATAGGGGCAGCCGCCCGCGCCGGACACGGCCGAATCCACCACCCGCACGCCTTCTTCCAGGCACGCGTCGATATTGGCCAGGGCCTGGCCGTAGGTGTCGTGGAAATGCACGGCCAGCGCCGGCATCGGGACTTCCGTGGCCACCGCGCGCAGCATCGCGCGCGCGTTGCGCGGGGTGCCCACGCCGATGGTGTCGCCCAACGAGATTTCGTAACAGCCCATCTGGTGCAGCGCGCGGGCGACCCGCACCACCTCGCTGACCGCCACCTCGCCCTGGTAGGGGCAGCCAAGCACGGTGGAGACATAGCCGCGCACCTTGACCCCGTCGGCGCGGGCGCGCTCGAGGATCGGCGCGAAGCGGGCCAGCGATTCGTCGATGCCGGCATTGGTGTTGGTGCGGTTGAAGGTTTCCGAGGCGGCGGTGAACACCGCCACTTCCTCCACGCCCACGGCACGGGCGCGGTCGTAGCCCTGTTCGTTGGGTACCAGCACGGGGTAGGCGATGCCTGGCCGGCGTTCGATGCCGGCATAGACCTCGGCGGCGTCGGCCAGCTGCGGCACCCAGCGCGGGCTGACGAAACTGGTCGCTTCGATGGTGCGCAGGCCGGTCTGCGAAAGCTGCCGGATCAGTTCGATCTTGTCGGCGGTGGCGACCGGCTGCGCTTCGTTCTGCAGCCCGTCGCGCGGCCCGACTTCGACGATGCGGACGAAGTCATCCATGACGGCGGGCCGGGCGGGCGGGCAACGAGCGGAACTCAAGTGCGATCACGGAACATCCTGGAGGTAAGTATCGGCGCAGTTCCCTGGCGGGCCACGACAGGGAGATACGCGGGATGGGAGGCAAAGCGGCCAGCGGCCGCATCAATCCTGGCTGACCCAGTGCGGCGCGCGCTTGTCCAGGAACGCGCCGAGGCCTTCCTGGCCCTCGGCAGACACCCGCAGGCGCGCGATCAGCGCAGCGTTGTCGCGATCCAGCGCATCGCGATCGTGGCCGCCGGCGACCCGCCAGACCAGCTGCTTGGCCGACGCCGAGGCGACCGGCCCGGCCTTGTCGAGCAGGCCGAGCTGGCGCTGCACGGCTTCATCGATGCGTTCAGGTTCCACCAGCTGGTGCACCAGCCCGATCCGCAGCGCGGTGTCGGCGTCGAAGTGCTCGCCGGTGGCGAACCAGCGCCGGGCCTGGCGAGGGCCGATCGCGTCGATCACGTAGGGGGAGATCACCGCAGGAAGCAGCCCCAGTCGGCTTTCGGTCAGGCCGAAGCGGGCGCTGGTGCTGGCGATGGCAATGTCGCAGCAGGCCACCAGGCCCACCCCGCCGCCGAAGGCGGCGCCGTGCACGCGGGCGATGGTCGGCTTGGGCAGCTCGTCCAGGGTACGCATCAGCCGCGCCAGGGCCAGCGAGTCCTGGCGGTTGTCTTCTTCACTGGCAGCGGCCATGCCGCGCATCCACTGCATGTCCGCGCCGGCCGAGAACGAGGCGCCGGTAGCGGCCAGCACCACCGCCCGCACCTGCGGGTCGCGCCCGGCCGCGTCCAGCGCGGCGGTGAGCGCGGCGATCAGGCCGGCGTCGAAGGCGTTGTGCAGGGTGGGGCGGTCCAGCCACAGGGTCAGCACCGCGGCGCTGCGTTCGATCCGTAAGGCATCACTCATCTTGGGGGCCTGCGCCTGCTTCATACATGTATGGATCATAGCGGGCCACGCGGGCCGGGCCATGACGCGGCGCGGCGATGCTAGAATTGATAACCATTCTTATCGACCAGAAGGCGACCTGTGACGTTGTCCGATCTGCCGCTGCACGCGTCCGCCCTGGTGGAGTCGGTGTGCGAACTTCATGCAAACGACGCCATTGCCCGCCGGCTCCAGGAGCTGGGATTCGTGAAGGGGGAAGACGTGCGCCTGGTCGCCCGGGGTCCCATCGGCGGGGAACCGCTGCTGGTGCAGGTCGGGTTCACCCGTTTCGCGCTACGCCTGGCCGAGGCGGCGCGTATCGAAGTCACCGCGCACGCTGCGGGAGCGGTGGCATGAACGCCGCGGCCACCCTGCGCGTTGCCCTGGTCGGCAACCCCAACAGCGGCAAGACCGCGCTGTTCAACCAGCTCACCGGCAGCCGCCAGAAGGTCGCCAATTACACCGGCGTCACCGTGGAACGCAAGGAAGGCCGCCTGCGCGCGCCGTCCGGGCGCGAATTCGCCGTGCTCGACCTGCCGGGTGCCTACAGCCTGCAGCCTGCCAGCCTGGACGAGGCAATCACCCGCGACCTGTGCCGGGGCTTCTACCCGGGCGAGGCGGCACCGGACGTGCTGTTGTGCGTGATCGACGCGACCAACCTGCGCCTGCACCTGCGTTTTGCGCTGGAACTGCGTGAGCTGGGCAAGCCGATGATCGTGGCGCTGAACATGGTGGATGCGGCCCAGCGCCGCGGCATCAGGATCGACGTGCCGGCGCTGGAGCAGGCGCTGGGCGTGCCGGTGGTGGAAACCGTGGCGGTGCGCCGCAACGGCGCGCAGGCGCTGGTGGAACGGCTGGACGCGATGGTGCCGCACCTGGGCGCACCGGTGGCGGCCGCCGCCGCCGCGCAGGACTACCACGTGCAGGTGCGCGGCATCCTGGCCTCGGCGGTGAGCATGCCCACCCGCACCGCGAAGATCGACGACGCACTGGACCGCTGGCTGCTGCACCCGGTGTTCGGGCTGGTGACCCTGGCGGTGGTGATGTTCCTGATCTTCCAGGCGGTGTACGCCTGGGCCACGCCGGTGATGGACCTCATCGATGCCGGCACGGCCGCCCTCGGCGAATGGGTGGGGGGCACACTGCCGGCCGGCCCGCTCAACAGCCTGCTCACCGACGGCATCATTGCCGGCGTGGGCGGGGTGGTGATCTTCCTGCCACAGATCCTGATCCTGTTCGCCTTCATCCTGGCGCTGGAAGAGTCCGGCTACCTGCCGCGCGCAGCGTTCCTGCTCGACCGCATGATGGCCGCGGCCGGCCTGTCCGGGCGGTCGTTCATCCCGCTGTTGTCCAGCTTCGCCTGCGCGGTGCCGGGCATCATGTCGACCCGCAGCATCCAGGACCCGCGCGACCGCCTGGCCACCATCCTGGTGGCGCCGTTGATGACCTGTTCGGCGCGGTTGCCCGTGTATGCGCTGCTGATCGGCGCGTTCATTCCCCAGAAGACCGTATGGGGCGTGTTCAACCAGCAGGGCCTGGTGCTGTTTGGGCTGTACGCGGCCGGCATCGTCAGCGCGCTGGCCATGTCCTGGACCATGAAGAAGTGGCGCCGCGACAAGAGCGAGCACCCGCTGATGCTGGAGCTGCCGTCCTACCGCCTGCCGCACCCGCGCGACCTGGCGGTGGGCCTGTACGAACGCGGCATGATCTTCCTCAAGCGCGTGGGCGGCATCATCCTGGCGCTGACCATCCTGCTGTGGTTCCTGCTGTCCTTCCCCGGCGCGCCCGCCGACGCCACGATGCCGGCGATCGACTACAGCTTTGCCGGCCGGATCGGCCATGCCATGGCGGTGTTCTTCGCCCCGCTGGGCTTCAACTGGCAGATCTGCATCGCGCTGATTCCAGGCCTGGCCGCACGCGAAGTGGCGGTGGCCTCCCTGGCCACCGTGTACGCGCTGTCGGCTGCCGATGACGACGCCGCCAGCCAGGCGCTGACCCCGCTGATCAGCGACGGCTGGTCGCTGGCCACGGCCTTGTCGCTGCTGGTCTGGTACATCTACGCGCCAATGTGCATTTCCACCCTGGCCACGATCAAGCGCGAAACCAACTCGTGGAAACAGATGGGGTTTGCCACCTTCTACCTGTTCGCTGCGGCCTATATCGCGTCGCTGGTCACCTACCAGGTCAGCGTGGCGCTGGGAGGCGGCTGATGGAGACGGGCCTGCTGCTGCAGTACGCGGTGATCGCCCTGGCCGTGCTGGTCAGCGCGTGGGTCGTGCTGAAGAAGCAGTTCCCGGGCACCGTGCGCAGGGCGCGCGGCGCGATCGCGCTGGGGCTGGTGAAGCCGCGGCGCGCCCGCTGGCTGCAGGCGCTGGGGCGGAGGATTGCCCCGCCCGCCAGCGGTGGCGGTGGCGCCTGCGGTGGGTGCGACAGCTGCGGGCCGACCAAGCCGCGCTAGCGCACCGGACGCGTACCCGCCAATGGTGGGTACCTACCGTTTGCAGGGGCTTTCCTTTAGCCTTCGGGCATGACTACTCCCCCCGTTCGTTTGCTCATCCATGGTGCGTCCGGCCGCATGGGCCAGGCCCTGCTGCGCCTGGCCGCCGAGCGCGACGACCTGCAGGTCGTTGCCGCCATCACCCGTCGTTCCCCGACCCAGCGCGTGGTCGACGGCGTACCGCACTTCGCCGCCAGCGAACTGCACGGCGTGCCGCAGTTCGACGTGGCCATCGACTTCAGCCTGCCGGAAGGATTCGACCCGGTGCTGGCCCTGTGCGTGGAGCGCGGGGCAGGGCTGGTCTCGGGAACCACCGGCATCAGCGAGTCCCAGCGCCAGGCGCTGATCCAGGCCGCGAGCCGGGTCCCGCTGGTGTGGGCATCGAACTTCTCGCTCGGCGTGGCGGTGCTCGATGAGCTGGTCGAGCGCGCTGCCGCGGCCCTGGCGGGCTGGGATTGCGACATTGTCGAATCGCACCACGTGCACAAGCAGGATGCGCCTTCCGGCACGGCGCTCACCCTCGGCGCCGCGGCGCAGAAGGGCGGGGCAACCCCGCATTACGCCAGCCTGCGCGCCGGCGACATCGTCGGCGAGCACCTGGTGCAGTTCACCGGCCTGGGCGAGCGGGTCGAGCTGACCCACCGCGCGACCAATCGCGACATCTTCGCGCGGGGCGCGCTGTTTGCCGCCGTTCAGCTGAATGGGCGCGCCGCGGGGAGTTATCGGGTCCGGGATCTGCTGGCGGGGCAAGGTAGCTGAACGAGGCCGACGCCGCGTGGGACACGCACGGCGTGTCTCTACCAGCGTAGTGACACGCCACGCGTGTCAACGCCATGCCCCTGCGCCCGCGCAGGCCCGCCACGCGTGCCCGCGCGGACCTTGATCGCCCGCGGCGCGCTGAATACGCACAACCACTGGCGTCGGGGTGCCCTTCCCATTACAATTCCCGCTCGCCGAATCACGACAGCCGGACCGGTCCCGCACCGCAGTCCGCGCTTTTTTGCAACCGCTTTTCCGTGAAGCGAGGCGTGACTTCGGCGACCCCCTCGGTAGCCAAAGTGAGATTCCCGTGACCCAAGCCGCAATCCTCGTCCTCGAAGACGGCACCGTATTCGAGGGCGAATCCGTAGGCGCGCCCGGCCTGTCCGTCGGTGAAGTGGTGTTCAACACCGCCATGACCGGCTACCAGGAAGTGCTGACTGATCCCTCCTACGCACGGCAGATGGTCACGCTGACCTACCCGCATATCGGCAATACCGGCATGACCGACCAGGACGACGAGGCCCGCAAGGTGTGGTCGGCCGGCCTGATCGTGCGCGACGTGCCGCGCCGTCCCAGCAACTGGCGCAGCCAGGTGTCGCTGCAGGACTGGCTGCTGCAGCGTGGCGTGGTCGCCATTTCGGGCATCGACACCCGCAAGCTGACCCGCATCCTCCGCGAGCGCGGCGCCCAGAACGGCGCGCTGATGGCCGGCGACGACATCAACGTGGACGTGGCGCTGGAAGCGGCGCGCAAGTTCCCGGGGCTGAAGGGCATGGACCTGGCCAAGGTGACCAGTACCGACAAGGCATACAGCTGGAACGAGGGCCAGCTCGACCTGGATTCGAACACGTTCGTCAGCGCCGCCCCGCAGTACAAGGTGGTGGCCTATGACTTCGGCGCCAAGCTGAACATCCTGCGCATGCTTGCCGAGCGCGGCTGCGACATCACCGTGGTACCGGCGCAGACCCCGGCCGCCGAGGTGCTGGCGATGAACCCGGACGGCGTGTTCCTGTCCAACGGCCCGGGCGACCCGGAACCGTGCGACTACGCCATCGAGGCGATCAAGGTCTTCCTGGACAAGCAGCTGCCGGTGTTCGGCATCTGCCTGGGCCACCAGCTGCTCGCGCTGGCCTCCGGCGCCAGGACGGTCAAGATGGGGCACGGCCACCACGGCGCCAACCACCCGGTGCAGGACCTGGACGACGGCCGGGTGATGATCACCTCTCAGAACCACGGTTTCGCGGTGGACGAAGCCACGCTCCCGGCCACCCTGCGGGCGACCCACCGCTCGCTGTTCGACGGTACCAACCAGGGCATCGCCCGCACCGACGTGCCGGCGTTCTCGTTCCAGGGCCATCCGGAGGCCTCGCCGGGCCCGCACGATGTCAGCCCGCTGTTCGACCGCTTCATTGCCCTGATGGCGCAGGCCAAGGCCTGACCGGCGGCAGCGCGACGGACCGCGTGTACCTGCACCGCCGCTGCCTTCGGCGCGGCGCTGCAGCCCTGAAGTTTCCTGATCGACAGCGTGCGATCACCCCCGACACGCTGTACAGACCTAGAGAAGACAATGCCAAAGCGCACTGACCTTAAGACCATCCTCATCATCGGCGCGGGCCCGATCGTCATCGGCCAGGCCTGCGAGTTCGACTACTCCGGCGCCCAGGCCTGCAAGGCCCTGCGCGACGAGGGCTACCGCGTCGTGCTGGTCAACAGCAATCCGGCCACGATCATGACCGACCCGGAAATGGCCGACGCGGTCTACATCGAGCCGATCAACTGGCAGACGGTCGAAAAGATCATCGCCAAGGAAAAGCCGGACGCACTGCTGCCGACCATGGGCGGCCAGACCGCGCTGAACTGCGCCCTGGACCTGGCCGACAACGGCGTGCTGGAGAAGTACAACGTCGAGCTGATCGGCGCCAAGCGCGATGCGATCCGCATGGCCGAAGACCGCGAGCTGTTCCGCGTGGCGATGGGCGAGATCGGCCTGGAATGCCCGACCGCCGCGGTCGCGCACACCCTGGAAGAAGCCATCGAGATCCAGACCCGCGTCGGCTACCCGACCATCATCCGCCCCAGCTTCACCCTGGGCGGCAGCGGTGGCGGCATCGCCTACAATCGCGAAGAGCTGGTCGATATCGTGACCCGCGGCCTGGAACTGTCGCCGACCACCGAAGTGCTGGTGGAAGAATCGGTGCTGGGCTGGAAGGAATTCGAGATGGAGGTGGTGCGCGACACCGCCGACAACTGCATCATCGTCTGCTCGATCGAGAACCTGGACCCGATGGGCGTGCACACCGGTGACTCGATCACCGTGGCCCCGGCCCAGACCCTGACCGACAAGGAATACCAGCGCCTGCGCGATGCCTCCATCGCCGTGCTGCGCAAGATCGGCGTGGATACCGGCGGCTCGAACGTGCAGTTCGGCATCAGCCCGACCACCGGCCGCGTGGTCGTGATCGAAATGAACCCGCGCGTGTCGCGTTCGTCGGCGCTGGCCTCCAAGGCCACCGGCTTCCCGATCGCCAAGGTCGCCGCCAAGCTGGCGGTGGGGTACACCCTGGATGAGTTGAAGAACGAAATCACCGGCGGCCTGACCCCGGCCTCGTTCGAACCGTCGATCGACTACGTGGTCACCAAGATCCCGCGCTTTGCCTTCGAGAAGTTCCCGGCCGCCGATGCCCGCCTGACCACCCAGATGAAGTCGGTGGGCGAGGTGATGGCGATGGGCCGCACCTTCCAGGAATCGCTGCAGAAAGCCCTGCGTGGCCTGGAAACCGGCAAGATCGGCCTCGACCCGACCGGCCTGGACCTGGCCAACGAAGACGACATCACCACGCTCAAGCGCGAACTCAAGGCCCCGGGCCCGGAGCGCCTGTTCTTCGTGGGTGATGCGTTCCGCGCCGGCTTCAGCGTGGAAGAGGTGTTCACGCTGTCGCATATCGACCCGTGGTTCCTGGACCAGATCGAAGAGATCATCCAGGCCGAAACCCAGGTGGCCGCCGAAGGCATCGACGCGCTGGACGCCGCGCGCCTGCGCAAGTTCAAGCGCGCCGGTTTCTCCGATGCGCGCCTGGCCGAGCTGACCGGCACCAATGAAGCGGCCGTGCGCGCGCTGCGCCGTGCGCACAAGGTGCGGCCGGTGTACAAGCGCGTGGACTCGTGCGCGGCCGAATTCGGTACCAGCACCGCCTACCTGTATTCGACCTACGAGGACGAATGCGAAGCGGCGCCGAGCAACCGCGATAAGATCATGATCCTGGGCGGCGGTCCGAACCGCATCGGCCAGGGCATCGAGTTCGACTACTGCTGCGTGCACGCGGCACTGGCGCTGCGTGATGACGGTTACGAAACCATCATGGTCAACTGCAACCCGGAAACCGTCTCGACCGACTATGACACCTCCGACCGCCTCTACTTCGAGCCGCTGACGCTGGAAGACGTGCTGGAAATCGTCGAGCTGGAACAGCCCAAGGGCGTGATCGTGCAGTACGGCGGGCAGACCCCGCTGAAGCTGGCGCGCGCGCTGGAAGCCAATGGCGTGCCGGTGATCGGCACCTCGCCCGATTCCATCGACCTGGCCGAGGACCGCGAGCGCTTCCAGCAGCTGGTGGACACACTGGGCCTGAAGCAGCCGCCGAACCGCATCGCCCGCAACGACCAGGAAGCCCTGCTGCTGGCCCGCGAGATCGGCTACCCGCTGGTGGTGCGCCCGAGCTACGTGCTGGGCGGCCGTGCGATGGAAATCGTCTACGGTGAATCCGACCTGGCGCGCTACGTGCGCGACGCGGTCAAGGTGTCCAACGATTCGCCGGTGCTGCTGGACCGCTTCCTGGACAACGCCGTGGAAGTGGACGTGGACATCATTGCCGACAAGGACGGCAACGTGCTGATCGGCGGCGTGATGGAGCACATCGAGGAAGCCGGCGTGCATTCGGGCGATTCGTCCTGCTCGCTGCCGCCGTACTCGCTGTCGGCCGAGACCCAGGCCGAGCTGCGCCGCCAGGTGGTGGAGCTGGCCAAGGCCCTGAACGTGGTCGGCCTGATGAACACCCAGTTCGCGATCCAGGCCGGCGACGACGGCCAGGACATCGTGTACCTGCTGGAAGTGAACCCGCGTGCCTCGCGTACCGTGCCGTTCGTGTCCAAGGCCACCGGCATGGCGCTGGCCAAGATCGCCGCGCGCTGCATGGCCGGCAAGACCCTGGCCGAGCAGGGCGCGACCAAGGAGATCGTGCCGGACTACTACTCGGTCAAGGAAGCGATCTTCCCGTTCGCCAAGTTCCAGGGCGTGGACCCGATCCTCGGGCCGGAAATGCGCTCCACCGGCGAAGTGATGGGCGTGGGCCGCAGCTTCAGCGCCGCCTTCGCGCGTGCGCAGGAAGCCGGCGGCATCAAGGCGCCGCCGCTGGGCAAGGCCTTCGTGTCGGTCCGCGACCCGGACAAGAAGCGCGTGCTTCCGGTGGCGCAGGCGCTGCTGGAGCGTGGCTACTCGCTGGTGGCCACCCGTGGCACCGCCGCGTGGCTGCAGGAACATGGCATGAGCTGCGAGATCGTCAACAAGGTGGTGGAAGGCCGTCCGCACATCGTCGATTCGATCAAGAACGGCGACATCGTGTATATCGTCAACACCACCGAGGGTCGTGCGGCGATCAACGACTCGTTCTCGATCCGTCGGGAAGCGTTGCAGCACCGCGTGACCTACTCGACCACCATTGCCGGCGCCAAGGCGCTGGTGCAATCCCTGGAATTCCGCGGTACCGGCCCGGTCTGGTCGCTGCAGGAGCTGCACAAGGAGTTGAATGCATGAGAGCCCCGATCACCCTGAAGGGCGCGCAGCGCCTGCGTGAGGAACTCGACCACCTGAAGTCGGTCAAGCGCCCGAAGGTCATCGCCGCGATCGCCGAAGCGCGCGAGCATGGCGACCTGAAGGAAAACGCCGAATACCACGCCGCGCGCGAAGAGCAGGGCTTCATTGAAGGCCGCATCAAGCAGCTGGAAGGCGAGCTGTCGCATGCCGAGATCATCGACATCACCAAGCTCAACGCCGGCAGCAAGGTCGTGTTCGGCGCCACGGTCGAGCTGGCCGACGTGGAAAGCGACGAAGAGAAGCGTTACCAGATCGTGGGCGACCTGGAGGCCGACATCAAGCTGGGCCTGATCGCGATCTCCTCGCCGGTGGCGCGGGCGCTGATCGGCAAGAACGAAGGCGACAGCATCGTCATCGACGCGCCGGCGGGCCAGCGCGAGTACGAAATCGTCAGCGTCCAGTACCTGGACTGAGCCGACCATGGCCACGGCAACCCTGTTGCTGCCGGCGCGCAGCCGCTTCCCGGCGGCGGCGTTGCCCGATGACGTGGCCAAGGCGCTCGGCCGCGCCGAGCGCAGCCATGTCGATGCCGGTGAACGCGCCCAGCTGCAGCGGCATTTCCAGCTGCAGCCGGGCGAGTGGCCGGTGGCCGCGCTGACCCGTCAGCTCGACGTGGGCGATGCCCACGATGGCGTGTGGCTGCGCGCCGACCCGGCCAACGTGGTGCCGGACATGCATGGCGCACGGATGATGGGCCACGGCGACACGCTGCGCCTGGACGCGGAGGATGTGGCGGCACTGCTGCCGGCGTTGCAGCCGTTGTTCGCCGGCTATGGGTTCAGCCTGGACGCGCCGACCCCGTCACGCTGGTACCTGCGCCTGCCGCCGGGCACCACGCTGCCCGCGTTTGCCGCCCCGGACGATGTGCTGGGCGATGACCTGTTTGCGTTCCTGCCCGAAGGCGATGCCGGGCGCCGCTGGCGCGCGTTGCTGACCGAAGCGCAGGTGGTGCTGCATCAGCACCCGTGGAACGCCCAGCGCGTGGTGGCGGGCAAGCGCGCGGTGAACTCGCTGTGGTTCTGGGGCGGGGGCGAGCTGCCCGGGGCGGTGCGTACCGCGCATGCGCAGGTGCGCAGCCGCGATGCGCTGCTGCAGGCGCTGGCCAAGGCGGCGGGCGTGCAGGCCGACGGTGACCAGCAGGTGGATGCGCTGGTGGACCTGCGCCAGCTGCGTTCGCTGGAGCAGCTGGGCAACGATGCGATCCGGCCGCTGTTGTCGGCACTGCAGCGCGGCGAGCTGCGCCGGTTGGTGCTGGATTTCGAGGACGGCGCCCGTTTCGAGCTGGACAAGGGCCAGCGCTGGCGGTTCTGGAAGAAGCCGGTGCAGCTGCACGATTGATGACGGGTATCATGGTGGCCATCGGCGTTCGCGCTGTTTATAGAGCCCGCCTTGACCCCTGCTGATTCCCTCCAGATCCAACGCCGTCCTGTTGCCGTGCCCGGCGACTGGCCCGGCGACATGTTGCCGCTGCTGCAGCGCCTGTACGCAGCGCGCGGCGTCGTCGATGCGGCGCAGGCGCAGCCGAAGCTGGCGCAGCTGCATCCGCCGGAGCTGATGGGCAGCATGCAGGCGGCGGTGGACCTGCTGGCCGCGGCGATTGCCGCCGGCGAGCGCATCCTGGTGGTAGGCGACTTCGATTGCGATGGCGCCACGGCCTGCGCGGTCGGCGTGCGCGGCCTGCGCATGCTCGGCGCGCGCGACGTCGTGCATGCGGTACCCAACCGAATGCTGCACGGCTATGGCCTGTCGCCATCACTGGTGGCCGAACTGGCCCCGCTGCAGCCCGGCCTGCTGGTGACGGTCGATCACGGCATTGCCTGCCATGCCGGCGTTTCCGCAGCCAAAGCGCTCGGTTGGAAAGTGCTGGTCACCGACCACCACCTGCCCGGCGAGCAGCTGCCGCCGGCCGATGCCATCGTGGACCCCAACATCAACGGCGATGCATTCCCCAGCAAAGCCCTTGCCGGGGTGGGGGTGATTTTCTACGTGTTGATGGCGCTGCGGCGGCACCTGCGCGTGCAGGGCGCCTTTGCCGCAGGTGCGGAACCGGATCTGCTGACGCTGCTGGACCTGGTCGCGGTCGGCACCGTGGCCGATCTGGTGGCCCTTGACGCCAACAACCGGGCGCTGGTTGCTGCCGGCCTGCGCAGGCTGCGGGCCGGGCAGGGCTGCGTGGGCCTGCAGGCGCTGATCGAGGCCAGTGGCCGCGATGCGGCGCGGCTGAGTGCCACGGATATCGGCTTCGCGCTTGGCCCACGCCTGAACGCCGCCGGGCGGCTGGAGGACATGGCGCTGGGCATCGAGCTGCTGCTTACCGAGGACCGCAGCCAGGCGCGGGAGATCGCGCAGACGCTGGAACAGATCAACGCCGAGCGGCGTGCCGTGCAGCAGTTGATGACCGATGACGCGGAACTCGCGGTCTCGCGTGCGGTGCTGACTGCCGAAGGCGAGCGCCCGATCGCGGCCTGCCTGTTCGATGCCGAATGGCATCCGGGCGTGGTGGGCCTGGTGGCGTCGAAGATGAAGGATCGCCTGCATCGACCGGTGATTGCGTTTGCGCCCTCCGAACCTGGCAGCGATTCGCTGCGCGGTTCGGCGCGGTCGATCGCCGGCTTCCACATCCGTGACGCGCTGGCGCTGGTCAACGCCGCCCACCCGGGGCTGATCGACAAGTTTGGTGGTCACGCAATGGCCGCCGGCCTGAGCCTGCCGCACGCGCGGCTGCAGGAATTCCAGCACGCCTTCATTGCGGTGGTCGAAGCCAGCATGGATCCGGCCTCGCTGCAGCAGCTGCTGATGAGCGATGGTGAACTTGCCCCGGCCGAGCTGGATTTCCAGCACGCCGAAGCGCTGCGCCTGGCCGGCCCATGGGGGCAGGGCTTCCCGGAGCCGCTGTTCGATGGTCACTTCCAGGTGGCCCGCTGGCAGGTGCTGAAGGAGAAGCATCTCAAGCTCAGCCTGCGCGTACCGGGTCGCGCCGAGCCGATCAACGCGATCCACTTCAGTGGCTGGCGCGGCAATGCGCCGGCCAACAACGTGCACATCGCCTATCGCCTGGTCAGCGACGACTACCGCGGCGGCGGTGCGATCCAGCTGATCATCGAGCACTGCGCCGACGCGTGATTGGGACTGCGCCTACTGTGGCGCCGGATCGAGACACGTAGTGTCACGCCATTGCCCGCCATCTTGGCTTGGGGAGTGGCGAAAGACATGTCGCATGTTCGCTGGACCTACCTGGTTGCCACGCTGTTGGTCTGCGCATCGCTCGTCCATCTGAAGGGGGAGTGGGGCAATTCCGACAGCATCAACGTGTTCAACTACTGGTGCGGAGGCGCGACATTGGTGGCGCTGGTCGTTGCCATTGGGGAGATCGTGCATGCCGGAACCGCTGGAAAGGCAGTAAGGAAGGCCTTTGCGCGTGCCGCGCACCAGCAAGCAAAGGTTCTAGCTATCGAAGTCATCTCTTTGATAGATGACGTGAGCTCGAAAGTTCAGCGAAAAGACTATAGTGCGGCCTTGAGGGCACTGCAGATGGCGCGCCGCTTCCTGGCGCGGCTGGATGCGCGGTACGCGAAGGACCTCACCCAGCACCCTTCGCTCACGCCCCTGTTGAACGATGCGGAAATGATCATCCTGAAGGCAATCCATAACACGGCAAGCGCGACGATGAGCCGGGAGGCCCGCCATACGCTCAGCGATTATCTGGTCAGGATCAAGTCAAGCGTGGAGACGCTGTAACGAAGAGGAGTGGAAGAATGATGTTGCCGACCGGTCTATTGACGTTCCTGGAAAAGGTCCTCCTTAAGACGGAGGCTGGCGAACTGGTGTGGCTGTTCGATGCGGAGGGTGACGATGTCTCGGTGGGAACACCGGAGTTCAGCATGACGGTTCGGCACGACTTCAACCGGAATCTGGAAGCCAACCAGTTCATGGTCTTCTATCGAGGCGGCATGGATCAGCAGGCCCATCGCTTTGTCACCAACGACAGTGCCGAGGGCGATTACCTGCTGCTGCAGCGCCTGTTCAATGCCGCGCAGGCAACCTCGACCGTGTTCCCGTTCTGATCCTGCGGGCGGCTCAGGGAGCCTCCTTCACCTTGGTTACCAGCGTGGGCAGGTCCCAGGCACCGCCTGCGGCGACCAGCCGGCACAGGCCGGTGGTGCTGTCTGATGTCTTGACGTAAGCAGTGCCGTTCCACGCCCAGCTGGCGCTGGACCAGCAGTCGCCCAACCCGCGGCCCTTGTGCGAGGACGAGATGGTCAGCACGTCGTCGTCCACGCCCAGGTTGGTGATGTAAGCCGGCTGGTAGGGGGCGTGGTCATTGACCACCCAGTAGCCGCTGCCTGCGTTGTAGGCGCCGCGCCAGCAGGTCATGGACACCAGCAGCCGGCGGTTGTCCAGGCGCTTGACCTCGATCGCCTGGGGGTCTTCGTCGGGATAGGTGCCCTCGCTGGGGTGCAGTGCTTCGCAGTCGTCCTGCGAGGTCGCGGCGGCCAGTGCAGCGCGCAGCGCCGGGGCGTTGGCCAGCGCTTGGTCGGCCGGGCGCGTGGCCACGCGTGGTGGCAGGGTCACCACCGGTACCGGCAGCGAGGCGGGCACGCTGGCTTCGGCGCGGCTGCCTTTGCGCAGGATCGCGCCCGGCGTGCCGAGCCGACCCTGGTATTCGTCCATCTTCAGCAGTACCGCCGATGCGCCACGGTCGGAGAGGGTCCATTGGCGGCCGTTGTCGCCGATCAGCTCGATGCTGCTGTCCTTCACCAGCGCCTTGAGCAGTGCCGTCACCTGCGCCGCAGAGAAACGGGTGGTGTCCGCCACGGTGCCCAGCGCGGTGCCGTTGATGCGCAGGGTGACGGTGGCCGGCAGGTCGCTTTCCTCGTACTCGCCCAGCATCAGCTCGGCCCCGATCGGCTGGTCTGGCCCGCCACGCCGGGTGAGCAGCACGGAGACCGGATCGCCGCCGGCGTCCTCGTTCTGGTACCCGGCCGCCCGGCAGGTGCGGGTGTTGTCGCAGGCCAAGGTCCAGTCCTCATGGCTGAATGCCACGCCGGGCGTGATCGCGCCGGCCGGCGCAGCGTGTGCGAGCGGGAGCAGGCCGGCAAGCAGCAGGGGGATCAGGGACAGGCGCATGCGGACATCCTTCTTCTGCAACATTCCATGGGGGAGGGATCGTGGACCAGCAGGGGGCGTGCTGTCCAACCCCGTTTCCGGTGCTGGTGCGTTCAACCCTTCGTCATCGGATCAGGAGCGTCACATGGACAGCGTGTTGCGCGGTATCGGCTTGGGGTTGTTGCTGTGGGTGGGCGGGGGAGCGGGCGTGCCGACGGCGGCAGCGCAGCGCTTGGTCGAGCCGTTGCTGAAGGTGTCCGGTGCGGAACAGCCGGTGCAGCTGGAGCAGGCGCGCATCGACAGCCATGTGGCGGCCGGTCTGGCCGAGACCCGTATCGAACTGGTGTTCCGCAACCCGAACCGGCGCGTGCTGGAGGGAGCGTTGGAATTCCCGTTGGCCGAGGGCCAGCAGGTGACCGCGTTCGCGCTGGATATCGACGGCGTGCTGCGCGATGCGGTGCCCGTGCCCAAGGCGCAGGGACGGCAGGTGTTCGAGGCGATCGAGCGGCGCCGGGTCGACCCGGGCCTGCTGGAGCAGACCGCCGGCAACCAGTTCCGCCTGCGCATCTACCCCATTCCAGCGCTGGGCACGCGCCGGGTCGCGCTGACCGTGCGTGAGGCCCTGCCGGTGGGCAGGGAGGGCCTGCGCTGGACGCTGCCGCTGCAGTTCGTGGGCCAGGCCAACGCGGTACAGCTGCAGCTGGACGCGGTCGCCACCGGCGTACCGGTGACGCACGGACCGCCGACGCTCGCCCTGGCCCTGCGCGACGGCGCCTGGCGCGCCCAGTGGCAGGGCAGCGGCAGGCAGTTGCCGGATCAGCTGGGCTGGACCCTGCCGCTGCCGCGCGGGGTCGATGCGGTGCGGGGTGACTTCGATGGCGACCCCTATGTGATGGTGCAGGTGCCTGTGCCGGTGCAGGCCCGCGAACGCACCTTGCCGCATCGCGTCGGCGTGCTGTGGGATGCGTCCGGATCGGCGCGCCATCGCGACACGGCTGCGGAACTGGCCGTGCTGGGGCGCTACGTCGCCGCCATCGGCAATGGCGAGGTACAGCTGACCGTGCTGCGCGATCGCGCCGAGCCGGCCCGTCGTTTCGCGATCCGCAACGGCGACTGGAGCGCGCTGCGCAGGTACCTGGAGGCCTTGCCCTACGACGGTGCCAGCGCGCTGGGCGACTGGACCGCGCAGCCTGATATCGACGAGTACCTGCTGGTCAGCGATGGCCTGGCCAACTACGGCAGGCGCGAGCGCCCCGCACTGCGTGCGAACCAGCGCCTGTATGCGCTCAGTGGCGCCGGTGCGCGCACCGACAGCGACCGCCTGCGTGCGTGGGTGGGTGCAGGGCAGGGGCAGCTGCTGGTGTTGAACGGCAGCCAGGATGTGGACGCGATGGCAGCGCGGCTGCTGCGGGACAACCCGGGCAGCGTGCAGGCCGAAGGCGATGGGGTGGACGAGCTGATCGTGGATGCCGACCGCGCCGGCCAGGGCTGGGTGCGCGTGCTGGCCCGGATGCAGAACGCGAACGGCGTGCTGCGGCTGCAGGTGCCGGCTGCAGGCGGTGGCCACAAGGCGCTGACGATACCGTTGGCGCAGGCGCGCGATACCGGCGGTGCACTGGTCGCCCATGCCTGGGCAGACGCCCGGCGTCGCGAGCTGGCCGCAGACCCGGCAGGCAACCGTGCCGCACTCCAGTCACTGTCGCAGCGCTTCGGGCTGGTGGGCCCCGATACCTCGCTGCTGGTGCTGGAAACGCTGGACGACTACCTGCGCTACGGCATTCGCCCGGCTGCCCCGCTGCAGCGGGACTACGACCGGCTGCACGCGGTGAAGCTGGATGACGAGGCCAGCGCCCGCCGCGCGCGTTTGGACACGCTGGCCCGGCAGTTCGCCGAACGCGAGCAATGGTGGAACCGGGCCTGGCCCAAAGGCGCACCTCCGGCGGCGGCGTCGAACAGGCAGTTGATGGCACCGATGCCGGCTGCCGCGCCGGCACCGCCCGCGCCGGCCAGGATGCTGGCCGCCGACAGCGCGCAGCGCGAGCGGGCGGAGGCCGCGCCGCTCAACGCCGCCCCGCGCGCGCAGGCCGATGCTGCGTCCGATAGGGCGGTGGAAGCCGATGCCGATGACCGGGCAAACCAGGGTGCGCTGCGCATCACCGTCGCCGCGTGGGCACCGGATTCGGCCTACGCCCGCCGGTTGCGCGCGGCACGACCGGACGCGGTGTACGCGCTGTACCTGCAGGAACGTGACCAGCACGCCGACAGCAGTGCCTTCTACCTGGACGTGGCCGACATGCTGTTCGCCCACGGCCAGCGCGACCTGGCGCTGCGGGTGCTGTCCAACCTGGCCGAGATGCAGCTGGAGAACCGCCACGTGTTGCGCGTGCTGGGCTACCGGTTGATGCAGGCCAAGGCGCCGGCGCTGGCGGTACCGGTGTTCCGTGACGTGCTGGCGCTGGGCGAGGAAGAGCCGCAGAGCTTCCGGGACCTGGCCCTGGCGCTGGAAGCCGACCACCAGCCGCAGGCGGCGCTGGCCGCGTTCAATGAGGTGGTGGTGCGGCCGTGGGACGAGCGCTTCGACGGCATCTCGCTGATCGCGCTGGACGAGCTGACCACGCTGTTGGCGCGCACCGGGGTGGATGCCCGCGCCGTGGACCCGCGCCTGCGCCGGCCGATGCCGCTGGACCTGCGCGTGGTGCTCAGCTGGGACAGCGACAACAGCGACATGGACCTGTGGGTGACCGACCCCAATGGCGAGCGCGCGTACTACGGCAACCGGCTGACCTTCCAGGGCGGGCAGATGTCGCGCGACTTCACCGGTGGCTACGGCCCCGAGCAGTTCTCGTTGCGCCAGGCAAAGCCCGGCCGGTACAAGGTGGAGGCGAACTACTTCGGCAGCCGCGAACAGCTGGTGACGGGTGCGACCACGCTGACCCTGCGCCTGAGCACGCACTGGGGCAGCCGCCGCCAGCAGGACCAGCAGGTCACGATGCGCCTGAAGGACAGTGCCGATACCGTGCTGGTGGGCGAGTTCGAGGTGCGGTGACAGGCCCCTTGGGCCGGCCAACGGCCGGCGCTACCGGGCGCGCCGCGTCCAACCGATGCCGGGCGAGCGCCCGCCACCTGGCATGCAGGACGCAACCCGGTAGCGCCGGCCGTTGGCCGGCCCGCAGGAACCCATGGAACGCACTGGCCCTGAACGCCGTCCACCCGCCTTCGGGCCCCAAACATGAACAGGCTGCTCTGCGCTACAATTCGCCTCTTGTCCCAAGCCTTCATGACCGCCGATATGATCGAGCTCAATCCCGTGCGCCAGCGAATCACCGATCTGACCGATCGCGTGGTCTCGCTCAGGGGGTATCTTTGACTACGACGCCAAGAAAGAGCGTCTGGAAGAAGTAACCCGGGAACTGGAAAACCCCGACATCTGGAACAACGCCGAATACGCCCAGACCCTGGGCCGCGAGCGTTCCAGCCTGGAGAAGACGGTCGGCGGCATCGCCACCATCCTGGACGGGCTGACCGAATCCAACGAACTGCTGGAACTGGCTGAGAGCGAACAGGACGAAGACACCGCCCTGGCCGTGGTCGCCGACCTGGACAAGTACCAGAAGCACGTCGAACAGCTGGAGTTCCAGCGCATGTTCTCCGGCAAGATGGACAACGCCCCGGCGTTCGTCGACATCCAGGCCGGTGCCGGCGGCACCGAAGCCCAGGACTGGGCCGAAATCCTGCTGCGCATGTACCTGCGCTGGTGCGAATCGCGCGGCTGGAAGACCGAACTGATGGAAGTGTCCGGCGGCGACGTCGCGGGCATCAAGTCGGCCACGCTGCGGGTGGAAGGCGACTACGCCTATGGCTGGCTGAAGACCGAAACCGGCGTGCACCGCCTGGTGCGCAAGTCGCCGTTCGATTCGGACAACCGCCGCCACACCAGCTTCACCTCGGTGTTCGTGTCGCCGGAAGTGGACAACAACATCGAGATCGACATCAACCCGGCCGACCTGCGTACCGACGTGTACCGTTCGTCCGGTGCCGGTGGTCAGCACGTCAACAAGACCGAATCGGCGGTGCGTATCACGCACATTCCGACCAATACGGTCGTGGCCTGCCAGACTGGCCGCAGCCAGCACCAGAACCGCGACAACGCGATGAAGATGCTGGCCGCCAAGCTGTACGAGCTGGAAATCCAGAAGCGCAACGCCGAGCGCGATGCGGTGGAAGCGACCAAGTCCGACATCGGCTGGGGCAGCCAGATCCGCAACTACGTACTCGACCAGAGCCGTATCAAGGACCTGCGCACCGGCATCGAACGTTCGGACACGCAGAAGGTGCTCGATGGCGACCTCGACGAATTCGTCGAAGCCAGCCTGAAGTCGGGCCTGGAAGTCGGTGCCAAACGCCTCGATGCCTGACCGTCGGGCCGCCGCGTGCGGCCCTTCCGCTTTACCCCCGGCACGCGCCGGGGGGTGTATCCCCGTCCATATCCCCCAGACATAGACCCCCGCCATGAACGATCAGACCCCCGCGCCGCAGACCCCCGTCGACGAGAACAGCCTCATCGCCGAGCGCCGCGCGAAACTGACCGCGCTGCGCGGGCAGGGCATCGCCTACCCGAACGACTTCCGCCGCGAGGACTTCGCCGGCAAGCTGCAGGCCGAGTTCGCCGATGCCGAGGCGTGGACCGCCGAAGCGCTGGAAGCCACCGACCGCACGGTGAAGATGGCGGGCCGGCTGATGGCCAAGCGGGTGATGGGCAAGGCCAGCTTCGCCCAGATCCAGGACGAGTCCGGCCGCATCCAGCTGTTCCTGCAGGGCAATGCGCTGGGCGAGGTCTACACCGCCTTCAAGGGCTGGGACGTGGGCGACATCATTGCCGTGGAAGGCGGGCTGACCCGGACCAAGACCGGCGAGCTGTCGGTCAAGGCCACCAGCATCCGCCTGCTGACCAAGTCGCTGCGCCCGCTGCCGGACAAGTGGCACGGCCTGGCCGACGTGGAGCAGCGCTACCGCCAGCGCTACGTGGACCTGATCGTGACCCCGGAGTCGCGCGAGGTGTTCATCAAGCGCTCGCGGATCATCCGCGCCATGCGCGCCTGGCTGGACAACCGCGACTTCCTGGAAGTCGAAACGCCGATGATGCATTACATCCCCGGCGGCGCCACGGCCAAGCCGTTCACCACCCACCACAACGCGCTGGACCTGGACCTGTACCTGCGCGTGGCCCCGGAGCTGTACCTCAAGCGCCTGGTCGTGGGCGGCCTGGAGCGCGTGTACGAGATCAACCGCAACTTCCGCAACGAAGGCGTCAGCACCCGGCACAACCCCGAATTCACCATGATGGAGCTGTACGAGGCCTACGCCACGTACACCGAAGTGATGGACCTGACCGAAGGCGTGATCCGCGACGTGGCCAGCAAGGTGCTGGGCACCACCACGGTGGAGTGGGACGGCGCCACCATCGACCTGGCCCCGGCGTTCCGCCGCTGGCGCATGGACGAGGCGGTGCGCCACCACAACCCGGAGATCAGCGAAGCGGACTGCACCGACCGCGAGGCGCTGCTGCGCCATTGCGAGCGCCTGAAGATCCGGGTCAAGCCGTCCTACGGCTGGGGCAAATTGCTGCTGGAGATCTTCGAAGCCACCGTCGAGCACACCCTGGTGCAGCCGACCTTCATTACCGACCACCCGGTCGAGGTCTCGCCGCTGGCCCGGGCCAACGACGACCAGCCCGGCTACACCGACCGCTTCGAGCTGTTCATCAACGGCAAGGAGCTGGCCAACGGCTTCTCCGAGCTGAACGACCCGGAAGACCAGGCCGCCCGGTTCCAGGCCCAGGTGACGGCCAAGGAGGGCGGCGACGATGAGGCCATGCACTACGACGCGGACTATATCCGTGCGCTGGAGTACGGTATGGCCCCGACCGGCGGCCTGGGCATCGGCATTGACCGGCTGGTGATGCTGCTGACCGGCAGCAGCTCGATCCGGGACGTCCTCCTGTTCCCCTACATGCGCCCGGAAAACTGAGACGTAGTTCCGGAAGGGCCGCCGTGGCCCTCCGGGCGGGGTTCCGCTGGGAAGGCCGTACGAGTATGGTTTCTGCGTGGTCTATTGATGCCCCCTATGGGCGACGGCCACGGAACATGAGAACTGGACGGAGCCCGCGTGACATCCATCACGGCTTCACCACGATCATGCACGGGGAATCATGAGCGGAGGTGGGTCCCATGCAAGGTGCCGGCGTACAAACCAGCGGAGTATCCTCTTCGCAGCATGTTCCAGTGTGGTCCAGGAAGACGACGGAAGCAGCCTTGAATATTGTCATCGTTGACGATCAGACGTCTGCGCGCACGATGCTGCGGCATGTCATCGAGGACATCGCGCCCGAACTGAGCGTGCATGATTTCGGCGACCCGCTCACCGCGCTGGCCTGGTGCGAAGCGCACGGGGTGGATCTGCTGCTGCTGGACTACCGCATGCCGGAGATGGATGGGCTGGAATTCGCCCGTCGCTTCCGCCGCCTGCCCAAGCACCGCGACATCCCGGTGATCCTGATTACCGTGGTCGGCGACGAGCCGATCCGCCAAGCTGCGCTCGAGGCCGGGGTGATCGACTTCCTGGTCAAGCCGATCCGCCCGCGCGAGCTGCGTGCACGCTGCTACAACCTGCTGCAGCTGCGCCAGCAGTCGGAGAATGTGAAGCAACGCGCGATGTCGCTTGAACAGCGGCTGCTGGCCAGCATGCACGAGGTGGAGGAGCGCGAGCGCGAGACGCTGTCGCGGCTGGCCCGTGCGATCGAGTTCCGTGACGCCGGCACCAGCGCCTATCTGGAGCGCATGGCCCACGTGGCCGGCTTGATCGCTGAACAGCTGGGCCTGCCCGAGGAAGAGGTCAAGCTGATCGAAATGGCGGCCCCGCTGCACGACATGGGCAAGATCGCCATTCCCGATGCGGTGCTGCTCAAGCAGGGCAAGCTGGACGAGGACGAGCTGGCGATCATGCGCCGGCACCCGCGGATCGGATATGAGCTGCTCAGCGGCAGCCAGAACCGCTTCATCCAGGTCGGCGCGCTGATCGCGCTGCGCCACCACGAACGCTACGACGGCAGTGGCTATCCCGACGGCCTGCGCGGCGACGCGATTCCGCTGGAAGCCCGGATCGTGGCGGTGGCCGACGTGTTCGACGCGCTGATCTCGCCGCGGCCCTACAAGGAAGCGTGGACGATGGACGCGACCCTGGCCTACCTGTACGCGCAGCGCGGGCGTCTGTTCGATCCACGCTGCGTGGATGCGCTGCTGCGCGGCCGGCAACAGCTGGATGCGATCTGCGCGCAGCATTCCACTGCGTCGGCGCGACCGGGGATGTGACGTGCAGGGCATGATCCATGCGTTGAAGCAGCGGCTGGGCAGCCGACCCGATACCGAGCACGGCCAGGCGATCGTGCGCATGGTGCTGATCGTGCTGATCCTGGGCTACGTGCTGCTTCCCGGTCCCCGCCACGACCTGCCGCACCATCAATACCAGGTGGTGCTGGGCATCGTGCTGACCGGTTTGACCCTGTCGGTACTGCTGTTCGCGTGGCTGCTGGCGCGCCCGGGGCGCTCGGACCCGCGCCGCGTGGCCGGCATGCTGGCCGACTACGGCCTGATCGCCGCTGGCATGGTGCAGATGGGCGAACCGCTGGCCTGGGTCTACATCGTGGTGATGTGGGTGACCGTGGGCAACGGCATGCGCTACGGCAACAAGTACCTGTACGCCGCCGTCGGCATGGCGCTGGTCAGCTTCGGGGTGACCGTGCTGGCCACCGGGTACTGGCAGGCCAACGCGCGGCTGGGCTTCGGCCTGTGGCTGGGCCTGGCGGCGGTGCCGCTGTATTTCGCCACGCTGCTGCGCCAGTTGACCCATGCGATGGACGAGGCGCGCCGCGCCAGCGAAGCCAAGAGCCGCTTCCTGGCCAACATGAGCCACGAATTCCGCACGCCGCTGAACGGCCTGTCCGGCATGACCGAGGTGCTGGCCACCACCAGCCTGGACGAAGAACAGCGCGAGTGCGTCAACACCATCCAGGCCTCTTCGCGCAGCCTGTTGGCGCTGGTGGAAGAGGTGCTGGACATTTCGGCCATCGAAGCCGGCAAGCTGCGCGTGGTCGCCGAGGACTTCTCGCTGGACGAGGTGGTCCAGTCGATCGGCCTGATCCTGATGCCGCAGGCCAGGCTCAAGCGGCTGGACTACCAGGTCAAGGTGGCCGCCGGCGTGCCCAAGCTGCTGCGCGGCGATCTTGGCCACCTGCGCCAGATCCTGCTCAACCTGGCCGGCAACGCAGTCAAGTTCACCGAGCACGGCCGCGTCGAGATCCGGGTATCGCAGCTGCGCGAAGACAACGAGGGCCAGGTCCGGCTGCGCTTCGACATCCTCGACACCGGCATCGGCGTGGTCCCGGACATGCGCGCGCGCCTGTTCCAGGCCTTCGAACAGGCCGACGTCAGCCTGGGCCGACGGCATGAGGGCAGCGGGCTGGGGACGTCGATTTCGCGCGGGCTGGTGGAAGCGATGGGCGGACAGATCGGCTACGCCGAGAACCCGCCGCAGGGCAGCTGCTTCTGGTTCGAACTGCCGTTCGCGCTGCCACCGGTGGTGGCGGGCGAGTACACCTCGGCCGTGGTCGGGGAGGGCGGCGGCGCGGCAGCGGACAATGTGATCGCGTTCGCCGACCCGTTCCTGCGCCATCGCGCCCGGGTGCGCAGCATGAAGGTGCTGGTCGCCGACGACCACCAGGCCAACCGGCTGGTGCTGCAGCGGCTGCTGCAGAAGGCCGGGCACAAGGTGGTCTGCGTCAACGGTGGCGAAGCGGTGCTCGATGCCATGGCCGAGAGCGATTACGACGTGGCCATCGTCGACCTGCACATGCCGGGCATGAGCGGGCTGGACATGCTGAAGGAACTGCGCGTGCTGCAGGCCGGTGGCGCACCGCGTACCCCGGTGCTGGTGCTCAGTGCCGATGTCACCCCCGAGTCGATCCAGCAGTGCACCCAGGCCGGCGCACACACGTTCTTCGGCAAGCCGGTGGTGCCGGTCAAGCTGCTCGACACGCTGGCCGAGATTGCCGCCAACGACGGGCTCAAGGTGCGTACGGCGGTGGTGCCGCCACCGCCCGTCGCGGTAGGCGTGCTGGACACCGGCGTGCTCGACGAGCTGGCCGCACTCGGCATGGGCGACAGCTTCGAGCAGGAGTTCATCCGCCAGTGCCTGGCCGACGCCACGCAGTGCGTGGGCGTGGCCATGGAGGCGGGCGAACGCGGCGACTGGCTGCACCTGCGCGAGCAGGCCCATGCGATCAAGGGCGTGGCCAGCAACCTGGGGTTGGTGCGGGTGGCTTACCGTGCCGGCGAGGTGATGCACATGGCCGACTGGCAGCTCAAGAGCGAGTGGCGCGAGCGGATGGCGTTGATCCGCGGCGCGGTCAAGGAAGGCCGACAGGCGCTGGAGGAGCGCGGGCGCCCGGGCGCAGCGTCCAGCGACGACGGCGGCATCGACATGCGATGAAGGAAAAAAGCCCGGTCCTCACCGGGCTTTTTTACCGACTCCCCTTGCTGGCGGTGGCGCGCTTACGCGGCATCGAACTGGGCACGACGGGTCTGCGCCTTGATCAACCGATCCATGGTGCGCAGCGACTTCTCTTCCAGGGCCAGTGCCGAATCCACCCAGATCCTGGTGATTTCCAGCAGTTCGTCATAGCCCACCGCCTGGGCCAGGTTGCGTGCGGCGTTCATCGCCAGGTAGGTGCGCGGGGTGCGCTGCTGCTGGCGGATCAGGTCTTCGGCGGCCTTGATTCCGTGTCCCTTGGGCACCAGCACATCGACCACGCCCATGGCATGCATCTCTTCGGACGAATAGACGCGACCTTCCAGGATGATCTTCTCGGCCAGCTGCGGGGCCACCCGGCGACACAGGAACGAGTACGCGCCCATGCCCGGGAACAGCCCGAACAGTACTTCGGGCAGGCCCATGCCGCAGCCCTCCTCGGCGATGATGGTGTGGCAGGCCAGCGCCATTTCCAGCCCGCCGCCCAGTGCATCGCCCTGGATCACGGCGATGGAACGCACGTCACCGCCGAAGCCGGTGTGCAGGTGATGCACACCTTCAACGCAACGCTGGGCGTAGGCCAGCAGGCGGTCGCGGTTGCCTTCGCGGATGAGCTGGGCGAACAGGGCAAGGTCGCCGCCCAGGTTGTAGGCGGTGGCGTCGGAGGCCAGCACGAAGTGGCGCAGTTTGCCGCTGTTGCGCTCGGCCGGGGACAGGGTGATCTGGCTCATCACGCTCCACATCTCGTCCAGCATGTCCTTGCGGCAGCAGGGACGGATGCCGGTGGCGGCATCGGCGTGCATGAAGAGCCAGTGGGCGGCGTTGTCGGGGGTCGATTCGGTGCGGATGGTCGCATAGCCGCGGGAATACGGGAGCTTTTCGATGGATTGCATGGGGATTACCTCGGCGGGTTGGCCTGCAGGGAGGACGGTGGGCGGCAGGCCGGACGGGTCCACACGCCGCGATCCTACACCGCCGGTGCCGGGGGGAATGCATGTATCCCGGCGGCACCGCGCAGGCGTTGCGGCGCCGCGATGAAAAACCCCCTACGCCTTACGCGGCATGCGCATCGCGGGCACCGAGAGGGCCACGCCCCAGGTTCGCAGCCCGCTGCGACGGCGCAGAATGCGCAGATTCGTCCAACTCCGAGCCGGATCCCCGGAACGCAGAACGCCCGCGAAGGAAACCTCGCGGGCGTTCGGTTGACGAGTGATGCGGGCGGCGTGCTTATGCCGCCGGCGCATCCCGCAGTTCGCGGCGCAGGATCTTGCCGACGTTGGTTTTCGGCAGTTCCTTGCGGAACTCGACGATCTTGGGGTGCTTGTAGCCGGTGAGGTTGGCGCGGGCGTGTTCCTTGACCATCTCGGCGGTCAGGTTCGGGTCCTTCTTGACGATGACCACCTTGACCACTTCGCCGGACTTTTCATCCGGGACGCCCACGGCGGCGACTTCCAGCACACCGGGCATCATCGCAATGACGTCTTCGACCTCGTTCGGGTACACGTTGAAGCCGGACACCAGGATCATGTCCTTCTTGCGGTCGACGATGTAGAAGAAGCCCTGCTCATCCATGCGCGCCATGTCGCCGGTGTGCAGCCAGCCATCGGCGTCGATCGCCTTGGCGGTGTCTTCCGGGCGCTGCCAGTAGCCCTTCATCACCTGCGGCCCCCGGATGCACAGTTCACCGACGTCGCCGGGCGTCAGGGTGACGCCGTTGTCGTCCTTCACGCAGGCGTCGGTGGACGGGATCGGCAGGCCGATCGCGCCGTTGTACTCGGCCAGGTCCAGCGGGTTGATGCAGGCCGCCGGCGAGGTTTCGGTCAGCCCGTATGCTTCGACCAGGGTGACGCCGGTGGTCTTCTTCCAGCGCTCGGCCACGGCACGCTGCACCGCCATGCCGCCGCCCAGGGTGACCTTCAGCGAGGAGAAGTCCACCGCGTCGAAACCGGGGGTATTGAGCAGGCCGTTGAACAGCGTATTGACGCCGGTAATGGCGGTGAAACGGGTGGCTTTGAGCTCCTTGACGAAGCCCTTCATGTCCCGCGGGTTGGTGATCAGGTGGTTGCAGCCACCGAACTTCATGAAGACCAGTCCGTTCGCGGTCAGTGCGAAGATGTGGTACAGCGGCAGGGCGGTGATGATGACTTCCTTGCCCATTTCGATGCCCGACGCGGAGATCCACGCCGACGCCTGCTGCATGTTGGCAACCAGGTTGCGGTTGGTGAGCATTGCCCCCTTGGCCACGCCGGTGGTGCCACCGGTGTACTGCAGGAAGGCCACGTCGTCGTGGTCCAGCTCCACCTTCGGCAGGGTGTGGCCACTGCCCAGCTTCAGCGCCTGGTTGAAGCGGATGGCGCCGCGCAGGGTGTAGTTGGGCACCATTTTCTTGATGTACTTCAGCACGAAGTTCACCACCACGCCCTTCAGGCCGAGCATGTCACCCAGGCCGGTGGTGATGACCTGTTTGATCGGGGTGTCGGCGATGACCTGCTGGACGGTATCGCCGAAGTTGTCCACCACCACCAGCACCGAGGCGCCGGAGTCGACCAGCTGGTGCTTGAGTTCGCGCGCGGTATACAGCGGGTTGACGTTGACCACGGTCAGGCCGGCCCGCAGCACGCCGAAGGTGGCCACCGGGTACTGCAGGCAGTTGGGCATCATCAGGGCGACGCGGTCGCCCTTCTTGAGCTTCAGTTCACCCAGCAGGTAGGCGGCGAACTGTTCGACCAGGGCATCGGTTTCACCATAGGTGAGCACCTTGCCGAAGCTGGAATAGGCGGGACGGTCGCGGTACTTGGCCACCGAGGCGTCGAACACGGCCGAAACCGAAGGAAACTCGTTGACGTCGATGTCGGCGGGTACGCCGCTCGGGTAGCTGTTCAGCCAGGGACGTTCCAGACTCATATTCCCCCTCCAGGAAACGTTGATGGTGTGATGCCGACGGACAGTATCCGCCGTTTTGGTCCCCGGCAGCATACCGGTCCGAATGGAAAACGCGAAGAGGTTGTGAATGCAGCGTGCAGGGCGCGTGCAGAGCCGGCCTCTAGCCGGCCGTGCGCGGCGGCGGGTCCTTGAGGAGCCGGCCAGAGGCCGGCTCCAGGGGGAGGGCAGGTCAGCGGGCCGCCAGCTGGCGCAGCACGTACTGGAGGAGGCCGCCGTGCTTGAAGTACTCCACTTCCTTGGGCGTCAGCAGCATGACGTGGGCCTGGAAGGTCTTGACCGTGCCGTCGGCGCGGGTGGCGCTGAGCGTGGCGGTCTTGCTGGCGCCGTCGGCCAGTCCGGTGATATCGACCACTTCCGAGCCGTCCAGGCCCAGCGACTGGGCGTTCTCGCCGGCCGTGAACTGCAGCGGCAGCACGCCCATGCCGACCAGGTTGGAGCGGTGGATGCGCTCGAAACTTTCGGCGATCACTGCCTTCACGCCGAGCAGGTTGGTGCCCTTGGCCGCCCAGTCGCGGGAGGAGCCGGTGCCGTATTCCTTGCCGGCAAACACCACCAGCGGCACGCCCTCGGCCTTGTACTTCATGGCCGCGTCGTAGATGGCCAGCTTCTGCGGTTCGCCGCCGCCCTGCGGGAAGTACAGGGTGTTGCCGCCTTCCTCGCCACCGAACATCAGGTTCTTGATGCGGATGTTGGCGAAGGTGCCGCGCACCATGACGTCGTCATTGCCGCGGCGGCTGCCGTAGCTGTTGAAGTCGGCCGGCTGTACGCCGCGCTCCTGCAGGAAACGGCCTGCCGGCGAATCCTTCTTGATGTTGCCGGCCGGGGAAATGTGGTCGGTGGTGATCGAATCCCCGAACAGGCCCATCACCCGGGCGCCATGCACGTCGTCGATGTGGCCGACCTGCATGGTCATGCCGTCGAAATACGGCGGGTTCTTGATGTAGGTGGAGCTGCCATCCCATTCGTAGAGATCGCCATCGGGCGACTGGATCTCGTTCCAGCGGCTGTCACCCTTGAATACATCGGCGTAGTTCTGCTTGAACATCTCCGGCCCGATGGTGGCGGCAATCACGTCGCCGATTTCCTTGTTGCTCGGCCAGATGTCGCGCAGGTACACCGGCTGGCCGTCGCTGCCGGTGCCGAGCGGTTCGGTGGTCAGGTCGATGTCGGTGGTGCCGGCGATCGCGTAGGCCACCACCAGCGGCGGGCTGGCCAGGTAATTCATCTTCACTTCGGGGTGCACCCGGCCCTCGAAATTCCGGTTGCCCGACAGCACCGAGGTCACCACCAGGTCGCCGCTGGCAATGGCGGCGCTGATCTCGGTGGGCAGCGGACCCGAATTGCCGATGCAGGTGGTGCAGCCGTAGCCGACCACGTAGAAGCCGACCTTCTCCAGCTCACTCAGCACGCCGGCCTTTTCCAGGTAATCGGTGACCACGCGCGAACCCGGGCCGAGGGAGGTCTTGACCCACGGCTTGCGGTCCAGGCCCCGGGCCGCCGCATTGCGGGCCAGCAGGCCGGCGCCGATCATCACCGCCGGGTTGGAGGTATTGGTGCAGGAGGTGATCGCGGCGATCACCACCGCGCCATCCTTGAGCCGGAAGCGGGTGCCGTCCTGTTCGACATCGGCGTAGCCCTTGGCCAGCTGCTCGTTGCCGACCGCGGCGCCGCCGCCTTCGCTGACAAAGTTGGCCACGTCCTGGTTGCGCTTGTCGCGGTTGGTGGTCAGCCCGCCCAGGTTGTCGCGGTAGTTCTGCTTGACGTCTTCCAGCAGCACGCGGTCCTGCGGACGCTTGGGGCCGGCCAGCGACGGCTTGACCTCGCCCATGTCCAGCTCCAGCGTGGCGCTGTAGCTGGCGTGGGCGGTGTCGGCGTCGTGCCACAGGCCCTGGGCCTTGGCGTAGGCTTCCACCAGCGCGATCTGTTCCTCGCTGCGGCCGGACAGGCGCAGGTAGGTCAGCGACTCGTTGTCGATCGGGAAGATGCCGCAGGTGGCACCGTACTCCGGTGCCATGTTGCCGATGGTGGCGCGGTCGGCCAGGGGCAGGTGCTGCAGGCCTTCGCCGAAGAACTCGACGAACTTGCCCACCACGCCGTGCTTGCGCAGCATCTGGGTGACGGTGAGCACCAGGTCGGTGGCGGTGGCGCCTTCGGGCAGGCGCCCGGTCAGCTTGAAGCCGACGACCTGCGGGATCAGCATGGAGGAGGGCTGACCCAGCATGGCCGCCTCGGCCTCGATGCCGCCCACGCCCCAGCCGAGCACGCCGATGCCATTGATCATGGTGGTGTGGCTGTCGGTGCCGAACACGGTGTCCGGGTAGGCAATGGCCTTGCCGTCCTTGTCCGCGGTCATCACCACACGGGCCAGGTTCTCAAGATTCACCTGGTGGACGATGCCGGTATTGGGCGGCACCACCTTGAAGTTGTCGAAGGCCTTCTGGCCCCAGCGCAGGAACCCGTAGCGTTCCTGGTTGCGCTGGAATTCGATCTTGCCGTTGAGGTCCAGCGCGTCGGGGGTGCCGAACACGTCCACCTGCACCGAATGGTCGATGACCAGTTCGGAGGGAATCTGCGGGTTGATCTGCTCCGGTCGGCCGCCCAGCTTGACCACGGCATCGCGCATCGCGGCCAGGTCGACCACGCAGGGCACGCCGGTGAAGTCCTGCAGCACCACGCGCGCAGGCATGAAGGCGATCTCGATGTCCGGTTCGGCCTTGGGGTCCCAGGTGGCCAGCGCTTCGATGTGCTCGCGGCCCACGGTGGCGCCGCCATCCTCATGCCGGAGCAGGTTCTCCAGCAGGATCTTCATCGAGTAGGGCAGGTGGGAAATGTCGAACTGCTGTCCGAGCTTGGGCAGGCTGAAGTAGTCGTAGGTGGTGCCGCCGACGTCCAGCTGGCTGCGGGTCGAGAACGCGTCGCTCATGCGGGAAAACTCCTCATGCGAATGGCTTGCACTGGCCCGTTTCCAGGCCGGCTTGCGATGGCCGGCGGGCGCTGTACCCGGCCCGGCAGGCCATCAGTATGGCCGATGCCGGGCGGGCCGCAGCGCCGCAGGCCCAGAACGCAAGGTTATACATTCGTATGTAGTTTTCGTGTCACGGCAGATCCGGACGACACCGTCATCCGGGCGCGCTGGCCCCAACGGTGAAGCTTACGGTCTGCTCCAACCCCCATTTGGTCGTGACCCGGACCCGATACTCCCCCGCAACGGCGGCGTCGGTGATGATGAACGCACTGTCGTGCTGGCGGATGCCGTCGTGCGGATCGAGCAGTTCGACCACCGTGCCGAAGCCGCTCGGCAGGGGTATGAGCTCTGCATCGAACAGACGCGGCCTGAGCGTGACCACTTCGGTAGCACCGGCGGGCGGTATCACCGCCGGGCTGCCCAGCACGTCCACGCGCAGGCGGGTGGCGACCGCGGCGTGCGGATCGAGCAGCGGCAACCGGCCCAGGTCGGCCGGTTGCCCATTCTTCAGATAGCGCACTTCGAGCAGGGCCGGCCATGGCCCTCGGTAGCTCAGCAGGAACGCATGATCCACCAGCACCCCCTTGACGGCGGGGTGATGGACCACGCGGATGCCTTCGACCGGACCGGGCCCGCCGTTGAGCAGATAATCGAACTGAGTTCCGTCTGGGAGCGGAAGCACCGTGTGCAGGTAGACCAGCTGGGTGTCATGCAGACGGGGCGGAACGTATACCGCCGGCGGCTCGAAGGCCATGCCGATGTGGTCGTGGTTGGATGCGCTGAGGGTCATGTCTGTTTCTCCGGTAAGGCAAACGTTGACCCCCGTCATCACTCGGCCTTGGGTAGAGCTTTAGACCTGCCTTCGTTAGCGTGCCGCGAAGGCCGCCCGCATTCAATTCGCCGTGCTCTCGTGCAGCGTGAGCGTCACCGTCTGCTCCAATCCCCACTGCGAGGTGACCCGGACCCTGTACGCACCTGGCGCCGCGTTGTGGCTGATGATGAAGGTGTTGTCGTAGTGCTCGATGCCCGGATGCGGATCCAGCAGTTCGATGACGGTCCCGTACCCGAACGGAAGGGGCACGCCGTCCGCGTCGAATACGTAAGGGTTGGTCTGCAGTACCGCGATATGGCCAGGCGGCGGCACCGGGACAGGGTTGCCGGAAACGACCACGCGCATGTGAGTCGGTACCGCGGTAAGCGTGTTCAACAGTGGCAGTCGGGCCAGATCTGCCGGCTGGCCGTCCTTCAGACAGCGGACCTCCATGACCGCTGGCCAGGGGCCCGGGTAATGTTCAAGGAAGCGGTCATCGACATACACCCCTTGAACCCCTGGGAAATGGAACACGCTCAGGCCTTCCACCACCTGTGAAGCGCCGTTGAGCAGGTAATCGAACTCAGCCCCTTCCGGAAGCGGAAGTACGGTATGGAGGTTTGCGATATTGCTGCCATGCAGCCGGGGCGGAACGTAAAGGGCCGGCGGCTCGAAGGCCATGCCGATGTGGTCGTGGTTGGATGCGCTGAGGGTCATGTCCGGTTGCTCCGGTAGTGAAACGTTGACCCCCGTCATCGCTCGACCATGCCCATGCTTGCCCGGAAGGTGTTAGCACGCCGAGAAGGCGTGGCCACCCCTCTTGCGCAGACGGGGCGCCCGCAGGTGCCCCGTCCGGGAGGATTCGCGTAGCGCGGTTACTTGCCGTTGGCGGCGTCGAGCAGGGGATTGCCGGTCTTGCCCACGGCGCCGGACTTGGACTTGGCGGTCAGCAGGCCATTCTTGCCGAACTCGAAAACGGTCGCTTCCTGGACGTTCTTTCCGAAATTCTTGATGTGCACGTAATCGTAGTACCAGATCTGGGTATCGCCCAGCTGTTCACGGCGGCTGGGCGTCCCAAACGCTTCCCGCACCTGGTCCTGGGTGGTTTTGCCGACCTCGGCTGCATCCAGCTGGGCCTGGGTGATTTCGGTCCCGGTTTTGTGGCCGCCGAAGGGATTGGCGGAAGCGCTGTCGGGAGACAGGGCGAGTGGGGCGGCGAGCAGCAGTGCGACAGTTAGAACGGTTGCGCGCATCGTGGGATGTCCTTGTCTGATCGATGGGGTGTTGAGGACCGACCTTATGGCCAGTCCCGACATTCTAGTCACCCAACCGCGGCTGTCAGGCGCGCGCGTCACACTTCCGGGGCTGTCCCGAGGCACGGTGAAACAGCGGCATTCAGCCCGCATACGGTGCGGGCGCTGGCGGTATGGGCGGGAAAGTATGTATAATTCGTGCATACCGAACCGGACCTACCCCATGGAAGCCACCGTCGCAGAGCGAGGCCAGATCACCCTCCCCAAGGCAGTGCGGGACGCGCTCGGGCTGACCAAGGGCACCCAGCTGAAAGTGGAGCTGGAAGGCAGCCGGATCATCCTGCGCAAGAGCGTGGATGACGCCATTTCCCGCGCCCGCGGCAAGTTCGCCCTGGACGGTTTCGACTCGGCCGAGGCCGCCGTCCGCGCGGTGCGCGACGAGGAATAAGCCGTGATGATCGCCGTCGATTCCCCGGTCCTGGTCGAACTGCTGAGCAATGGCCCGCAGGCCGACGCCGTCGAGGCCTGCCTGCGGCAGAGCCTGGTGGGTGGCCGGGTGGTGGTGTGCGGCGCGACGCTGGCCGAGATCTGCGCCTCGCTGCGCGGCGGTGCCGAGGTGCTGGAGGCGCTGGAGGAAATGGGGGTCCATTTCAACGCGCTGGAAGCCAAGTCGGCGCTGCGTGCCGGTGAAATGCACCGCCGCCATCGCCAGCGCGGTGCCAGCGGCCGCAGCCTGGACGAATTCATGGTCGGCGCGCACGCCCTGCTGCAGTGCGACGGCCTGATCACCTGGAACGACAAATTTTACCGCGACTACTTCAAGGGCCTGAAGCTGATCGTGCCGCACGCCTGAGCCCGTAACTCAACCGCCGTATTCAACCGAAGTCTTTTCAAAGAATTTCCCGGGAGTTGTCATGTTGGAAGCCTACCGCCACCACGTAGCCGAGCGCGCCGCGCTTGGCATCCCGCCGCTGCCGCTGAGCGCCCAGCAGACGGCCGACGTCATCGAACTGCTGAAGAACCCGCCTGCGGGCGAGGCCGAGTTCCTGCTCGACCTGCTGACCCACCGCGTGCCGGCCGGTGTCGATGACGCGGCCAAGGTCAAGGCCTCGTACCTGGCTGCGATCGCCTTCGGCAGCGAAACCAACGCGCTGATCTCGCGCGAGCGCGCCACCGAACTGCTGGGCACCATGCTCGGCGGCTACAACGTCGCGCCGCTGGTGCAGCTGCTGGACGACGCCGTGGTCGGCGCGATCGCCGCCACCGCGCTGAAGAACACCCTGCTGGTGTTCGACGCCTTCCACGACGTGCAGGAAAAGGCCAAGGCCGGCAACGCAAACGCCCAGGGCGTGCTGCAGAGCTGGGCCGATGCCGAGTGGTTCACCAGCCGCCCGGAAGTGCCGCAGAGCCTGACCATCACCGTGCTCAAGGTGACCGGCGAAACCAACACCGACGACCTGTCGCCGGCCCCGGATGCGACCACCCGCCCGGACATCCCGCTGCACGCCCTGGCGATGTTGAAGAACAAGCGCGATGGCATCGAGCCGGAAGAAGACGGAAAGCGCGGCCCGGTCAAGTTCATTGAATCGCTGAAGGACAAGGGCCACCTGGTGGCCTACGTGGGTGACGTGGTCGGTACCGGTTCGAGCCGCAAGTCGGCCACCAACTCGGTGCTGTGGTTCACCGGCGAAGACATTCCGTTCATTCCGAACAAGCGCTTCGGTGGCGTGTGCCTGGGTTCGAAGATCGCCCCGATCTTCTACAACACCATGGAAGACGCCGGCGCGCTGCCGATCGAGCTGGACGTGTCGCAGATGAACATGGGCGACGTGGTCGAACTGCGTCCCTATGACGGCAAGGCGCTGAAGGACGGCCAGGTCATCGCCGAGTTCCAGGTGAAGTCCGACGTGCTGTTCGACGAAGTGCGCGCCGGTGGCCGCATTCCGCTGATCATCGGCCGTGGCCTGACCGCCAAGGCGCGCGAAGCGCTGGGCCTGGCCCCGACCGACCTGTTCCGCCTGCCGATGGACCCGCCGGACACCGGCAAGGGCTTCTCGCTGGCACAGAAGATGGTCGGCCGCGCCTGTGGCCTGCCGGAAGGCAAGGGCATGCGCCCGGGCACCTACTGCGAACCGAAGATGACCTCGGTGGGCTCGCAGGACACCACCGGCCCGATGACCCGTGACGAGCTGAAGGACCTGGCCTGCCTGGGCTTCTCGGCCGACCTGGTGATGCAGTCGTTCTGCCACACCGCCGCATACCCGAAGCCGGTGGACGTCAAGACCCACCACACGCTGCCGGAGTTCATCTCCACCCGTGGCGGCATCTCGCTGCGCCCGGGCGACGGCGTGATCCACAGCTGGCTCAACCGCATGCTGCTGCCCGACACCGTCGGCACCGGCGGCGATTCGCACACCCGTTTCCCGGTGGGCATTTCGTTCCCGGCCGGCTCGGGCCTGCTGACCGTGGCCAAGGCCGGCAAGAAGAACATCTTCTCCGGCCGCATCCTGGAAATCGAAGGCCTGCCGGACCTGAAGGTCGAACAGGCGTTCGAACTGTCCGATGCCTCGGCCGAACGTTCGGCTGCCGGCTGCTCGGTGCACCTGAGCAAGGAGCCGATCATCGAATACCTCACCAGCAACATCACGCTGCTGAAGTGGATGATCGCCGAGGGTTACCAGGACGCCCGCTCGCTGGCGCGTCGCATCGAGAAGATGGAAGCCTGGCTGGCCAACCCGGAGCTGCTGGAGCCGGATGCCGATGCCGAGTACGCCGCCGTCATCGAGATCGACCTGGCCGACATCCACGAGCCGATCGTGGCCTGCCCGAACGATCCCGACGACGTCAAGACGCTGTCGGACGTGGCCGGTGCGGCCATCGACGAAGTGTTCATCGGTTCGTGCATGACCAACATCGGTCACTTCCGTGCGGCCGCCAAGCTGCTGGAAGGCAAGCGCGACATCCCGACCAAGCTGTGGGTGGCCCCGCCGACCAAGATGGATGCCTCGGAGCTGACCAAGGAAGGCCACTACGGCACCTTCGGCACCGCCGGCGCGCGCATGGAAATGCCGGGCTGCTCGCTGTGCATGGGCAACCAGGCACAGGTGCGCGAGGGCGCGACGGTGTTCTCGACCTCGACCCGCAACTTCCCGAACCGCCTGGGCCGCAACTCGAACGTGTACCTGGGGTCGGCCGAACTGGCCGCGATCTGCTCGCGCCTGGGTCGCATCCCGACCAAGGAAGAGTACATGGCCGACATCGGCGTGCTGGATGCCAGCAGCAAGGACATCTACCGCTACATGAACTTCGACCAGATCGAGGACTACCAGGACGTGGCCAAGACGGTCGCTGCCTGAGCCTGATCGGCTGATGTGTTGAACGAAAACCCCCGGTGAGAACCGGGGGTTTTTGTTTGCCGGGACGAATCGTCGCCAGCCCAGGCTGATGCTTGGTTGCCCGTTGGTGATGTATCCGTGTCGTATCGCGTTCGCCAGCCATTCGTAGCGCCGACCGTTGGTCGGCGACCGCGCGAAGCGCGGCGCAAGCATCCGAAGCCACGGCAATGCAGCGCGGATGACATCACCGGTGATGGCATGTGTCCGAAGCCGTCGGATCGGTGTTCAGGGCGCCGGAACGGAGAGCCATTTTCGTTTCGGGTCATGCGTCACCGAATTTTGAGCCGTTATCGGCGGTCGTTTGGGAACCGACCCTACCGCAAGCGATCATTGTCAGCGTCCTGGATAACGGAACGGCCACGCGTTGTCGGCATCGTTGCTGCGTTCGGCGCAGACGGCGCGGAAGGTGTCCACGAACGCCTGCTGCAGGCGGGTGGGGTGCCAGTCGGCGCGGGTGGTGAGGCCGATGCGGCGGCGCAGGTCGTCGCCGGCGCTGCCGATTTCGCAGAGCAGGCCCGCGCGGCGTTCGATCACGAACTGGTCGCGTGACATCAGGGTGAGCCAGTCGTCTTCCAGCAGCAGGCCGCGGGTGATCAGCACCGAGCCGCATTCGATGCGCAGCCGAGGCGGTTCATGGCCATGCTGGCGGAACATGCGTTCCCAGCGGGCGCGCACCGGCGCGCCGGTGGCGGCGATCACCCACGGGAACGCCAGCAGCCGGTCGACGTCGAGCGGGTCGCTGCCGGCCAGCGGGTGCCCGCTGCGCGCGACGATCACCGGGTCGTCGTCGAACAGACCTTCCTGCGCGACATCACGTACGGGCAGGGTGTCGCGCATCGCACCGATCAACAGATCCAGGCTGCCGGCGCGAAGATCGCCCAGCAGTTCCGCATACGGCCCTTCGATCACATTGACCGAGGCACCCGGGTGGGCGCGGGCAAAGCGCGCCAGTACCTGTGGCAGCAGGATCGCGCGGGCAAGCGGCATCACCCCGAGCGTGACCTTGCCGCCCTGTTCGGAGCGCAGCAGGGCCACTTCGTCCAGGCCCGCTGCCAGTTCGGACAGCGCCAACCGCACCAGCCGCAGCATGCGGGTGGCGGCCGGGGTGGTCTGCACGGTCTTGCCGTGGCGTTCGGTCAGCGGCGTTTCGATGGCGGTACCCAGCTCATGCACGGCGCGGTAGATGGCGGGCTGTGAAATGCCGGCGCGCGCTGCGGCCAAGGTGAAGCTGCCGGCGTCGTCCACCGCCACGAGTGCGCGCAGCTGGCCGAGCGTGACGCGTCGCTCAACGGCTGGCAAGGCAGGCAGGCGCTGTGCACGCCGCGCCACCCGCACGCCATCGGCGATGTAACCCAATGCGCGCTCGATGCGGGGTACCAGCAGCGCTGCGGCTTCGGTGGGCGCCATCCCACCCGGTTGGCGATCGAACAGGGAGGCATCCAGCTGTTTCTCCAGACGGGCAATGGCCTGGGTCAACGCGGGCTGGGAAAGATTCACGTGCGGCGCAGGCGCTGATGCCGCCGTGGTGGTGCACCGCGGCCAGCGCATGCAGGTGCTTCAGGTTCAGCTCGACGGTCCGGTCCATGGATCAACTATAACCAAACCCAATGGCTGTTGCGGAAATCGATCTTGAGGGGTTGGCGCTGGCCGATAACACTGCATCATCGTCATTGAAGGATGGATGGATGTCCCGCGTCGTCACCCGTGTCGAACGCGCCGCTGCTGGCGCGATCCAGGTCCTGGCCCAGGCCGGTGTTGCCACAGCGCATGAGGCGCAGGGCCGCAGCGGGCTGGTGCACCCGCGGCTGCGCCCGATCTACAGCGGCGCCCGCATTGCCGGCAGCGCCATCACCGTGTCGGTGCCCCCCGGCGACAACTGGATGATGCATGTGGCCATCGAGCAGCTGCGCGAGGGCGATGTGCTGGTGGTGGCGCCGACCAGTGATTGCACCGATGGCTACTTCGGCGACCTGCTGGCCACCTCGGCGCAGGTGCGCGGTTGCCGCGGCCTGGTCATTGATGCCGGTGTGCGTGACGTCCGCGACCTGACCGCGATGGGCTTCCCGGTCTGGAGCCGGGCCATCCACGCGCAGGGTACGGTCAAGGAGACGCTCGGCTCGGTCAACGTGCCGGTGGTGTGCGGCGGCGCGCTGGTCCACCCCGGCGACGTGGTGATCGCCGACGATGACGGCGTTTGTATCGTGCCGCGCGCAGATGCGGTGCGCGTGGCGGCTGAATCGCAGGCGCGCGAGGCGCGCGAGGCGGAGAAGCGCGAACGCCTGGCCAAGGGCGAGCTGGGCCTGGACATCTACGCCATGCGCGAGCGCCTGGCGGCCAAGGGCCTGCGCTATGAGTAAGGGCGTACCGGCCATGTGGATGCGCGGTGGCACCTCCAAGGGCGGCTACTTCCTGGCCACCGACCTGCCGGCCGATGCGGCGGCGCGCGACGCGTTCCTGCTGCGCGCATACGGCTCGCCGGACCCACGCCAGATCGATGGCATGGGCGGCGCCGATCCGCTGACCTCCAAGGTCGCGGTGGTTTCGCCCTCGCGCCACCCGGGCGCGGACGTGGATTACCTGTTCCTGCAGGTGTTCGTCGACCAGGCCGTGGTGAGCGACGCACAGAACTGCGGCAACCTGCTCGCCGGGGTCGGGCCGTTCGCGCTTGAACGCGGCCTGGTGCAGCCTGCTGGCGAGAACACCGACGTGCGCATCTTCATGGTGAACACCGGCAAGGTAGCCATCGCCAGCGTACAGACCCCCGGCGGCCAGGTGCGCTACGACGGTTCGGCGCGGATCGTCGGTGTGCCGGGCACGGCGGCGCCAATTCCGCTGGCCTTCGCCGACATCGCCGGTTCCAGCTGCGGCGCGTTGTTGCCGACCGGCAACGCGGTGGATGTGATCGACGGGGTGGAGCTCACCCTGATCGACAACGGCATGCCGTGCGTGGTGCTGCGCGCCAGCGACGTGGGCGTGAGCGGGTACGAAGACCGCGCCACGCTGGATGCCGACGACACGCTGAAGGCGCGGCTGGAGGTGATCCGCCTGCAGGCCGGGCCGTTGATGAACCTCGGCGATGTCAGCGCGCAGTCGGTACCCAAGATGATGCTGGTGGCTGCCCCGCGCGACGGTGGCGCGATCTGCGTGCGTTCGTTCATTCCGCACCGCTGCCACGCCTCCATCGGGGTGCTGGGCGCGGTCACCGTGGCCACGGCCTGCCTGCTGCCCGGCTCACCCGCGGGCGCTCTGGCGGTGGTGCCAGACGGCGAGCGCCTGCAACTGGACATCGAACACCCCAGCGGCAGCACCGGCTGCGTACTGGAACGTGGTGCAGACGGGCAGGTGGCCGCGGCGGCCATCCTGCGGACCGCCCGAAAGCTGTTCGACGGCGTGCTGTTCGACTGAATACGCGCGACGTCTCTATTCTTGTGACCTGGGAGGGTTGTCATGGCTGTTGTTGAGAAGCGGCAGGGCCGCTTCGGCGTTTTTGGTCAATTGTGGTTCCAGGTGCTGGCCGGCACCATCATCGGCGTCGTATTGGGCTGGCTGCAGCCGGACTGGGGGTCGGCGATGAAGCCGTTCGGCGATGCCTTCATCAAGCTGATCCGCATGATGATCGGCCCGATCATCTTCGTGACGGTGGTGCACGGCATCGCCGGCATGCGCGACATGCGCAGCGTGGGGCGGCTGGCGTTGAAATCGCTGATCTACTTCGAGGTGATCACCATCCTGGCGCTGATCGTCGGCCTGGTCGCGGTGGATCTCTGGCAGCCCGGCGCCGGCATGAACATCGATCCGGCCACCATCGACATGGCCAGCATCCAGGGCTATGTACACAGCGCGCACGACCAGTCGATCGTGTCCTACATCATGGCGATCATCCCGAATACGCTGGTGAGCGCGTTCACGGAAGCGCACGTACTGCAGGTACTGTTCGTGGCGGTGCTGTTCGGCGTGGCGCTCGCCTCCGTCGGTGAGCGCGGCGCGCCGGTGATGAAGGTGATCGAAGGCACGTCGTCGGTGCTGTTCAAGATCATCGGCTACGTCATGTATTTCGCGCCGATCGGTGCGTTCGGTGCCATCGCCTTCACCGTCGGCCAGTTCGGCGCGGGTTCGCTGCTGTCGCTGGGCGAGCTGATCATCGAGTTCTTCGTGGTCTGCGCGGCGTTCACGGTGTTCGTGCTCGGCGCGGTGTGCTGGTGGACCGGTGCCAGCCTGTGGCGGCTGCTGGCGTACCTGCGCGATGAAATCGTGATCGTGGCGGCCACCACCTCTACCGAAACGGTGCTGCCGCGCCTGATCGAGAAGATGAAGAAGCTGGGTTGCGAAGAGGGCGTGGTGGGTTTCGTGATTCCGGCCGGCTACTCGTTCAACCTCGATGGCACCTGTCTGTACCTGACCACGGTGGCGCTGTTCCTGGCCCAGGCGACCAACACCGAGCTGACCGTGTGGCACCAGCTGGGGCTGATCGCGGTACTGCTGCTCACCTCCAAGGGTGCGGCGGGCGTGGCCGGGGCGGCGTTCGTCGTGCTGGCAGCGACGCTGGGCACCACCGGCACGATTCCGGTGGCCAGCATCGCGCTGATCCTGGGCATCCACCGCATCCTGGCCGAAGGCCTGACCTTCGTGAACCTGGTCGGCAACGCGATCGCGGTGCTGGTGATCGCCAAGTGGGAAGGCAAGCTGGACGAGAAGGTGATGGCCGAACAGATCGGCACCCGCCGCGCCCGCCTGCGCCATCTCGGCGTCCGCGAAGCCTGACCGACGCGCCGCGGGCCGCCCGCGGCGCCATCCGTTTGCACTGAACCCGCTACCCACGGCAGCGGGAAGGGAGAATCCATGTCCATCCTCCGTCACACCCCGCTGGCGCTGCTGCTGAGCGCTGCGCTGGCCGCACCGGCCGCCGCCGAGGGCACCCTGCCCAACGGCGTCGACCTGACCCTCGATGTCGTTGGTAACGTCGCCTCCAACCCCGTAGGCGGGGTCGAGCAGGGCACCGAAGGTTCGTACTGGATCATGGCCCAGTCGAAGTTCGACCTGGACGCGCTGTTCGGGGTGCACAACACCGACGTGGACGCGCAATGGGCCTGGTTCGCCGGGCGAAACCTCGCGCGCGAGAAGATCGGCAATTCGATCAGCGCGCAGCAGACCTGGCGGCCGGTGGCCGGGGGCCGCCTGACCCGGCTGACCGTGCGCCACCGTTTCGACAACGGGTTGAGCATCACGGCCGGCCGCGCGCCGGTGAACAGCTACTTCAACAACTCCGCGCTCAACTGTGTGTTCATGAGCAACGCCATGTGCCTCACCCCGTATGGCGCGATCACCGACCTGGGCATCACCGCGTTCCCGAACTCGTCCTGGGCCGGCATCCTGCGCTACGACGTGAATGATCGCTGGTATGTGCAGGGCGGCGCGTTCGATTACAACAATGAGCTGAACAAGGCCGGCAAGAACGGCCTGGACTTCTCGGTGGGCGAAGGCACCGGCACCATCACGGCCTATGAGGCCGGCTACCAGACCAGCTTCGCCAACGACCGGCTGCCGCGCACCTACCGAGTGGGCATGTACCGCAACACCGATGGCGGCAAGAGCTCCTATTTCGATGCCAACGGCAACTCCGCCGCGCTGACCGGCAAGCCGACGGCGATGCAGGAGGGCGCCCGCGCGGGCTGGTACGCGATGGCCGATCAGACCGTATGGCGCGGGGAGGGCAAGCGCAACCTGGCGCTGTTCGCCCGCGCCTACGTCAACACCGGCAATGAAGCGCCGGTGGACCAGTTCGCCGCGGTCGGCTTCGTCAAGACCGGCACCTTCGCCGGACGCGACCAGGACACCCTGGCGATGTTCGTGTCCAACACCCACTTCAGCGATGAGCAGATCGCGTTCCTGCGCGACCGCCGTGCGCGCAACGGCGGCACTGGTGCGCCGAATGCCGACGAGATCATCGCCGAGCTCAGCTATGGCTGGGCGGTGCACAAGGGCATCCGGCTGATGCCCAACCTGCAGTATGTGATCAACCCGGACCCGATCTACGCGCCGACCCGCACCACCGACATTCCCGACGCGCTGATCGTCGGGCTGCGCGTGGACGTCCACTTCGCCCAGCTGTTCGGCTGGTGATTCCTCCCCCACGAGGCCTCTGATGATCATCGATTGCCACGGTCACTACACGACCGCCCCCGCCAGCCACGATGCGTTCCGCAAGGCGCAGGTGGCCCACTTCAACGACCCCACGCTGCCGGCGCCGGTGTACCCGGTGATCAGCGACGACGAACTGCGCGAGAGCGTGGAAGGCAACCAGCTGCGCCTGCTGCGCGAGCGAGGCGCGGACATGACGATCTTCTCGCCGCGTGCCAGCACCATGGCCCACCACATCGGCGACGAGGCGGTGAGCGCGGAATGGACCCGGCGCTGCAACGACCTGATCGCGCGGGTGGTGGCGCTGTACCCGGAGACCTTCATCGGCGTGTGCCAGCTGCCGCAGTCGCCCGGCGTGCCCATCGCCAACTCGATCGCCGAGCTGGAGCGCTGCGTCAACGAGCTGGGCTTTGTCGGCTGCAACCTCAATCCGGACCCTTCCGGGGGCCACTGGAACGGGCTGCCACTGACCGACCGGGCCTGGTACCCGTTCTTCGAAAAGATGGTGGAGCTGGACGTGCCGGCCATGGTGCATGTGTCGGGCAGCTGCAATGCCAATTTCCACGCCACCGGCGCGCACTACCTCAATGCCGACACCACCGCGTTCATGCAGTTCCTGCAGGGCGACCTGTTCCGTGACTTCCCGGCGCTGCGTTTCATCATTCCGCACGGCGGCGGCGCGGTGCCCTACCACTGGGGTCGCTTCCGCGGCCTGGCCGACATGCTGGGCAAGCCGCCGCTGAACGAGCACGTGATGAAGAATGTGTTCTTCGACACCTGCGTTTACCATCAGCCCGGTATAGACCTGCTGTTCAAGGTGATCGACATCGACAACATCCTGTTCGGCTCGGAAATGGTCGGCGCGGTGCGCGGCATCGATCCGGAAACCGGGCAGTACTTCGACGACACCCTGCGCTATGTGGAAGCGCTGGGGCTGTCGGCAGCGGACCGCAGCAAGGTGCTGTCGGGCAACGCGCGTCGGGTGTACCCGCGGCTGGACGCGCAGCTGAAGGCGAGGGGGCTGTAATGGCGGATTTCGTGAAAGATGCCGATTGGCTGGATTTCTGCCCCGACCCGGGCCGGCCGGTGTTCGTGCCGCCGCCGGGCGCGGTGGATGCGCATTGCCACGTGTTCGGCCCGGGGGACCAGTTCCCGTATGCGCCCGAGCGCAAGTACACCCCGTGCGATGCGGGCAAGGCGCAGCTGTTCGCGCTGCGCGATCATCTTGGGTTCGAGCGCAACGTGATCGTGCAGGCGACCTGCCACGGTGCCGACAACAGGGCGCTGGTGGATGCGCTGCGCAGCGCCGACGGCCGCGCGCGCGGCGTGGCCACGGTGCGCGATACGGTCACCGATGAGGAACTGCGCGAGCTGCATGCGGCGGGTGTGCGCGGGGTGCGCTTCAACTTCGTGAAGCGGCTGGTGGATCCGAAGCCGGATGCGTACTACCACGCCATCATTGAACGGATCGCGCCGCTCGGTTGGCATGTTGTCGTGTACTTCGAGGCAGCCGACCTGGCCGAGCGCTGGAATTTCTTCACCTCGCTGCCGACCACCGTGGTAGTGGACCACATGGGCCGGCCGGACGTGACCCAGCCGGTGGACGGGCCGGAGTTCCAGCGTTTCGTGCGGTTGATGCGGGAGCACCCGAATGTGTGGACGAAGGTGAGTTGTCCGGAACGGCTGTCGCAGTCCGGGCCCCCGGACTACGACGATGTGGTGCCGTTTGCGCGATACCTGGTGGAGCAGTTCCCGGACCGGGTGCTGTGGGGCACGGACTGGCCGCACCCGAACCTGAAATCGCATATGCCCGATGACGGCAAGCTGGTGGATTTCATCCCACGGATCGCGGTTACCGCCGACCAGCGTCAGATGCTGCTGGTGGACAACCCGATGCGGTTGTATTGGGCGTGACGGTTGAAAAGCGTCACGACCAACGGTCGTGACCTACCAGGCCAAGCCCGGTAGCGCACGACCAAGCCAAGCCCGGTAGCGCACGACCGTTGGTCGTGCAGCCAGCCCAGCCCGGTAGCGCACGACCGTTGGTCGTGCAGCCATCCCACCCCGGTAGCGCACGACCGTTGGTCGTGCGGCCAGGCCAAGCGCGGTAGCGCACGACCAAGCCAAGCCCGGTAGCGCACGACCGTTGGTCGTGCGGCGACGCGCAGCGTCGGGGTGTCATCCCCGCGCCAACGCCATCAGGCGTTCGGCGACCCGCTCCAGCGGAACCTGCTCTTCGGCAGCGCCCAGCTTGAACGCGGCGCCCGGCATGCCCCACACCACGCTGGTGGCTTCGTCCTGCACCAGGGTGGGCGCGCCCACGTTCTTCAGCTCCAGCAGGCCACGTGCGCCGTCGTCGCCCATGCCGGTGAGGATGGCACCGATGGCATTGGCCCCCGCGCTTTCCGCCACCGAGCGGAACAGCACGTCCACCGCCGGCTTGTGCCGGTTCACCGCCGGGCCGTCATCCACCCGGCAGCGCCAGCGCGCACCGTCACGGATCACCCGCAGGTGCTTGCCGCCCGGCGGCAGGTAGGCGTGGCCGGGCAGCACGGCTTCGCCGTCGCTGGCCTCGCGCACCGACATCGCCGAATGGCGGTCCAGCCGCTCGGCGAAGGCGGTACTGAAGGTGGCCGGCAGGTGCTGGGTCAGGACCACCGCCGGCGCATCGGCGGGCATCCCCTCCAGCACCACGCGCAGCGCCTCGGTGCCGCCCGCCGACGCACCGATGGCGATCAGGCGGTCGGTGGTGCGGAACTGGATGGAACGGGCAGGCGAGGGCGATACCGCGTCCAGGGTGATGCGCGGGGCGATCGGGCGGGCGAGGGTGCGTACGCGCGAGCGCGCGGCCATCTTCACCTTGCCGATGATCTCCTCGGCGTAACCCTGCAGGCCGCGGGCCACATCCAGCTTGGGCTTGGAAATGAAATCCACCGCACCCAGGGCCAGCGCCTGCAGCGTGGTGTCGGCACCGCGCTCGGTCAGCGAGGAGATCATCACCACCGGCAGCGGGTGCAGGCGCATCAGGTTTTCCAGGAAGGCCAGCCCGTCCATGCGCGGCATTTCCACGTCCAGCGTGATCACGTCCGGGGCCAGGCGCTTGATTTTCTCGCGCGCCAGCAGCGGATCGGCAGCGGTGCCGACCACTTCGATGGCCGGATCGCTGGCGAGGATCTCGCTGAGCATCTGCCGCACCACCGCCGAATCGTCGACGATCAAAACCCTGCAGGGCGAACCGGTAATCATTCGAACAACTCCACGCCACCGGTGACCGGGGCCTTGGACAGGCGGGCGCGCACGGCCGATTCGGTCGCGGCCACTTCGGCCTCGTGCGCGTGCGGCAGGCGCTGCACCACCACGCGGCCGGTGTCGGCGAAGAACCACACCTTGCGCGGGTGGATGCCGCACAGGTCCTCGGCCAGCACCGGGATATGTTCGGCCTGCAGGTACTGACGCACGAACTCGGCGTTGCGGGTACCGACGGGGTTGCTGGTGAAGCCCTTGAGCACGTTGGCGCCGCCGAACACCTTGGCTTCCAGGCGCTTGCGGTGCGCGCCGCGCTTGAGCAGGTCGTTGATCAGCAGTTCCATGGCATAGCTGCCATAGCGCGCCGGGGCGCCATCGCCGACATTGCCTTCGGGCAGCAGGAAATGGTTCATGCCGCCGATCTTCAGCACCGGGTCGCGCAGGCACGCGGCCACGCAGGAGCCGAGGGTGGTGGTCAACGCGGTCTCGTCATCGACGACCAGGTACTGGGTCGGCAGCAGCTTGGCGGCGGTGACCTTGAAGCGGCTGTCGAAGTAGCGCATCACATCGTCGGGGCGGGCGGCCAGGTTCATGCCGGGGCTCCGGGCGCGCGCTTGTACAGGGTGCGGCCGCATGGCTGGATCAGGTCGGCGGCGTGCAGGTAGTTCTCCGAATGGCCGGTGTACAGCAGGCCATCGTCGCCCATGTGCTGGATCAGCCGCGACAGGATGCCGCGCTGGGTGGGCTTGTCGAAGTAGATCATCACGTTGCGGCAGAACAGCGCATCGAACGGGCCGCCGACGTCGTAGCGTGGGGCAAGCAGGTTGAGCGGGCGGAAGTCGATCAGATCGCGCAGGGCCGGATGGACCCGGCACTGCCCTTCATTCGGACCGCTGCCCCGCTGGAAGTAACGTTTCTTGATTGCCACGTCCAGGCCCGACACACGGTCGATGGCGTAGACCCCGCGGCTGGCCGTGGCCAGCACCTGGGTGTCGACGTCGGTGGCCAGGATGCGCACCGGCGGCTTCAGCGTGCCGAACGCCTCGCAGGCGGTGATCGCCATGGAGTACGGCTCTTCGCCGGTGGAGGCGGCGCAGGACCACAGCTGCAGGGTGCCGTTTCCGGCCCGCGCGCGCAGTTCGGCGTCGAGCTTCTCGAAGTGGTGCGGCTCGCGGAAGAATGCGGTGAGGTTGGTGGTCAGCGCGTTGGTGAACGCCTGCCACTCATCACCGCCCTGGTTCTCCAGCTGGTCCAGGTAGTCCTGGAAGCTGCGCAGGCCGAGCGCGCGGAGGCGACGGGACAGCCGGCCGTACACCATGTCACGCTTGGCCGGCGCCAGCGAGATGCCGACGCGCTGGTAGATCAGGTCACAGATGCGGCGGAAGTCGCGGTCGGCGAACTCGAATTCGCGACCGTTCGCAGGGCTGGCGGCAGGAGGGGATGGCGGGGTCACGGGCGGCGTCCATCAAGGGGTTGGGCCGGGCAGGGCCCGGCGGTGCGTCGTTCAAGCGTGCAGCTGTGCGGGATATCGCGCGTCCTCAGAATTCCTGCCAGTTGCCGTCATCGCTCGGGGTCGTGCGCGGGGCACGGGCTGCCGACGGCTTGGCTGCGGCCTTTGCGGCGGCCGCCGGCTTCACGCTGCGCAGCGGCGCTGCCGGCGCCACCCGTGCGGCCACGGCGCTGACTGCCGCAGCCACCTGGTTGTCGAGTCGGAAGATGGACACCGCGTCGGCCAGCTGGGTGGCCTGCTCTTCCATGGCGCGTGCCGCAGCCGTGGCTTCTTCCACCAGGGCGGCGTTCTGCTGGGTGGTTTCGTCCATCTGCACCACGGTCTGGTTGACCTGTTCGATGCCGGCCGACTGCTCCTGCGAGGCCGCCGAGATCTCGGCCATGATGTCGTTCACGCGCTGCACCGAGGCGACGATTTCACCCATGGTGGTGCCGGCCTGCTGGACCAGTGCCGAACCGTCGGCCACGCTGGCCACCGAGTCGTCGATCAGGCCCTTGATCTCCTTGGCCGCACCGGCCGAACGCTGGGCCAGGGTGCGTACTTCCGAGGCGACCACGGCGAAGCCGCGGCCCTGTTCGCCGGCCCGCGCCGCTTCCACGGCCGCGTTCAGGGCCAGGATGTTGGTCTGGAAAGCGATGCCGTCGATCACCGAGATGATTTCGGCGATGCGCCGGGAACTGGCTTCGATGGCACGCATGGTGGTGACGACCTGGCCGACCACCTCACCGCCCTGCGAGGCCACGCTGTGCGCGCCGATGGCCAGCTGGTTCGCCTGGCGGGCGTGTTCGGCGTTCTGGCGCACGGTGGAGGTCAGTTCCTCCATCGAGGCGGCGGTTTCTTCCAGGTTGGCGGCCTGTTGCTCGGTGCGGCGCGACAGGTCGCTGTTGCCGGTGGCGATTTCGCCGGCGGCCAGGTTGATGTTTCCGGCGGCCTGCTGGATCTGGTCGACGATCTGGGTCAACTGGGCCACGGTGGCATTGGCGTCGTCGCGCATGCTGGCGAACACGCCCTGGTAGTCGCCGTGCATGCGTGCGGTGAGGTCGCCCTCGGCGATCGCCGAGAGCAGCTGGGACAGCTTGCCCAGGTTGTCGTCGCTGACCTGCATCATCGCGTTGAGGCTGGCGATCATCTGCGCGAAGTCGTGGTCGAAGCGGTCCACGTCGCCGCGCTGGCTGAAGTCGCCGGCGGTCGCGGCCGTGCCCAGGCGCTTGATCTCGGCGTTGATGCTGGCCAGGTTGTGCTTGACGGTGTCCACGGTGGTGCTGATGGCGGCCTTTTCGCCCGGGTAGCGGGCGATATCGGCGCTGAGGTCGCCCACGGCGTAGCGCTGCACCACGGCCAGCACGTCCTGCATGGTCTGCACGTGCGCACCGACCAGGGTGTTGGTTTCGTGCACCATCAGGCCGTATTCGCCCGGGAAGGCAGTGTCGTCCATGCGGTAGCCGGTCTGGCCGGCGTCGTGCTGGCTGGCCATTTCGCGCTGCGCGCCGATCACCGCGTGCAGCTGCTGCTGCATGCGGCCCATGCTTTCGAGCAGGCGGCCCGGTTCGTCCTGGGCCTGCGGGCCGATGCGGGTATCGAGCTTGCCGTTGGCAATGCTCTGGGCCACGCCGGTGGCCTGGCGCAGCGGACCGGTGATGCGGTTGCCGATCAGCCAGCTCAGGGCCAGCACCACCAGCACCAGCGCGCCGCCGCTGGCGGCCATGATGCCGGTGAACGCGAGCGCATCGGACTGCACGTCGTCCATGTAGACGCCGCTGGTGACCACCCACTGCCACGGAGCGTACATGCCGGCGTAGGTGGCCTTTTCAATCAGGTCGTCGCCGGCGCCCGGCTTGGTGGTGGAGTAGTAGGTGAAGCCACCGCCGGTCTTGGCCATGTCCACCTGCTGCAGGTAGATCGGCACGCCGTCCTTGGAGGTGTAGTCCTTCTGCACCTTGCCGACACGCGCGGGCGCAAACGGATGCATGAGCAGGGTGTAATCGGTGGCCAGCACGTTGTAGTACGCGCTGTCGCCGTCGGCGCGCATGCTGTTCAGCGCCTCGAGCGCCGAGGCTTTGGCCGCTTCTTCGGTCAGCTCGCCGGTGGCGGCCAGGCGCTTGTAGTGGTCGAAGATGCCGTAGGTCAGTTCGACCTGGGTCTTCAACCCTTCCTTGCGCGTCTCGGCCAGATCCAGGTACTGGATGCGCGCGGCAATGATGGCCAGGGCGATCACGCCGACGGCGATCAGGGCGGTGAGCAGGTTCAACTTGCCCCGGACGGACAGGTTGGAGAAGCGACTGGAAAGATTCATGGGCGTGGGGTCTTTTCGAACGGGGGCGTACTGCGATGCCTGGAGAGCGGGCGGAGGCCGTGGCGGCCGACGTCGACAAACGTGTCGAGGCAATGCTGTTATCGGCAGGAAACGCCAGCTATTGAGGTGCGTGAGCTGAGCGGATTCAGCTTCAGACATGGAAAGGCCCCGATGCCGGGGGCATCGGGGCCTGCGTTTTCCACCGCTGCACCGTGGCGCGGCGCGGTTTAGAACTCCTGCCAGTCGCCTTCGGCGAGCTCGGCGGCCACCGCGCGGCTGGCCGGCTTGCGCGACGGTGCCGGTGCGGCGGCCGGGCGGGCAGCCGCACGCGGTGCCGATACGGCGACCGGCGCGGCAACGGCCAGGTCCTGCTCGTCGAGGCGGAAGATCGACACGGCCTCGCTGAGGTGGCCGGCCTGTTCTTCCATCGAGCGCGCCGCAGCGGTGGCTTCTTCCACCAGCGCGGCATTCTGCTGGGTGGTTTCGTCCATCTGCACCACGGTCTGGTTGACCTGCTCGATGCCGGCGGACTGTTCCTGCGAGGCGGCGGAAATCTCGGCCATGATGTCGGTCACGCGCTGCACCGAGGCGACGATCTCGCCCATGGTGGCGCCGGCCTTGTGGACCAGCGCGGAGCCGTCATTGACCTTGCTGACCGAGTCGTCGATCAGGCCCTTGATTTCCTTGGCGGCACCGGCCGAACGCTGGGCCAGGGTGCGCACTTCCGAGGCCACCACGGCGAAGCCGCGGCCCTGTTCGCCGGCACGCGCCGCTTCCACGGCCGCGTTCAGGGCCAGGATGTTGGTCTGGAAGGCGATGCCGTCGATCACCGAGATGATTTCGGCGATCTTCTTCGACGAGGTCTGGATCGCGCTCATGGTGGTGACCACCTGGCCGACCACTTCGCCGCCCTGCGAGGCAACGGTGTGCGCGCCGATCGCCAGCTGGTTGGCCTGGCGGGCGTGTTCGGCGTTCTGGCGCACGGTGGAGGTCAGTTCCTCCATCGAGGCCGCGGTTTCTTCCAGGTTGGCAGCCTGCTGTTCGGTGCGGCGCGAGAGGTCGCTGTTGCCGGTGGCGATTTCGCTGGCGGCCGAGCTGATGGCCTGGCTGGACTGCTTGATGCGGGTGACGATGCCGGTGAGCTGTTCGGCGGTGGCGTTGGCGTCGTCACGCATGGTGGCGAACACGCCGTCGAACTCGCCGTGCATGCGCACGGTCAGGTCGCCCTGCGACAGCGCGGTGAGCAGGCCGGAGATCTGCTCGATGCTGGACGCGTTGGCGTCGAGCAGGCCGTTGATCTGCTGGGCCAGCTGCAGGAAGAAGCCGTCCTTGCCTTCGGCGGCGATGCGGCCGGAGAGGTCGCCGGCGGCGGCCTGGGCGATGACGCGGGCCACTTCGGCTTCGACCAGCGCTTCGGGTGTGCGGTCACGCCATTCGACGACGTGGCCGACGCTCTCGCCGTCCTCGTTGCGGATGGTCGACACGACCTGGGCGAACTGGGCATCGCCGAACTGCATGGCACGTCGGGCCACGCCGTGCTGCTTGAGGTTGGCCAGCAGGGTCGGGTCCATCTCGCCGCGGTGTTCCAGCACGGTCAGCGGGCGCCCGACGAGCGTGGTGGTGGCGTCGAAGTCGGGCAGCTGCTTGCGCAGTTCGTCCTGGTACTGGGACAGGGTCTGCTCCAACGCGCGGTTGGCATAGACGATGTTGAGGTGGTTGTCGGTGAGGTACACGCCGGTGGAGCTGTAGTCCAGCGCGGTGCGGATGCGCAGGTTCTCGCGGGCCACGGCCTGTTCGGTCTCGGTGCGTTCGCGCAGGTCGCGCTGCATGCGCTGCATGGCCTGCATCAGGTCGCCGACTTCATCCTTGCGGGTGACGTCGATATGGCCGTCGAGCTTGCCGCTGGCAACTTCGTTGGACACCGAGACCGCGCCGCGGACGGCACCGACCAGCGAGCGGGCGAACAGGTAGACCAGCACCAGGCCGAGCGCGGCACCGCCGAGCAGGGCGATGACGGTCAGCGTGGCCGAGGTGGCGTAGGTGCTTTCAGCCTCTTCGCGCGAGGCGCGGGCAAGGCGGTTGTCTTCGGCAATCAGGGTTTCGAGCGCGGTCGATGCCTTGAGATGCTTGGTGCGGGTTTCACCAACGAAGGTGTCGATGGCGTCGTCGGGCAGGTCCAGCTCGAGCATTTCGCTGACCGCGTCGTAGGAGGCGAGCGAGTCGTTCCAGTCCTTGGCGAAGGCGTCGAACAGCTTCTTCTGCTGGGGGCTGTCGATCAGGTCGGGGTACTTCTTGATCGACGCGGCGATCTTGCCGCGCAGGTCGGCGGCGCGGGTCTTGGCTTCGGCCTTGACGTCGTCGCTGGCGCGGATCAGGCCCTGGTAGGCCGAGTTGCGGTATTCACCGAGCATGCCACGCATTTCGCCGGCCATGCGGATGCTTTCCATCCGGTTGCCGGCCAGTTCGGTGGTCACGTTGTTGAGGGAGTGCAGGCCACGGTAGGCGACCACGCCCTGCAGCAGCATCACCAGCAGGATGACGCCGAACGTCAGCATCAACTTCGGCATCAGTTTGAGATTCTTGATCCATTGCATGGTGGTGCACTCTCCGGTGGCAGACGCGTCCGGGCAGCAGGCCCGGTTGCAACGACCACGCCGGCGCGGGCCGGCGTGGCAGGGCATGGGGCGGTTACTTGATGTTGGCGAGCTTCAGGCCGGCCGGCGAGCTGACTTCGATTTCAGCGCGCGAGGCGTCGCGGGCGATCTTGCCGATCACGCACACGGTCTTGCCTTCCAGCGTTTCCAGCGGGAAGTTGAACTTGCCGCGGTTGGCGCCGGCGATGCGGGCCGAGAAGGTGTGGCGCGGGAAGGCGCCGCCCATGTACAGGAAGGTCGGCTGGCCTTCGGAGCCTTCGGCGTAGCGGGCCTTTTCGACCTTGCCGCAGACCATGCCGTCCTTGCCGACGGCGCGCGGCGCCAGCTCCGGCGGGATCATTTCGGCGGACTGGGCGAAGGCGGAGGAAGTGGCCGTGGCGAGGACGGCGATCGACAGCAGGGTGGGCAGGGTCTTCATCGGGAGGTTCTCCGGGGGATATGGATAAATCCAGCTATCGGCCGTTGGCGACAGAACTGAAGGATTTTGTTGAATGAAAATCGATCCTGGCGTGCGCGGTGGGCGCGGATCAGGCGGCGGCGTCTTCGACGGCGGCGGCCTGGCCCATGTCGGCGCTGTCCAGCAGGGTTTCGATATCCAGCAGGATCAGCATGCGGTCGTCCTGGGTGCCGATGCCGGAGATGAAGCGGGTATCGACGGCGGCGCCGAATTCGGGGGTGGGGCGGATCTGGTCCGCATTGAGCGGGATGACGTCGGAGACGCTGTCGACGACGATGCCGACCACGCGGTTGTCGACGTTGAGCACGATCATCACGGTGAAGGCGTCGTAGCGGGCTTCGTCCAGGCGCAGCTTCAGGCGCAGGTCGATGACCGGGACGATGGTGCCGCGCAGGTTGATCACGCCCTTGATGTAGTCCGGGGCATCGGGAACGCGGGTGACCGAGTCATAGCCGCGGATTTCCTGGACCTTGAGGATGTCCACGCCGTAGTGCTCGGCGCCGAGGGTGAAGCTGAGGTACTCGCCGCCGCTGCTGGCGGCGTTGGGGTTGCTGTCGTTCATGGAAGGAATCCTGGGTCGGGCGTGGCGGTCGGAAAACCGGGGCGTCACGCTGGATATCGGCCTGGGATGCTGCGACTTTAGCGGGTGTCGCGAAAGGCAGCCGACCAACGGTCGGCGCTACCGGGACCTCGCCGCCCTGCGTCCGAAGCCCCGGGTTCAATCGCCGTTCTTGCGGGCGCTGCGCTGGCGGTCGATGCGGAAGATGTAGCGCTGGATGGCGCTGTCGCCGCCGCGGGGCAGGCCGTCGAAGCGCATGCCGATGCGCTTGGTCTCCACGCCATTGGGCAGCTTGAGGGCGAGCTGGTTGCAGACGATCAGCGAAATCTGCAGCGGCCCGGTGTCGGGCATGTCCAGGCGGGCGTCGTAACGCTTCTGGATGGAGAACACGTTGCAGTCCACCGGCACGGTCACCGCCAGGCCGCCGCCGCTGATGTCGACCACGCGCAGGTGCAGGGCCTCGCTGCGGTCTTCGTTGATCGGGAACACCAGGTGCGGGGAGTCGGTGACCGGTGTTTCCAGCCGGTACAGCTCGCGGCGCTGCAGGTGCACCAGTTCGGTGGGGAAGGGGACGCGGAAGGCCACATGGCCGTAGCCGCCGGTGCGCTCCAGGTGGTCCAGTCGGAACCGCACCATCACCCGGTCCAGCTGTGCGAAGCAGAGCAGGTGGCCGGCGTCTTCGGCCGCGCGGTTGGAGCTCTCCGAGGGGCTGCCGTCCAGCAGCAGGTAGTCCTCGTCCTCGTCCAGCTCCAGGATCGCGCTCGGGAAGGACTGGTCGCGGCCACCGAGGTGTGCGGTAAGCAGCGAGCGCTGGTCGATCAACGCCTGCAGCAGCTGGCGGATCTGCCGGGGATTGCGGACCAGGTAACGATCGTCCGTGCCGTCATCGTGGCCGGCATGGGACGCGTCGTGGGTTTCAAGGCTGCCTTCGGACATGGACTCTGCTGCATTGGGCGGGTACGGATGTCGTGCGAAATCCGGTCTCTGTCCGTTTATCGGCAGCGGTTCACAATAATGTAGGGGAAATCTGTGTAAACGCAGACACCCCGCCGAAGCGGGGTGTCCAAGGGCTGCAACCGGCAGGATCAGAACTCCTGCCAGTCGCCTTCGCCGGCCAGCGCCGGCTCGCGGACCGCCGGGCGGCGCACCGGTGCCGCGGCGCTGCGCGGGCGCGGCGGTGCCGGGCGGGCGCCGGGCGTGGCTGTGGCTGCGGCTGCAGGCGCGGCCACGGCCTGGCCGTCCAGCTTGAACAGCGCCACCGCGTCGGTGAGTTGGCCGGCCTGCTCTTCCATCGAGCGCGCCGCGGCGGTGGCTTCCTCCACCAGCGCGGCATTCTGCTGGGTGGTTTCGTCCATCTGCATCACGGTCTGGTTGACCTGCTCGATGCCGGCCGACTGTTCCTGCGAGGCCGCCGAGATCTCGGCCATGATGTCGGTTACCCGCTGCACCGAGGCCACGATCTCGCCCATGGTGGCGCCGGCCTGGTTGACCAGCGCCGAACCTTCGGCGACCTTGCCGACCGATTCGTCGATCAGCCCCTTGATCTCCTTGGCCGCACTGGCCGAGCGCTGCGCCAGGGTCCGCACTTCCGAGGCGACCACCGCGAAGCCGCGGCCCTGTTCGCCGGCGCGCGCCGCTTCCACCGCCGCGTTCAGCGCCAGGATGTTGGTCTGGAACGCGATACCGTCGATCACCGTGATGATGTCGGCGATGCGGCGCGAAGACGCGTCGATCTCGTGCATGGTGGTGACCACCTTGCCGACCACCTCACCGCCCTGCGACGCCACCGAGTGCGCGCCGATCGCCAGCTGGTTGGCCTGGCGCGCGTGTTCGGCATTCTGGCGCACGGTGGAGGTCAGCTCCTCCATCGAGGCGGCGGTTTCTTCCAGGTTGGCGGCCTGCTGCTCGGTACGGCGCGACAGGTCGTTGTTGCCCGAGGCGATCTCGCCGGCGGCCGTGCTGATGCTGCCCGAGGCATGCTGGATGCGGCTGACGATCCGGGTCAGCTGCGCCACGGTGGTATTGGCGTCGTCGCGCATGCTGGCGAACACGCCGTGGAACTGGCCCTGCATGCGGGCGGTGAGGTCGCCGTTGGCAATGGCCTGCAGCAGGTGCGACAACTGCGAGAGGTTGCCGTCGGCCACGTCCATCATGGTGTTGAGGTGCTCGATCATCACCCGGAAGTCGTGGTCGAAGCGCTGCGCGTCGCCGCGCTGGCTGAAGTCGCCGGCGGCGGCGGCCTGGGCCAGGCCCTGGATCTGGGTGTTGATCGCCAGCAGGCTGGCCTTGGCCGCGTCCATCGATTCGTGCAGGATCGCGCGGGTGCCGGGCAGGCGGCGCGCGTCCTTTGACAGGTCGCCGGCCGCGTACTGGTTGAGCACGTTGATGGCGTCCTTGATCGAGTCCAGGTGCTCGAAGATGACCGTGTTGACGCCCACCGCGAGCTGACCGTACACCCCGGGGAAGTCTTCCGGGATGCGGTGGCTGATGTCCGGGCCGGCGTGCATTTCCACCATCTGCTGGGTTTCGCTGGAATAGCGGCGCAGCATCAGGGTCATGTCGCGGGTCGCGGCGAGCATGCGCCCGGCCTCGTCGGCGGTGGTGCTGGTGGGGATGTTCACTGACAGGTCGCCACGGGCCACCGCCTGGATGGCCTGCATGGCCTGGCGGATCGGCCGGGTCACCGCGCGCGAGATGACAACGCCCATCGCCACCGCGAGCAGCGACAGCAGCACGATGCTGGTGATGATGGCGACCACGCTGCTGCGGTGGGTGGCATTGGCGTCGGCGATCTTGGCCTGCATCAGGCTGCTGCTGAAGGCGCCGAGTTCCTTGAGGTCGTCGAACATCTTGCGCCGCGCCGGACGCGACTTTTCGTCGGAGATCTGCTGGGCCAGCGCGCCATCGCCGGCGGCAACGGCCGCGCGCATGTCGGTGTTGGCGGCGAAGTAGGCCTCCAGGTCGGCGGCGACCCTGGCGTACAGGGCTTTTTCCTTCTCGCCAGCCGGCAGCGCGGCGTAGGCGCCGAGCTCGTCACGCACGGTCTTGGCGGTGGCATCCATGCGCTTGTTGTAATCAGCGACTTTGTCTGCCTGGTCCAGCATGGTCAGCTGGGCCAGTTCGAAGGTGCGGAATTCGCCCAGCTGCGCGCGGACTTCGCCCAGATGCTGCACGGACGGGATGTCGTTGCTCGCCATCTCGGCAAGCTCGGCGTTGACGCTGTTGAGCCGGACCAGGGCGAAGACGCCCAGCGCGACCGTCATCAGGGTGGTGAGGGCGAACCCGACCGCGAGTTTGCGGCTGATGGGCAGATCATGGAACCACTTCATGCGGGGAACTCCGGGCAGGGCAGGGACGCACAGCCGTGGGAACGCTGGGCGGGAGGGCAAAGGGCGAAAAGCGGCGAAGCGGCAGGGCGTCAAGCAGGCGATGAATGTCTCTTCGCTATTGCGGATAACGGCGGCGCGCGTCGGTTTCTTGAGTGCGCGATGTCACATTTTTTCGTGGTCCGCGCCGTGGCGCGGGTTGCGGTCGATGGTTGCGAAAGCAAGCAATACCAACGGGTTTGCCGTGCGGTGGCGAATGGCCCACCAATACGCGGCCGTATCGGGCCCGACCGACGTCACGGTTTTCCGTGGGCCGGACACCGCGCGCAGCGCGGCCCAAGCGTCCGAAGCCCACACGGGTACGGTTGCCGTCGTGGGTCCAACGTTCAGGGCAGACCGAAGCCGCCCAGCAGGCGTCCCGAACAAAAAAAACGCCCCCGTCACCAGACGGGGGCGTTTCGAGCGGGCAGCGCCCCAGGGCGTTACGCCGCCTGCGGCACCCGCAGCGAGCGCACCAGGCCGCCGATGTCCACGATCAGTGCGACGCGACCGTCGCCGAGGATGGTGGCACCGGACACGCCACCGATACGCCGGTAGTTGTTCTCGATGTTCTTCACCACCACCTGCTGCTGGCCGACCAGTTCGTCCACTTCCAGCGCGATCTTCTGCCCGTCGCCTTCGACCACCACCACCAGCGAGTCGTCGCTGGTGCGCCGCCCGTAGCCGTAGTACTCGCTCAGCGAGAGGATCGGCAGGTACTCGCCACGCACGCGCAGCACGCGGCCTTCGCCGGCCATCGAACGCACGTCTTCGGCCTGCGGCTGCAGCGCTTCGAGCACGTAGGCCAGCGGCAGGATCAGGGTTTCACCGGCCACCGAGACGGTCATGCCGTCGAGGATGGCCAGGGTCAGCGGCAGGCGGATCAGCACGCGGGTGCCGTTGCCGGCCCGGCTTTCCAGCTGCACTTCGCCGCCCAGCGCCTGGATGTTGCGGCGGACCACGTCCATGCCCACGCCACGCCCGGAGAGGTCGGTGACGGCGTCGGCGGTGGAGAAGCCGGGCTGGAAGATCAGGTCCCAGACCTGCGCGTCGGTGGGGTTGTCCGGCACGCTCAGGCCGCGCTCCAGCGCCTTGGCCAGGATCTTGTCGCGGTTCAGGCCACGGCCGTCGTCGCTGACTTCGATCACGATATGCCCGCCCTGGTGCGAAGCGGCCAGGGTGATGGTGCCGGTTTCGTCCTTGCCGGCGTCACGGCGGACGTCGGGCATTTCCAGGCCGTGGTCGATCGAGTTGCGCACCAGGTGGACCAGCGGGTCGGCGATCTTTTCGATCAGCCCCTTGTCCAGTTCGGTACCTTCGCCGACGGTGCGCAGGCGCACCTGCTTGCCCAGGCGCGAGGAGAGGTCGCGGACCAGGCGCGGGAAGCGGCGGAACACCGCGTCCACTGGCAGCATGCGCACGCCGATCACCGCTTCCTGCAGGTCTCGGGTGTTGCGCTCGAGCAGGTCCAGGCCGGCGAACAGCTGTTCGGCGTGGACCGGGTCCAGGGCGTTGGAGACCTGCTTGAGCATGGCCTGGGTGATGACCAGTTCGCCGACCAGGTTGATCAGCGCGTCGACCTTTTCCACGGCCACGCGGATGGAGGATTCCGCTTCCTGGGCAGCCGGGGCGCTGGCGGGCGCGGGCGCGGCGGCGACCGGCGCGACCACCGCGGCAGGCGCTGCCACCGGCGCGCTGGTGGCCAGGCTGGGCGGCGCGGCCGGACGGATGTCCAGTTCGCAGTCGTCCACGACCCAGGCGAAGGTGTCTTCGATCTTGCTGCGCGGCACCTTGCCGACCAGGCCCAGGTCCCAGGCCAGGTGCGCTTCGAGCGGATCGAGCTGGTCGAAGCCGGGCAGCCGCTCCAGGCGTGCGGCGACCTGCAGCGAACCCAGGTGTTCGAGTTCGCGGATGATGCGCAGCGGGTCGTTGCCGCTCATGAACAGCGACGGCGCCGGCACGAAGCCGATCTGCCACGCTTCGGGGGTGTCGTCGACCTTGGCGGCGGCCGGTGCCGCAGTGGCAGCGGCCTGGCCGGACAGCACCGCTTCCAGGCGCGCCTTGATCGCGGACACCGCCTGCGGGTCGGCCGGCTGGCCGTGTTCGGCTTCGCGCAGCAGCGCGCGCAGCACGTCCACCGAGGACAGCATCGCATCCACCGCGGCCGCTTCCAGGGCGCGCTTGCCGGCACGCAGCTCATCCAGCAGCGTTTCCAGCACATGGGTCAGGCCGGCGATGGCGTCGAAGCCGAACGTGCCGGCGCCGCCCTTGATCGAGTGCGCGGCGCGGAACACCGAGTTGATGATTTCCGGATCCTGCTGGCCCGATTCCAGTGCCAGCAAGCCGGCTTCCATGGCGTCCAGGCCCTCGCGGCTTTCCTCGAAGAAGGTGGCGTGGAAGCGTTGCAGGTCCATGCTCATGGCAGTTCGGGTCCGGTTACCAAAGGGGAAGGGGGGGGCGGGGCAGGATCAGCCCAGGACTTTCTGGACGGTGGCGACCAGCTGTTCCGGGTTGAACGGCTTGACCAGCCAGCCGGTGGCGCCGGCGGCCTTGCCTTCGGACTTCTTGTCGGCGGCCGACTCGGTGGTCAGCATCAGCATCGGGGTGAACTTGTAGTCCGGCAGTTGGCGCAGCTCGCGGATCAGCGAGATGCCGTCCATGTTCGGCATGTTGACGTCGGTGACCACCGCGTTGAAGCGCTGGCCCTTGGCGCGGCCCAGCGCGACCGCGCCGTCTTCGGCTTCCTCGACGGAAAAGCCAGCCGAAGTGAGGGCGAAGGAAACCATCTGGCGCATCGACGCCGAATCGTCCACCACCAAGATACGTGCGCTCATGCCGCGTTCTCCACAGATTTCAGGTTGTCATGGGTTGCATCCAGGCCCAGGGCCTGGGTGACGCCGAGCAGTCGCGCGGCGTCGCGGAAGGTGGCGGTGCAGCCGTCGAATGCGGTCGGGTGGCCGGCCTGGCGGCGGGCCTCGACGAAAGCACACAGGACCTGCACCGACGCGGTATGGATACGGCCGACCTGGCTGGCGTCCAGCGTCAGGTCGCCGCCCTGGTCCACCAAGGGGGCCAGGCGTGTTTTGAGCTCGGTGCTGGTCTCGATACCGAGATCATCACCCAGGGCCACAGTGCTCATCGTTGCTCCGGACAAACGGTTCCTAGGTCAATAACGGCGCAAGTTCCGAAACCTTTAGGGCGGGGTTGTTCCGGGATCGCTTCGCGCCGCGTGGGACACGCATGGCGTGTCGCTATGCATTTCCGGCCATGCACGCGATGCCGGACACAGCTGCGCTCAGCCTTGCGTAGCGACACGCCATGCGTGTCCCACGCACGGCCGGCGACATTCCTAATTCAACAGCTGCGTGGCATCCAGCAGGATCATCGGCTGCGCCGTGACCCGCGCCACGCCGCGGAACAGGTCGTTGGAGATCTGGCAGATGCGGGCGGTGTCGGGCGGTTCGATCTGCGAATCGGTCAGGTTGGCCACGTCCTCCACGGCCGACACGCGCAGGCCCATGGTTTCGCCGTTCTCTTCCAGCACCACGATGCGCGTGTTGGCGTCGTCCTGGGCCGGACCGGTGCCCAGGTGGATGCCCAGGTCCATCACCGGGACCACCTGGCCGCGAAGGTTCATGATGCCCAGCATCGCCGAGGCGGTGCCGCGCAGCGGCAGCAGCGGCACCGGCAGCACCACTTCCTGCACCTTCAGCAGCTCCAGTGCATAGGCCTGGGCGCCGCAGCGCAGGCGCAGCCAGCGCGAGGCGCGCTCGCTGGCGCGGCGGTCGCTGCGCGGGCTGGACGCGGGGTTGCGGGCCTGGGCCTGCAGTTCCTGCCAGCTGCTGGGGCGGCCGGACGGTGCCGGCGTCGTCGGCGCCGGGGCGCTGCGCGCAACCGGCGTGGGCACCACCGGCGCTGGCGCGGCAGCCGGGGCGGTCACCGGTGCGGCGACGCGGACCGGCTCGGCGGCCACGGCGGCGGCCGGGCTGGCCGCGACAGGCGCGCTGGCGAGCAGCTGCTCGGCGGGAAGGTCGTCCCAGCTCGGGCGCGGGGCGTCGTCGACCGGGCCCAGGGCGGGGTCGTTGAGGAGTTCGTCAAGCAGTGCCAGGTTGGCGGGCGCACCCGGCGAGGTGGGGGTGTCAAACGCGGCGGCCGCAGACGGCGTGGCCACCGGACCCAATGCAGGATCGTTGAGCAGCTCATCCAGCAGCGCCAGGTGGTCCGGTGCACCCGGTGAGGTGGGGGTGTCGAAACCGGGGGGTGCCGGGGCGGCGGCAAACTCGGCCCGGATGGCGTCGGCAACACCGGTGCCGTCGTCCTCGTCGGCACGGGCGGCCACGACCGGCGCCTCCGGCACGGCGTCGCCCAGCAGTTCCACCAGATAGTCGTCCAGTACGCCGGTGCTGCTCATGCCGCGCGCTCCATCTGTTGGGCATCGTCAGCCAGGATCCACTCCAGCGCGCGGCGGTAGGCCAGCAGACCCCGGCCCGGATAGTCATCCGAGGTCAGTGGAACGGTCAGGCTGGCGGCATTGCAGATGCGGGTGTCGACCGGAATCGCGTCTTCCCAGACCCGCTGGCCATGGCGGTCCTGCATCAGTTTGAGCGTTTCGTTGCCGGCGCGGGTGCGACGGTCGAACAGGGTCGGCAGGATCGACATCGGCAGCGGGCGACGGCGCGAACGCTCGACCATCTCTCCGGTGCGGACCATGCCGTCCAGCCCGTGCAGCGCCAGCGGCTCGGCCTGGGTCGGGATGATCAGGCGGTCGGCCGCGGCCAGCGCGTTGATCATCAGCAGGCCCAGGGTCGGCGCACAGTCGAGCAGGATGTAGTCATGCTGGCCCTGGTGACGGGCCATGGCGTTCTGCAGCGCCAGGCCGAGTCCGGGCTGGTTGGCGCTGCGCCGCTCCAGCGTGGCCAGCGCCGCCTGCGCGCAGATGTAATCCAGGCCCGGCACGGCGCTGCGGTGGGCAAGCGCGCCCAGCTCCGCCGGCGGGGTGCCGAACAGTTCCAGCACGCCGGCCGGCGGCGGGTCCAGCGGAACGTTGAACGCGCGGGTCAGCGACGAATGCGGGTCCAGGTCGATCAGCAGGACGCGGTGGCCCAGCGTGGCCAGGCCGCGGCCCAGCGCGAGGGTCGTGGTGGTCTTGCCCACGCCGCCTTTCTGGTTGGCGATTGCCCAGATACGCATCGGTTCACTCCTTCATTGCAGGGGGGACGGCGGCGCCAACACGGCTGCCGGCCGGCACCGGTGGCAGCTGCACCGGGGCGAGGGGGGAAACAGGGGCAGGTGCGGCCGGCGCCGGCGCCGGTGCGGCGCTGGTTTCGGCGGTGAGCTGCGGGCCCAACGGATCCGCGCCCTGCGCGGTGTCGGCCAGGATGATCACCATGACCCGGCGATTGCGGTTGCGGCCCTGGGCGCTGGCATTGTCCTCGCGTGGGCGGAACTGGCCATAGCCGACCATCGCCAGTCGTGCCGGCTGCACGCCCTGGTCGGCGAACAGGTGCACCACGCTGGCAGCGCGCGCGGCCGACAGTTCCCAGTTCGACGGGAACTGCGCGGTGGCGATCGGCACGTCGTCGGTGTGGCCTTCCACGCGCACCCCGTTGGGGGCGTCGTGCAGCACCTGGGCCAGCGAGGCCAGGGTGCTCCTGGCCTGCAGGTCCAGGGTGGCCGAGCCGGTGGCGAACAGGATGTCGCTGTTGATTTCCACTTCGATCCACAGCTCGGTGCGGCGCACGCTGATCATGCCGCGATCGATCAGCGGTGCCAGGGTGGCGGTGAGGCGGTCGGCGATGCCGTTGAGCTGGCGTTCGGCGCGCTGCAGCTGTTCCTGGTTGTGCACCGACACCGGCATGCGCATCTGCGAGGCCATGGCCGGCAGCAGGGTGGGGTCGTTGCTGGGCGACGGCGCCGAGGGCCCGACCCGATTGCCGGCCTTGATGACCGACGGGCTGTCCCAGCCGCCGCCCTGCACCTGCTGGTTGCCGACCTGCACCGGGTTGATGGTGCGCGGCGCGCCGCCGAAGGCGGTGGTCAGTGCGTCGGCCATGACCCGGTACTTGCCTTCGTTGAGCGAGGAAATGGCGTACATCACCACGAAGAAGGCAAGCAGCAGCGTCATCAGGTCGGCGTAGGGGATCGCCCAGGCCTCGTGGTTGGCATGCTCTTCGTGGGCTTTCCGGCGGGCCATGTCAGTGCAGGAACCCGGACAGGTTGGTTTCGATGTTGCGCGGATTCTCGCCCTGCGCGATCGAGATCAGGCCTTCGATGATCATCTCGCGGTCGCGGCTGTTGTGATGGATCACGCTCTTGAGCTTGGCCGACACCGGCAGGAACAGCAGGTTGGCCGAGGCGATGCCATAGATGGTGGCGGTGAACGCGGCGGCGATGCCGTGGCCGAGCTTGCTGGGATCGGCCAGGTTCTTCATTACCGCGATCAGGCCCAGCACCGCGCCGATGATGCCCAGGGTGGGTGCATAGATGCCCATGCCTTCGAACACCTTGGACGCGGCCAGGTCCTTGCTTTCCTGGCTGCTCAGTTCGATTTCCAGCATGTGCCGGATGGTTTCCGGTTCCACGCCGTCGACCAGCAGCTGCAGGCCCTTGCGCAGGAACGGATCGTCCTGGGCATCGACCTGCGTTTCCAGGCCCAGCAGGCCCTGGCGGCGGGCGATGTTGCTCCATTCCACGATCTGGCGGATCAGCTCGGCGCGGTCGCTGCTGGGCGGACGCACGATCCAGCGCACGATCCTGAAGGCATGTTTGAACACCGCCGGGGAGGTGTGCAGCAGGATCGCGGCCAACGTGCCGACGATGACGATGACGAACGCGGCCGGGGACCACAGCGACGCCAGCCCGGCACCCTTGAGGATGCTGCCGCCGACCAGCGAGGCCAGGGCGAGGAAAAGTCCGATGAGGCTGAGTCTGTCCATTGTTCCGTTATCGGCGCGCGTGAAGGGGTCTTGAGGTGGGGGTGGGTCGGTGGTTCAGCCACGCAGGGCGTGGCTCTACTCAGCGCAGACCATCCACGTCGAGGATCAGCGACATGCGGCCGTCGCCGATCAGGGTGGCGCCGGCATAGCCGCGCAGGCCGCGCAGGGCCTTGGGCAGCGGTTTGATCACCACTTCCTCGCGACCGCGGACCTGGTCCACCACCAGCCCGAAGCGCGCCTCGCCGGCCTGCAGCACCACGATGGTGAGCAGCGAGGAGGCGGCCGGTTCCACGTCCAGCCAATGGCGCAGGTCGACCAGCGGCAGGGTGTGCGAGCGGCGGTCCAGCACGGCGCGGCCGTCGAACCAGCCCAGCGAGGTGTTCGGTGCGTGCAGCACTTCCATCACGCGTGCCAGCGGCAGCGCGTAGATGTCTTCGCCGGCCTGCACCAGCAGGGTCGGCAGGATCGCCAGGGTCAGCGGCACCCGGATCAGGAAACGGCTGCCCCGGCCCAGCTCGGACTGGATCTGGATCTGTCCGCTCAGCTCGCGGATGCGCGACTGCACCACGTCCATGCCGACGCCGCGGCCGGAAATGTCGGTGACTTCCTGCTTGGTCGAAAAACCGGGCAGGAACACCAGGTGCAGGCACTCCTCGCTGCTCAGCCGGGCGGCGGCTTCGGGGTCGATCAGGCCCTTTTCACGCGCCTTGGCGCGCAGCCGTTCCGGGTCGATGCCGGCACCGTCGTCCTGCACTTCAATGCTGACGTAGTCGCCTTCCTGCTGCGCCGACAGGCGTACGTTGCCGCTGCGGGTCTTTCCCTGCGCTTCGCGCAGGTCCGGCATTTCGATGCCGTGGTCGATCGCGTTGCGCACCAGGTGCACCAGCGGGTCAGCCAGTGCTTCGACCAGGTTGCGGTCCAGTTCGGTTTCCGCGCCGACCAGTTCCAGCTCCACTTCCTTTTTCAGGTTGCGGGCCACGTCGCGGGCCACCTTGGGGAAGCGCGAGAACACCTTGCCGACCGGCTGCATGCGCGTACGCATCACCGCCGACTGCAGGCGCGCGGTGGCGATGTCCAGGGTCGACACGGCACGGTCCAGTTCTTCGTCATGCAGGCGTGCGCGCAGGGTCTTGAGCCGGTTGCGCGACAGCACCAGTTCGCCGATCAGGTTGACGATGGCGTCCAGGCGCTTGGTGTCCACGCGCACGGTGTGTTCGGCTTCAGCCACCGGCTTGCTGGCGGCGGGCTTGGCCGCTGCGGGGGCAGCCACCGCGCGCGCCGGCGCGACCGGGGCGGGTGCCGGTGCGGTCACCGCATGGGCACCGGGCGCCGCGCCGCCATGCAGCTGGTCGAGCAGTGCTTCGAATTCGTCTTCCCCGATCAGCCCGTCATCGGCCTTTTTCGTGGCGGTCACGGCGGTCGGCGCGGCGCCACCGTGCAGCGTGTCCAGCAGCGCTTCGAACTCGTCGTCGGTGATCAGGTCCGCATGGGCCGGCGCGGCGGCCGTTGCCGGCGCCGGCACGGCCGGGCCGTTGACGTCGAACTGGGCGATCAGCGCCGGTGGCGCATAGCCTGGCTCGGTACCGGCCGCGACCGAGTCCAGCATCGACTGCAGGTAGTCCAGCGACTGCTGCGCGGCGTCGAAGTGGTGCGCCTGCAGCACGGCCTGGCCGGAACGGGCCATGCCGAGGGTTTCCTCGGCGGCGTGGCACAGCTCCACCATGGCCTGGATGCCGAGGAAGCCGGCACCGCCCTTGAGGGTGTGGAAGCCGCGGAAGACCGCGTTGAGCTGGTCGCTGTCCTGGGGCGACTGCTCCAGCGACACCAGCTGTTCGCCGAGGCGATCCAGGATCTCCTGGGCCTCGAGGATGAAGTCGGCGGCAATGTCGTCTGGAACAGCACTCATGGTTTCAAAGCCCCAAATCGGAAAGCAGGTCGTCGGCGTCCACCTGCGACACCTGGTGGCGGTCCAGCCCGGTCACGGCCGGGCCTGCCAGGCCGTTGTCACGCTTGCCCGCGGCTGTCTCGGGCGGCGGCAGGCCAAGCGCGCCGAAGCCTTCGTGCACGCGGCGGACGATGCCGACCACGCGGCGGATGATCTGCCCGGTGAGATCCTGGTAGCTCTGGGTGAGCGCGATCTCGGTCAGGTTGTGGCGGATGCGGTCCAGCTGCTGGTCCTGGTCCGGGCTCAGCCCGTTGGCGCGCAGCTGCTCGGTCAGCGCCCGGCATTCTTCGGCCAGGTCCAGGGTGCGGTGGGTGGCCTGTTCGGTCATCGCCACCACGTGGTCCAGGCGCGCGCAGGCATCATCCAGCTCGCCGGCTTCGCTGGGCAGGGTGGGCAGTTCGCCCAGGGCCTGGCCCAGTTCGCGGGCAAGACGGTTCAGCCCGGCCATCATCGGCTGGGTGCGCAGCGCGGCAAGCGCGTCGATTTCCCGACGCCAACCGGCTTCGTCGCCGCCTTCCAGCGCGGCAAGGGCGTCCTGCAGGCGCTGCACCAGCGCCGATTTGTCGCGAAGGGTTTCCATCAGGCGCTCGCCGCCAGCCGTTCGAAGATCTTGCCGAGCTTTTCTTCCAGGGTCTGGGCGGTGAACGGCTTGATGATGTAGCCGTTGACGCCCGACTGGGCCGCTTCGATGATCTGTTCGCGCTTGGCTTCGGCGGTGACCATCAGGACCGGCAGGGTCTTGAGCTTGGCGTCGGCGCGGATCGCCTTGAGCAGGTCGATGCCGGTCATCACCGGCATGTTCCAGTCGGTGACCACGAAATCGAACGGCTGGCTCTGCAGCAGGGCCAGCGCGGCATGCCCGTCCTCGGCTTCGGCCGTATTGGTGAAGCCCAGATCGCCCAGCAGGTTCTTGACGATACGACGCATGGTCGAGAAATCGTCGACGATCAGGATACGCATGTTCTTGTTCAAAGCACTTTCCTCGGTATCAGTTGTTCTCGAGGCCGGCGTCGGCCGCCTCGAAGATCTTCAATCGCCCACGCAGGCGCAGTACGGCCTGGCCATGGATCTGGCAGACGCGCGACTCGCTGACCCCGAGCACCGCGCCGATCTCTTTCAGGTTCAGTTCCTGCTCGTAGTACAGCGACAGCACCAGCTGTTCGCGCTCGGGCAGCAGGCCGATCGCATGGCCCAGTTCGCGGCCGAACTCGCCGCGTTCCAGCACCTGCTGCGGGGTCGGGCCGCCCTGGGCCACGGTGTCCAGTTCGCCCTGGTCTTCGATGCGCGATTCCAGGCTCAGCACCTGGCCGCGCGCGGCGTCTTCCATCAGGCGCAGGTAGTCCGGCAGCGGCATGTCCATCGCCGCGGCCACCTCGGTGGCGCTGGCGGCGCGGCCGGTGGTCTGTTCCAGGCGGCGGATGGTGGAGGCGGCATCGCGGGCACGGCGGTGCACCGAGCGCGGCACCCAGTCGCCCCGGCGGATCTCGTCGATCATCGAACCGCGGATGCGGATCGAGGCGTAGGTCTCGAACGAGGCGCCCTGGTCGGCGTCGTAGCTGCGCGAGGCCTCGATCAGGCCCATCATGCCGGCCTGGATCAGGTCATCGACTTCGACACTGGCCGGCAGGCGCGCGGCCAGGTGGTGGGCAATGCGCCGGACCAGGTCCGAGTGCTGGGCGATGCACTCGTTGGCGGCGGCGCGCTGCACCTCCTTGTATTGTGCGGCGCCTTTCATGCGGCCACCCCGCGCTGCTTGAGGATGCGTTCCAGGAAGAACTCGACCCCGCCGCGTGGCTCGGTCGGGGCCTGCCAGCGCGCGGTGCGGCGGGCGATCTCGGCGATCGCCTGGGCGGCCGGGCTGGACGGGTAGGCCTTCACCACCGGCTGCTGGCGCTGCACCGACAGGCGCAGCCAGTCGTCCTGCGGTACGCAGCCGAGGTAGTTCAGCGACACGTCGGCGAGGAATTTCTCGCAGACCCGGCTGAGCTTCTCGTACAGCACACGGCCTTCGTTGGGGTCGCGGACCATGTTGGCCACCACCTGGATGCGGTCCACGCCGCGCTCGCGCGAGAGCACCTTGATCAACGCGTAGGCGTCGGTGATCGAGGCCGGTTCGTCGCAGACCACCACCACGGTGTCCTGCGCGGCCTGGCAGAAGGTCAGCACGCCGTCGGTGATGCCGGCGGCGGTGTCCACCACCATGAAGTCCAGGTCGCGCTCCAGTTCGGAGAACACGTTGACCAGGCCGACGTGTTCGGCCGGCTGCAGTTCGGCCATGTGGCGGCGGCCGGACGCGGCCGGCACCACCAGCACGCCGTTGGGGCCTTCCAGGATCACTTCGTCCAGGGTGCAGCGCCCGGCGACCAGGTCGGCCAGGGTCAGCTTGGGCTGCAGGCCCAGGATCACATCGATGTTGGCCAGGCCCAGGTCGGCGTCCAGCAGCAGGGTGCGCTTGCCCATGCCAGCCAGCGCCACGGCCAGGTTGGCCGAGACGTTGGTCTTGCCCACGCCGCCCTTGCCGCCGGTCACGGCGATGGTGCGGACCGGGCCGAGCGGCTGGCTGCGGGTGGCCGACAGCGGGAAGGTCCTGGTCAGGTTTTCATACTCACGCGACGGCATGGTTCAACTCCGGGTTGCAGGGCATATCGGCCGCGCGGCGCAAATCTTCAAGGCGAAGTACAAGATTGGCCGCACTGGCCCGGTGCAGGTCTTCGGGAACGTCCTGGCCGTCGGTCACCCAGGTGATCGGCAGGCGGTGGTCGACCGCCACCGACAGCGCGGTGCCGAAGCGGCCGGTCTCGTCCAGCTTGCTCAGCACCACGCCCTGCGGGTTGGCGGCGCTGAAGCGGCGGACCACCTCATCCATGTCGCTGAAGCTGGTGTTGGCCGGCAGCACCAGCAGGGTGCGGATCTGCCCGGCCGCACGCAGCCACTGCAGCTGGGCGGCCAGGGCACGGTCGCGCGGGCCCAGCCCGGCGGTGTCGATCAGCACCAGCTTGTAGTCCTTCAGGCGCTCCAGCAGCTGCGCCAGGTCGCTGCCACTGCTGGCTTCGTGCACCGCGATGCCAAGCTGGCGGCCGAAGCCGTACAGCTGTTCGCGGGCGCCGATCCGGGCGGTGTCGGTGGTGACCAGGGCAACGTCGCGGGCGGCATGGGCTTCGGCAAAGCGCGACGCCAGTTTGGCGATCGTGGTGGTCTTGCCGGCACCGGTGGGGCCGACCAGGGCGATCACGCCACCGGCCTCGAGCGGGTCGACCGGGGCGATCGGCAGTTTCCGGGACAGCAGGCCCAGCATCAGGCCGCGGCCACGGTGGGCTTCGGTGTCCAGCGGGATCTGCAGGGCCACGTCGCGGCAGATGCCGGCGTCGAAGCCATACTCGTCCATCAGGTCCAGCGCGGCGGCACGGACCGCCGAGCCACGCAGGCGCTCGTCGGTGAAACGGTTCATTTCGCGTTCGATGACCTGGCGCATGCCGGCCACTTCGTGACGCAGCTGGCGCAGCTCTTCATCATCGCGGACCAGGGTCAGGGCCGCCGGTGCGGCGACCACCGGCGGTGCGGGCACCGCTGCGGCCGGCGTCTCCCCCTCCGCGGCGTCTGCAACCGCGGTCGGTTCGTTGGCGGCCTGCATCGGGGGCAGCGTGGCCGCTGCCACGATCGGGGCAGCAGGCGCGACGGTGACCGCGGCGGGCGGTGCAGCCTCGGCCTCCGCAAGCGGGGCGGGGGGCGCGAACACGGCCGAGTCGTCGATGGCCAGGGCGGGAGTCATCGGCGCCGGCACTACCGGCACGGTTTCCCAGAGTGGAGCCAGCGGCACATCCAGTGGGGCGCGCTGCATCTGCTGCGACGGCATCTGCGGCAGCTGCGGCGGCAGGCTGCGGCCGGCCGGAGGGTGCATGTCGAACAGCGGGGCCTCGTCCAGCGGCGGGTCGATGATGAAGCGGGCGCGGTTGACCGGGGCGGCGGGGGTGGCGCGGACCGGAGACGGTGCGTCTTCGATCATGGGCCGGGCAGCAACCGGGGCTGCCTCGTGGGCGGCGGCCTGTTCCACGTTGAACGGGGCGAAGATCTGCTCCGGGAGCGTGTCGGCACGGGTCGGCGGCACGGCGGCCCGGGCCAGGGTTGCCGCGAAACCGGCGCTGCCGCGCGGCGGCACGATTTCGTTGGCGGTATCCAGGGTGCGGCCGGTGGCACCCACCGCCGCACGGGCCAGAGCGGCCACGGCCGAGGTGGTGGCCGCCACCGGTTCCGGTGCGGTCATCGGCGCCTTGCGGCGGGTGACCGCGGCGATCACCGCATCGGCTGCGTTGCGCGGGCGCGGCGCCGGCGGCGCCGGGGCAACGTCCTTGCGTGCCGCTTCCAGTGCACGCTGCACCGCGCCTTCGTCATAGTTCGCCGCCGCTACGATCTCCACGCCTTCCTCGATCCGGCGATTGGACAGGATCACCGCATCGGGACCATGTTCCTTGCGCACCAGGTTCATGGCCGAGCGCATATCGGGAGCGACGAAGCGTTTGATTTTCATGCTGTGGTACCGGGACGGGGGCTGTGGGGTGGAAGGGAAGCGCTGGTTGTCGGTGGTCTGCACGGTCCGGGGTTCCCTTCTTGTCCTGCTGCGGTGAATACGAAATGGAGGTGTCTGTTTTCTGACGCGGTGCTGTCGGCGTTCCGGCTCAGCTGATCGTGCCGACCAGCTTCAGCCGCTTGTCCTCGGGCACCTCGCTGTAGGCCAGCACGGACAGCGACGGAACGCTGTGGCGTACCAGCCGTGCCAGCGCGGCACGTACCGGACCGGGCACCAACACCACCGCGGGCTCGTTCTTCGCTTCCTGCTTGCCGACACATTCGGCCAGGCTCTGGTGCAGTCGCTCGGCGAGTCCGGGTTCCAGCGCGGCGCCGTTGCCCTGTGTGGACTCCTGCAAGACACGTTCCAATTGCGGGTTGAGGGTGAACACCGGCAGCTCCGCCGACATTCCGGCGATCTCCTGCACGATGAAACGGCCCAGCGCGTTGCGCACCGCGGCGGTCAGCACGCCCGGGTCCTGGCTCATCGGCGCGTTCTCCACCAGCGACTCGGCGATCTTGCGCAGCTGGCGCACCGGGATGCGTTCGATCAGCAGGTTCTGCAGCACCCGCACCACCACCGAAAGCGGCAGCGCCTTCGGCGTGAGGTCTTCGACCAGCTTGGGCGCGCTCTTGGCCAGGTTGGCCAGCAGCTGCTGGACCTCTTCGTGGCCGAGCAGTTCCGGGGCGTGTTCGCGGATGAGGTGGGAGAGGTGGGTGGCGACCACGGTGGCCGGGTCGACCACGGTGTAGCCCATCGATTCGGCGTGGGCGCGCTGGTGTGGCTGGATCCAGGTGGCATCCAGGCCGAAGGCGGGGTCCTTGCCGGCGATGCCGTCCAGCGCGCCCAGCGCACTGCCGGGGTCCAACGCCAGTTCGCGGTCGGGATGGATATCGGCGGTGGCCACCGGTACGCCGTGGATCAGCAGCCGGTAGGCAGTGGCGCCCAGCTCCAGGTTGTCGCGGATGTGGACCGAGGGAATCAGGAAGCCGATGTCGTGGGTGAGCTTGCGGCGCACGCCCTTGATCCGCGCCATCAGTTCGCCGCCCTGGTTCTTGTCCACCAGCGGGATCAGCCGGTAGCCCACCTCCAGGCCCAGCGGGTCGACCGGGCGCAGTTCGTCCCAGGTCAGCTCGGCAGTCGGTGAGGGGGTGCCTGCGGGCAGGCCGAGCGCGCTGCCGGGGCCGGCCGCGGCCGGCGCGGCGGCCGCGCGTTCGGCCGCGGTGCTCTTCTTCCACAGCTTCCAGGCAACGAAGCCGATGATGGCACCCAGCGTCAAGAAGGCGACGTTGGGCATGCCCGGCACCAGACCGACCAGGATCAGAATGCCGGCGGTGATGCTCAGCGCGCGGTGCTGGCCGAACGCCTGCCCCATCATGGCCTGGGCCATGTCCTGCGAGCGCGAGGCGCGGGTCACCAGCATCGCCACCGCCGAGGACACCAGCAGCGCGGGCAGCTGCGCCACCAGCCCGTCACCAATGGACAGCAGGGTATAGGTGGCTGCGGCTTCGCCGAACGGCATGCCGTGCTGGAGCACGCCCACCGCCAGGCCGCCCAGCATGTTGATGAACAGGATCAGGATGCCGGCGATGGCGTCGCCGCGGATGAACTTGCTGGCACCGTCCATGGCGCCGTAGAAGTCGGCTTCCTCGCGGACTTCTTCACGGCGCAGCTTGGCTTCTTCACGCGTCAGCAAACCGGCGTTGAGGTCGGCGTCGATCGCCATCTGCTTGCCAGGCATGGCATCGAGGATGAAGCGCGCGGTCACTTCGGACACGCGGCCGGCTCCCTTTGTGATCACCACGAAATTGATGATGGTCAGGATCGCGAAGACCACGATGCCGACGGCGTAGTTGCCGCCGATCACGAATTCGCCGAACGCGGCGATCACCTTGCCGGCGGCGTCGTGGCCGTTCTGGCCGTTGAGCAGGATCACGCGGGTGGAGGCCACGTTCAGCGCCAGCCGCAGCATGGTGGTGACCAGCAGCACGATCGGGAAGATGGTGAAGTCCAGCGGGCGCTTCACGTACACCACGGCCAGCAGCACCATCAGCGAGATGGCGATGTTGAAGGTGAACAGCGCATCCAGCACCGGCGCGGCCAGCGGCACCACCACCATGGCCAGCAGGGCCAGCACGATCAGCGGGGCGCCCAGGCCCTGGCGGATCATGTCCAGGGCGCGACGGGTGTTCATGCCGGCGGGCTGGGCGCTCATGGACGGCCACCCTTGCCGAACTCATCGATATCCACGTGCGGTGCGGCCGGCATCGGCCCGCCCCGCCAGGTACGCAGCTGGTAGACGTAGGACAGGACCTGGGCAACGGCCGAATACAGTCTCACGGGGATTTCCTTTCCAAGTTGACCTTCCCGATACAAGGCGCGTGCCAAAGGCGGCGCCGAGACGATGGCGACCCTGTTGCCGTCGGCCACTTCACGGATGCGCAGGGCGGTTTCGTCCACGCCCAGGGCGACAACGGTGGGGGCGCCCATTTTTCCGCCGTCGTACTTGAGGGCTACCGCGTAGTGGGTCGGGTTGACCACCACCACGTCGGCGGTGGGCACCGCTTCCATCATCTGGCGGTTGGCCATCTGGTGCTGCATCTGGCGGATGCGGCCCTTCATTTCGGGGCTGCCCTCGCTTTCCTTCATCTCCCGGCGCAGCTCTTCACGGGTCATCTTCAGCTTGCGCATCCAGTTCCAGCGCTGGTAGGGGGCGTCGATGGCGGCCAGCAGCATCATCGCGCCGCCGGTGGCCAGCATCAGCTTGAGGGTGAAGCCCAGGCCGTTGACGATGGCCGCTTCCAGCGGCTGGTGGACCAGGTCGCGCAGCGGACGGATGCCGTGCCAGACCACCAGTCCGGCGGCGGCGCCGACGAACAGGATGCGAAGCAGCGATTTGATGAACTCGGCGATGGCTTCGGCGCCGTACAGGCGCTTCATGCCGGCCATCGGGCTGAGCCGGTTGAACTGCGGCATCAGCGATTTGTTCGACCAGCGCAGCCCGCCCATCGCGACCGGCGCCAGGAAACTGGCCAGCAGGCAGACCAGCAGCAGCGGCCACAGGGCCAGCATCAGCTGCAGGAACAGGTGGCCGAAGTGGCTGAACAGCCCCTGCGGCTCGAACCGCAGTCCGGGTTCGGGGCTGAGCGCGGATTTCATCCAGGCCTTGCCGCTGCTGGCCATGCCGCCGGAAAACGCCATCAACGCCAGCACCGAGGCGCCGAACACGGCGGCGGTCGCCAGCTCGCGCGAGCGCGGGATGTTGCCCTCTTCACGGGCATCGCGCAGGCGTTTTTCGGTAGGTTGTTCGGTTTTTTCGCCGGCTTGTTCGTTTTCGGACATCGGGGCAGGGCACCACGGGGGGTACCCGGGGTGGTGCAAGAACCGTTCCGGAAGGCGGGGGGTGTACGTGCGGTCGATTGGAATGCGACCACCTACACGGTGGCGGACGCCTGGGGCGCACGCCAGTCGGGAGCGCCGGTCGCCTATACGCTGTGGCTGTTCCTGCTCTCGGGCCTGCCGCTTCCGCTCTGGGCCCTGTGGAAACGCAGGCCGCAACTGCGGGTCTACGCCCGGTCCAACTGGCAGTACGGTCTCGTGGACGGCATGGGTACGCTGATCGCCTACGGGCTGGCGCTGTGGGCAATGACCCAGGCGCCGGTGGCGATGGTCTCCGCGCTGCGTGAAACCTCCATCGTGTTCGCGATGATGATTTCCGCCTGGGTGCTGCGCGAACGCGTGCCGAGGCGCCGTTGGATGGCCGCCGGGCTGATCGTCACCGGGGTCGCTATCCTGCGCGCCGCCTGACCTTCAAGGCGTACCAGTCGATGTTGGCAGTAGAGCCACGCCCTGCGTGGCTGGCGCCTCACTCCAGGAAATGCCCGCCGCCAAGGGTGTTCAGTTCCGGGGCCAGGCTCATGCGCGGGCGGGGCAGGTCGTGCAGCTGCATGAAGCGCTCCGGGTCGACCGGGCGCCCGAGCAGGTAGCCCTGCAGGAAGTCGCAGCCGAGCCGCTCCAGGTAGGCACGCTGGCCGGCGGTCTCCACCCCTTCGGCGACGATGTCCATGTCCAGGGCATGGCCCAGGGCCACGATGGCCGAAACGATCACCACGTCTTCGGAGCTGTTTTCCAGGTCGCGGATGAAGGCGTGGTCGATCTTGATTTCGGTGGCCGGCAGCCGTTTCAGGTAGAGCAGGCTGGAATACCCGGTGCCGAAATCGTCGATGGAGATACCCACGCCCAGCCGCGCCAGCGACTGCAGCAGGCGCAGGCTGGTCTCGGTATCGCGCATCACCGCGCTTTCGGTGATTTCCAGCACCAGCCGGCGTGGTTCCACCCGGTGCCGCTCAAGCGCATCGCTGACTTCCTGCAGCAGGTAGGGTGAGCCGAACTGGATCGGCGAAAGATTCACCGAGATCGACCAGTTGTCGTGGCCGGCGTCGTGCCAGCGCCGCAGTTGCCGGCAGGCTTCATTGAGCGCCCAGCGCCCCAGCTCGTTGATCACACCGCTGCGTTCGGCCAGGCGGATGAACCGGTCCGGCGGGATCAGGCCCTGCTCGGGGTGCTGCCAGCGCAGCAACGCTTCGGCGCCACACACCTGGTGGGTACTGACCCGCACCTTGGGCTGGTACTGCAGGAACAGCTGCTTGAGTTCCACGGCACGTCGCAGGTCGGCCAGCAGGCGGAACTGCTGCTCGGCGCTGTCGCTCATCCACTCGGAAAACACCACGTAGGCATTGCGACCGGACTCCTTGGCCTGGTACATCGCCGCATCGGCGTATCCCATCAACTGGCGCTCGGTGGCGGCATGGTCGGGGCAGATCGCGATGCCGATGCTGGCGGTGATCTGCAGGTCGTGGCCGGGCACCAGGTTGCCCTTGCCGATGGCCTGGATGATGCGGCTGGCGACGGTGGCCACGTCTTCATCGTTCTCGATGGCCACCACCAGCACGAATTCGTCGCCGCCCAGCCGCGCCAGGATGTCGGCGGGGCGCAGCAGCTGGCGGGTGCGCGCGGCCACGGCCACCAGCAGCGAGTCGCCGGTCTGGTGGCCATAGGCATCGTTGACCTGCTTGAACCCGTCCAGGTCCATGAACATCACCGCGAAGCGACCGCCGCGCAGCTCGGCGTCCACCAGCGCCTGGTCGATGCGCTGCTGCAGCAGCAGGCGGTTGGGCAGGTGGGTCAGCGGGTCGTGCAGCGCGGCCTGGCTGAGTTCGGCTTCGGCGTCGTCCAGCGAGCTGCGCAGGCGCTGGTTGCGCAACCGCAGCAACTGCGCCTGCTGGCGCTGGTCCAGCCACGACACCAGCAGCACCACCGCGAGGATGCCGATGGTCAGCACCATCACCAGGGCCCCCAGCCATTGGGTCTGCAGGCCGTCCCCGGCGGCGGCGCCGCACACGCTGTTGGCCGGGAACCGCGCGGCGGCCATGCCGGTGTAGTGCATGCCGACGATCGCCGTGCCGAGCAGCACCGCGGGCACGATGCGGTGGTGCAGCCGGGTATCGCTGTGACGCAGGCGGAAGGCGACAAACAAGGCGACCCACGACGCCGCCACGGCCACCAGCACCGACAGCGTGAACCAGCCGGCGTGGTATTCGATGCCCGGCCGCATCAACATCGCGGACATGCCGATGTAATGCATGCTGGCAATGCCGCAGCCCATCAGCACCGCGCCCAGCGCCAGGCGCGAATGCGGCAGGGTGGGACGCGATACCAGCCACAAGGCGAAGATGGACGAGGCCATGGCGACCAGCAGCGATGCCGCAGTCAGCGCCAGGTCGTAGCCCAGTGGAATCGGCAGGCGGAATGCTAGCATGCCGATGAAGTGCATGGACCAGATGCCCAGGCCCATCGCGCACCCGCCGCCGAGCAGCCACAGCACGCTGATGCGTGGAGAGGGCGCGGTGGTGACGCGGTTGGCCATGTCCAGCGCGGTGAACGAGGCGAGGATGGCGACCAGCAGTGAAACCACGACCAACCATTGGGTGTAACTGCCGATCAGCATGCTGATTCTCCCTGGCGTACCCAGCAGACAACTCGACCGGCACGCGCGCGCGTCGACGCCGGTTGCTCCGGCACGCTTCCCCCTGCCGTAGGCGCATGAAACGACAGCGGGTGGGCGAAGGCAAGCGCAAAATCTGCCAAAAAGTTCATTTGGCGATCACGTCGTCATCACATCGCCGGCATACGCTGACGTATGTCGGGAGCGGGTCGCGCTACTGCGTCACGCTGTCAGCGGCCTGGAACGCGGCGTCGAACAGACGCTGTACCGGCGGTCCCATTTCGCCTGCCAGGACGGTGAGCAGGAACAGGCCCAGCAACAGTGCGACCGGCAGGCCGAGCTGGATCGGGTTGAGCGCGGGCGCGGCCTTGGAAAGCACGCCGAAGGCCAGGTTGATCGCCAGCATCGCCACGGTGAGCGGCAGGGCCAAGGTCAACGCTCCGCGGAAGACCTGTAGCAGGAACATCGGTGCGACATTGAGGAAGGCGTCGATATCGGGCAATGCGCTGCCGATCGGCACGGCTTTGTAGCTGTCCATCAACAGCGAAATCAGCGCGAGGTGGCCGTTGGCGGTGAAGAACAACAGGCCGAACAGCAGGTAGAACCATTGGCCGATCACGCCGGAGGTGCCGCCGCGCATCGGGTCGCTCATCTGCGCGAAGGCCAGGCCGGTGCCTTGCGACACCAGTTCGCCGGCCATCGCACCGGCTTCGAACACCAGCCGCAGCAGGAAGCCGATGGAGATGCCGATGGCCAGTTCGCGGGCGATGCTGAGGACGGTGGCGGCGTCGAACCCGGTCCAGGCCGGTACCGGTGGCAGCATCGGCGACAGGGCGATGGCCAGGGCACCGGACAGCATGACCTTCACCCGCGAGGGCACGGCACGGCTGCCGACCAGCGGCATCGCCATGATCATCGCGCCGATACGCAGCATGGTCCACAGCACGGTGCCGATCATGCCGAAGGCGTTGAGCCCGTCGGCGGCCATCTGGGTTGCCGAATCCATCGCGCGGCTATCCGATCAGGTGCGGGATGCGCTGGAACAGCAGGACGGTGTATTCGACCAGGTGGCCGATCAGCAGGCTGCCGAGTGCGAACAGCACGGCGGTGAGCGCGGCGGCCTTGGCGACGAAGGCGATGGTCGGTTCGTTGAGCTGGGTGGCGGCCTGCACCACGCCAACCACCACGCCGACGATCAGCACGGTGAGCAGCAGCGGGCCGGCAACCCACAGCACGGTGATCAGGCCACCGCGCAGTTCGGTCAGGGCAAGTTCGGGGGTCATGGCAACCTCAGACGGCGTTGAAGCTGGCGGCCAGGGTGCCGACCACCAGGACCCAGCCGTCGACCAGCACGAACAGCAGGATCTTGAAGGGCGCCGAGACCAGCATCGGCGAGAGCATCATCATGCCCATCGACATCAGCACGCTGGCCACGACCAGGTCGATGATCACGAACGGGATGAAGATCAGGAAGCCGATTTCGAACGCGGTCTTCAGTTCGCTGGTGACGAACGAAGCGACCAGCACCGGGAACGGAATGGCGTCGGGACTGGCGTAGGTGCCGTGCCCGGCCATGCCGGCGAAAGTCATCAGGTCGGTTTCGCGGATCTGGGCGAGCATGAAGGCGCGCAGGGGCTGGGTGGTGAGGGTCCAGGCGGTCTGGAAGTCGATCTCGCCGTTGAGGTAGGGCGCCATGCCGCTGCCCCAGGCCTTCTGCCAGACCGGCAGCATGACCATGGCGGTGAGGAACAGGGCCAGGCCGAGCAGGACCTGGTTGGAGGGGGTCTGGCCGGTACCCAGCGCCTGGCGCAGCAGGCCGAGCACGATGATGATGCGGGTGAAGGCGGTGAGCACCAGCAGCATGGACGGGATCAGGGTGATCGCGGTCATCAGCAGCAGGGTCTGCAGCGGCAGGCTGACCGGTGCGCCGCCGATCTTGCCGACGTTCACGTCGGGCAGGTTGGGCACGGCGGGCGCGCCGGGCGCGGCCCAGGCCAGTGCGGGCAGGGCGCACAGCAGCAGCGCGAACAGCAGCGGCAGGTAACGAAGGCAGGATGCTCGGCGGCGACGCATGATCATTTTTCCTTGCGCAGCCGCTGTTGCAGCAGCTGGGCGAAATTCGGCAGGTTCTTCAGATCCGGCAGGCGCGCCGGTTCCGGGGTGGGCAGGGGGTCGGGCAGGTGGTGCAACGTGGTGATGCCGCCGGCGGTGACGCCGAGCAGCAGCTGCTGGCCATTGACGTCGACAACGACGACGCGTTCCTTGGCACCGACGTTGAGGCTGGCGACGATGCGCAGGCCTTCGGCGGGCTTGAAGCCGCTGCCGGGCATGCGCTTGAGCAGCCAGCCAAGGCCGACGATCAGGGCCAGCACGCCAAACAGGGCCAGCACGGCGCCGAACATGCTCGGCGCGGCGGCGGCATGCTGGCCGACCTTGCCTGCGGGGGCGGCGGCGGCGAGGAGGACCGAGGCGATCAACGCAGTCTCCGGATCCGTTCGCTGGGGCTGACCACGTCGGTGAGGCGCACGCCGAAGCGGTCGTTGATGACGACCACTTCGCCGTGGGCGATGAGCGTGCCGTTGACGAACACGTCCAGCGATTCGCCGGCGCCGCGTTCGAGTTCGACCACCGAGCCCTGGTTGAGCTGCAGCAGGTTGCGGATCGGCAGGCGGGCGCGGCCGACTTCGAGCGACAGGGTGACCGGGACGTCGAGGATGACGTCAAGGTTCAGGTCGGAGCCGGCATGGGTGTCGTCGGACTGCAGGGTGGTGAACTGCGCCGGTGCCGGTTCGTTGGACTCGAGGATGTCGTTCATTGCGGGTCTTCCTGGATGACGGGAACACGCGGGCGGGTGCCCGGCGGGTGGGTAGCGGTGATCTTTACGGCGTTCATGCCGTTGGCGACGCCGAACTGGCCGGTGAAGACGGGGATGTTCTCGACGCAGACCGGGACCTGGGCGGGCAGGTCGATGGGCAGGATGTCGCCGATCTTCAGCGTGGTCAGGTCGCGCAGGCTCATGCGCTTGGTGGCCAGGACGCTGGACAGGGTGACTTCGGCGATGTTGAGCTGTTCGCGCAGCATGGTGCCCCAGCTCTCGTCGCGGTCGTTGCGGTCGCTCTGGATGCCGGCATCGAGCAGCTCGCGGATCGGTTCGAGCATGGAGTACGGCAGGGTGACGTGGATGTCCCCGCCGCCACCGTCGAGTTCGACGTGCAGCCGGCAGACCACGACGTATTCGCGGGGGGTGACGATGTTGGCGAAGTGGGGGTTGATCTCGGAGTTGATGTATTCGAACTCGACATCCATCACCGGGGCCCAGGCTTCGCGCAGGTCGGCGAAGGTCTGCTTGAGCAGGAGGTGGATGACGCGCATTTCGGTGGCGGTGAATTCGCGGCCTTCGATGCGGGTGGGGTAGCGTCCGTCGCCGCCGAAAAAGTTGTCGACGATGGCGAACACCAGGGTGGGTTCGAAGACGATCAGGCCGGTGCCGCGCAGGGGCTTGAAGCGGATCAGGTTGAGGTTGGTGGGGACGTACAGGGAGTGCATGTACTCGTTGAACTTGATCAGTTCAATGCCACGCACGGACAGTTCGGCGGAACGGCGGATGAGGTTGAACAGGCCGATGCGCCAGAGGCGGGCGAAGCGTTCGTTGACCATCTCCAGGGTCGGCATGCGGCCACGGATGATGCGGTCCTGGCTGGCGAAGTCGTAGTTGCGCGCTTCGCCGGGGGCGAGGGTATCGACTTCGGTTTCGACGGCGCCGGAGTCGACGCCGTGCAGCAGGGCATCGATTTCGTCCTGGGAGAGCAGGTCGTTCATGGGAGGCCCTTACTGGGTGACGAAGCTGGTGAACAGCAGTTCGTCGACGCCCTTGCTGCCGGTTTCGGCCTTGAGCAGTTTCTGTACTTCGGCGAGGGAGTCGGCCTGGAGCTTTTCCTTGCCGGCACGGTCGGCGATCTGGGCCGGTTCGACCTGGGAGAAGAGCATGAGCAGCTTGGCGCGGATGGCCGGGGCGTGCAGCTTGATGGCTTCGAGGGCGGCGGGGTCGCGGGTCATCAGCTGGACCTCGACCTGCAGGTAGCGGGGACCGTCGAAGCTGCTGCTGAGGTTGACCACGAAGGGCGGTTCGAGGCCGAAGTACTGGGCGGGGGCGGGCACGGCCGACTTGGCGGTGGCGGCCTTGGCGGGGGTCTTCTCGTCGTGGGACTGGGTGAAGTACCACACGCCGCCACCGGCGGCGCCAGCGGCGACGACGGCGATCAGGGCGGTGACCAGGAGGGGGCTGCGCGGCTTGGCGGCCTTGTCCTTGTCGGTGGATTTCTTGGTTTTGTCAGCGGCTGCGGCCACGAGGGGAAGCTCCATAGGATTGCTTCCTGGCTACATGCAAACGCTGTGCCGAACCCCGACGGTTTTTCGTTGCCGGGAATTTGACGGCCTTCGAAGGCGCCATGGCAGGCAAGAGCGGTAGGGCCCGACCGTTGGTCGGGCCGGCTTTACGCGTATGCGTCAACCAATCCGCGCTGTCGCATCAACTGGGATGGCGACAGGGTGGTTTCGACCAATGCCGTGTCTCCGTCGGCGTTTCCGTGACCTGCCTGCCCGCCGTTTGCCTTGCCATCCTGCGCGGTCTGCTGGTGGCCTACGTCGGCATTACCCAGCTGGAATCCCTGGTCGTTCAGCATCTCGCGCAGGCGCGGAATGCTGGATTCGAGGGCGTGGCGGACGTCGGCGTGGGCGCTGCTGAAGGTGGCGTGGACCTTGTCGCCGTCCATCTGCAGGCGCACTTCGATCAGGCCGAGGTCGTGCGGGGTGACCTTGATGGTGGCGTGGCCGATCTTCTGGTCGGCCAGCCAGCCGATGCGGGCGCTCATGGCGTCGTCGAAGTCGTCGCCGCCGATGTGCGGGGTCGCGGTCGGCTCGCCCTGGAACGGCGTGCTGGCGGTGGCGGCGGCCTTGAGTTCGGCGGCGGCGTGCAGGGCGTGCAGGAGCTGGGGGGCGGGGGTGTCGGCGTCGCCGGCCGCGTGGGCGATGGCATCGGCCAGGGCGTCCGGCACGGCGGTGTCTTCGCTGACCAGGGCGTCGGCTGGCAGGGCAAGGGGCGCGGGGGTGCCGGCGGCGCTGTTGGCGTCGACGCCGGGCAATGCGGATGCGGTCACTGCACTGGTGGGGGCGGTCTGCGCGACGGGCAGGGCCGCGGCGGTGTTGGCCAGTGCGGTGTCGGCGTTGGCGGCGGGCGCGGCCATGACGGTAACGGCTTCGACGCCCGCCAGGGCCAGGCCGGCCAGGCCGAGCGGCGGCCACGGGGCGGTGTCGGTGTCGTCGCTGGGCTCGCTGCCGGCCGGCGTGTCGGTGGCGGCCGCGGCCGGTGTGGCGGCGGCGTCGCTGGTGTCGCTGGTGGCGTCGGCGGCGGGGCGGCGAGGGGCGTCGCCGGGAGTGCTGCTGGCGTTGTCGGGGGTGGGCTTGTCGGCGGCGGCTTTGGCCGGCGCGTCCTTGCTGCCAGCGTCGGCCTTGAGCAGGGCGTCAAAGTCCCGACGGTCGCTGCGGGCGCCGCTGGCGTTGCTGCGGCTGCCCGGGGTGGCGGGGCTGGGGCTGCTGCTTGCAGCGGTGCCAAGGCTGCTGCCGGGCAGGCTGGGGGGCATCACGGGGCATCTCCGGTGTCGGTGTCTGCGGCGCGCGCCAGGCGGCTGCGGCGGGCGCCGATGTCGTCCATGTCGCGCTGGTCACGGCGATCGACCAGGACCTTTTCCTGGGCGCGATAACTGGCGGCGAGCTGTTCGAGGACGGCTTTGTCGCGGCTGGCCAGGATCAGGCGGGCGCGTTCGGCTTCGACCTTTTCGCGGTTGCTGTCCACGGTCTGGCGCTGCTGGGCGACGGCACTGTCGAGGCGGTCGAGGAAGGCGCGGCGGTTGAGCAGCTGGGCCGGGCTGGTGGCGGCCATCTGCGCGCTGGCGTATTCCTCGGCATAGCGGCGCAGTTCGTCCAGGCGCGACAGGTGGGTGTCGAGCGCGCGCTGGCGTTCGGCGAGGTCGCGGGCGACTTCGTCTTCATGGTCCTGGGCCCGCTTGAGCAGGGGGTCGATGCGCTTGGATTGCATGGCTTAGCCCTCAGGTTCCACCAGGCGCTTGAGCGCGGCCTGGCTGTGCGGCAGGTCGGCGGCCTTGCCGACGTCCTGACCAAGGAATTCAACGATGTCCGACCAGCGTTCCAGTGCTTCGTCGGTGGCCGGATCGTTGCCGCGCTGGTAGGCGCCGATGGCGATCAGGTCGCGGTTGCTGGAGTACGCCGAAACCAGGCGCTTGAGCTTGCGGATGCGCAGGCGCCAGGGTTCGTCGGCGATGTCGGTGACCACGCGGCTGACCGAGGATTCCACGTCGATGGCCGGGTACAGGCCGCTGTCGGCAACCCGGCGCGAAAGCAGGATATGGCCGTCGAGGATGGCGCGGGCGGCGTCGGCGATAGGGTCCTGCGGGTCGTCGCCTTCGGTCAGCACGGTGTAGAAGGCGGTGATCGACCCGCGTCCCTTGGCGCCGTTGCCGGCGCGTTCCACCAGCGCCGGCAGTTTGGCGAACACCGACGGCGGGTAGCCGCGGGTGGTGGGCGGTTCGCCCACCGACAGGCCGATTTCGCGTTGGGCCTGGGCAAAGCGGGTCAAGGAGTCCATCAGCAGCAGTACATTCAGGCCCTGGTCGCGGAACCATTCGGCGATCGCGGTGGCGCGGTAGGCGCCGTGCAGGCGGGCCAGCGGTGGGCGGTCGGCCGGGCTGGCCACGACCACGGCGCGGCGCAGGCCTTCCTCGCCTAGGGTGCTTTCGACGAAATCGCGCACTTCGCGGCCACGTTCGCCGATCAGGCCGACCACGATCACGTCGGCGGCGGTGTAGCGGGTCATCATGCCGAGCAGGGTGGACTTGCCGACGCCGGAGCCGGCGAACAGGCCCACGCGCTGGCCGCGCCCGATCGGCAGCAGGGCGTTGATGGCGCGCACCCCCACGTCCAGGGGCTGGGTGATCGGTTCGCGCGCCAGCGGGTTGATGGACACGCCGGCCATACCGACGGTGCCTTCGGCGCGGATCGGCCCCTTGCCGTCCAGCGGCACGCCGTCACTGTCGATGACGCGGCCGAGCAGGCCTTCGCCGACTTCGACGCCGCCACGGCCCAGCGAGGGCACCACGCGGGCATTGGGCAGCAGGCCGTGCAGTTCGGCGCTGGGCATCAGGTAGGTGCGTTCGCCGGCGAAGCCGACCACTTCCGCGTCGACCCAGCCGCCATCGGCCACTTCGACCTTGCAACTGGCGCCCATCGGCGATTCGCAGCCGACCGCTTCCAGGGTCAGGCCGACCGCGCGGCGCAGCACGCCTTCGCGGATCAGGCCGCGACCATGCGCGCCGTCGGGTTTGATGCCGTCCAGGCGCGCGGCCAGGCGCAGGTTGCGTGCCGCCGACCAGTCGGCGGCGGGCGGGGGCAGGGGCTCGGTGTTCATGCGGCGGCTCCGGATTTGCGCAGCACCGCGTCCAGCGCGCCGCGCAGGCGCGCCTCCAGGGTGCCGTCGATGCGCACGGCTTCCGCATGCACGCGCAGGTCGCCACGGCTCAGGGTGAGGTCGGGGGTGAGGCGCTGGTTGGGCGAGAGCTGCAGCAGCGGCGCCAGCGCGGCGATGTCGTCCGGGTGCAGGCGTACTTCCACCTCGCGGTTGGCACCGCCGACCGCATCGACGGCTTCGCCGACCAGCTGGGCCAGCAGGGCCGGGTCGGCCTCGTAGGCACGGCCGACCAGGGTGCCGGCAATGCGTACCGCCAGTTCGCCCAGCGCGGCCACGACTTCGTTTTCCAGGCGAACCAGCGGCCGGCTGAAGTTGTCCAGGATGCCTTCGATCTGGGCGACCAGGCGGCGCACTTCGGCCTGGCCCTGGGCGTGGCCGTCGGCATGGCCCTGTTCGAAGCCGTCCTTCTGTGCGGCGTCCTGGATCGCCTGGATCTCCTCCAGGGTGGGCAGCTGCAGCAGCGGTTCGGGATCGTGCTCGGGCACCTCCTCGAACGTGTCAAAGGGGTCATCCTGCACGGCGGCCGGGTCGGCCAGCAGGTCGGGGGCAAGCCAGCGCACGGCAGTATTCACAGCATGGCCTCCGCGTTGCCGCCCAGGGTGACGGTGCCTTCATCGGCCATGCGCTTGACGATGGCCAGGATCTCGCGCTGCGCCGCTTCCACGTCGGACAGGCGCACCGGACCGCGTGCCTCCATGTCTTCGAGCAGGATCTCGGCGGCACGCTGGGACATGTTGCGGGTGATCTTGTCGCGCACCTTGATGTCGGCGCCGCGCAGGGCCAGACCCAGGCGTTCGCCGCTGACTTCGCGCAGCACCAGCTGCAGTTCGCGGTCTTCCAGGTCGATCAGGTCGTCGAACACGAACATCTTTTCCTGGATGCGCGCGCTGAGCGGGGCATCGATGCGCGAGATTTCGCCCAGGATGGCCTGGTCCTGGCCGCTGTCCATGAAGTTCAGGATGTTGGCCGCGCACTGCACGCCGCCGATGTTGGACGACTTCAGGTTCTGGTTGCCGGCGAACTGGCGCTCCATGATTTCGTTCAATTCATTCAGGGCATTCGGCGGAATGCCGTCCAGGGTGGCGATGCGCAGCAGCACGTCCACGCGGGTGCGTTCGGGCAGCAGCTTGAGTGCTTCGGCGGCCTGGTCGGTTTCCAGGTGGGCCATCACGATGGCGATGATCTGCGGGTGTTCGTTGCGGACCAGGTCGGCCACCGCACGCGGGTCCATCCATTTCAGCGCGTCCAGGCCGGTGGTGTTGCGGCCCAGCAGGATGCGGTCGATGAGGTTGCCGGCTTTTTCGCTGCCCAGCGCCTGCACCAGCATGTTGCGGATGTAGTCGTCCGAGCCCACGCCCAGCGAGGTCTTGGAGCCCAGCTCGGTGTTGAACTGGTCCATCACCCGCTCGACCTGCTCGCGGGTGATGTCGCTCATGGTGGCCATGGCGATACCGATCTTCTGTACTTCCTTGGGCTCCATGTGGCGGAGCACATCGGCGGCTTCCACTTCGCCGAGCGAGAGCAGCAGGACGGCGGCGCGCTGCACGCCGCTGAGCGGAGCGGGGGCGGCGGCGTCAATCATTGGCCACCCAGCCCTTGACCACCTGGGCCACGCGCTTGGAGTCGGTCTTTACGGCTTCACGCGCCATGCGCAGTCGTTCCTCATAGGAGTCCACCGGCAGGGCCAGCGGCTCCTGCCCTGAGAGATGTACGCGATCACTGCCCAGGGCGGGCAGGCCTTCGCCGTCGTCGACCAGCTGCACGTCGGCGCTGTGCGGTTCCAGGCTCTCGTTGCCCTGCGCCTTCTTCGGGGTGCCGGTGATCGAGCGCAGCGCCGGGCGCAGCACGCCGAACACCAGCGCCAGCACCACGATGGCACCGAGCAGCAGTCGCAGCCCGTCCTGGACCTGCGGCAGTTCCCACCACTTCGGGCCTTCCACCGGGGTCACTTCACGCACGAACGGGGCATTCATCACCGACACGGTGTCGCCACGTTCGGCATCGAAGCCCACCGCCTGCTTGACCAGCGCTTCGACACGGGTCAGTTCGGCGGCCGACAGCGGCTGCTCGGTGGTCTTGCCGTTGGCGCCCGGGCGCGGCACGTTGTCCAGCAACACCGCCACCGAGACGCGCTTGATGCGCCCGGCCGGCTGGCGGGTGTGCTGCAAGGTGCGGTCCAGTTCGTAGTTGCGGGTGGCGTTGCGCGAGGTTTCGGTCGGCGCGGCGGCCGGCGTCGGGGCGGCTGCGGCCGCGCCCGGCGGGGTGTTGCTGGCCGCGCCCGGCACGCCCTGCGGGCCCTGGGTGCTGGTGCTGTTTTCGCTGGTCTGCTCGCTGCGGATCTTCTGCGGCTCGCCGTTGTACAGCTCGCGGGCTTCTTCGATCACCGAGAAGTCCATGTCCACGCTGACTTCCGGGTTGACCCGGCCGGGCCCGGTCATCGGTTCCAGCAGTTCGCGGATGCGCTGATTGAACGAGGTTTCCTGGCGGCGTACCTGTTCGAACTGGGCGGCATTCATCGCCGCGTCGCTGTTCGGGTCGGACACGCTGAGCATGCGCCCGCTCTGGTCGACCACGGTGACCCGTTCCGGGGCCAGGTCGGGAATGCTGGCCGCGACCATGTGCACGATGGCGTCGATCTGGCCACGCTCCAGCTGCTGGCCGCCGCGCAGCTCCAGCACCACCGAGGCGCTGGCCACGTCGCGCTGGCGGGTGAAGGCGCTGGGCTTGGGAATGGCCAGATGCACGCGCGAATCGCGCACCGGGCGAAGGGTGTTGATGGTGCGCGACAGCTCGGTTTCCAGCGAATGCTGGTACCGCGCGTTTTCCATGAACTGGCTGACGCCGAAGCCCGGGTCGCGCTCCATCAGCTCGAAGCCCAGCCGGCCGCTGTCGGTCAGGCCGGAACCGGCCAGCTTCAGGCGGGCGTCGTGCAGGTTCTTTTCCGGCACGGTGATGCCGCCGGTGGCCGGGTCCAGTTCGAACGGAATCTGCGCGGCGCGCAGCAGGTCGGTGGCCTCGGCGGTGGCCTTCTGGTCCAGGCCGGTGTACAGCGGCACCATGCCCGGCTTCTGCGACCAGAAGAACACGAACAGGCCTGCCGCAACGGCCACGGCGATCATCGCCATCAGGCCAAGCCGACGGGTGATCTGCAGGCTTTGCAGCCGGTCGAACCACTGGCCCGCCTTTTCGGCGTTCAGGGATTCCTTGGTGAGCGACAGGGCCATGCGGTTCTATCCTTACAGCGGCATGTTCATCACGTCCTGGTAAGCCTGGACGAGACGGTTGCGGACTTCCACGGTGGCGCGGAAGGCGATCTGGGACTGCTGGGAGGCGACCATGACCTTGGCCAGGTCGGCGCCGGGCTCGCCCAGTTCGAACGCGCGGGCGAGGGCGCCGGATTTCTGCTGCGCTTCGTTGACCCCGGCAATCGCGCCGCGCAGGGTGTCGGTGAAGCTGGGGCCCTGCACGTCCTGCGGGGCGACCAGGCCCTTCAGCGCATTGGTCTGCGGGCTCTCGGCGAGCGGGCTGACCGGCTGCCCGACCTGGGTCTGGTAGCTGCGGATCTGGGAGAGGATCGAGGTGACGGAGTGTGACATCTGGAACGTTCCGGCTGATTGGGGGATCTCGAGTGATGACGTTGCAAGCCCCGTGCCGAAACGGCTGAGTGGTTCAGCGATGTGGTGATAGCGGGCTGCAGGGACCCGATGCGCAACCGGTCACCTGGCGGGCGCGACGGAAAGCCGATGTGTCGGTACGCCGCCGGGCTGCCGCCGGCGCCCCGGCGTCGGGAAACCGACGCCGGGCCGGTGGCGCGGGTCGCGCGCCGTTGCGGTGCATCTTGGCTGGCATGGCGGGGGCCGGCCAACGGCCGGCGCTACCGGAGACAACGACGCCCGGGCTGGCCGGGCATCTGGACCCGTTGCGGGGACCGGTTACCAGGTGAAACCGGCGCCCACGCCTACTGAGCTTTCATCGCCGCTCCTGGCGCCACCGACGGACGCCGTGAAATGCTCGGTGAACCGGCGGCGGAACGTGGCGGCAAATGCGTTTTCGCCCTCCGACCAGCCCACTCCGGCACCCAGGTAGTTGCGGCCGACATCGGGCATGCCGGAGCTCTGTACGAATGCGGCGGTCATGGCCGCCTGGCGACTGATGCGCTTGTCCATCGTGCGCAGGCTGTCATCCATGGCGTTCAATCGGGAATCGATGCCCGCGAAGCGGTCGTTGGCCTCTGCCCTGAATTGTTCCAGTGCGGCTGCTGCGCCGCTCGCCATTCCGCCGATCTGGTTGATCTGCTGGTCGGTGTACTGGTTGGCGGCCACCAGGGTGTCGCCGGCGACCTGGTCGGCGTAGGTGTTCGCTTCGGTCAGCGTGGCGTCGGCCTGGGCATCGGTGTAGGCGTTGGCCGAGTTGAGCGTCGTGGCTGCCGTGTCGTTGAGTTGGCTGACATTGACGCCGTCGGTGCCCGCAGTGCCCGCGCCGACGTTGGTGATGCGGCGCTCGGCGCCCGCTGCGCCGACCGATACGGTGTCTGCCTGGTCAGCGACCGAGTTGGCGCCAATGGCGATGGAATTGCTTCCCGTAGCGGCACTGTTGAACCCGACCGCGGTGGTGGCGTCTCCACTGCTGGTGGCACTGCGGCCCAGGGCAGTAGTGAACTCACCGGAGGCGTTGGCCAGACCGCCGACAGCGACCGCGTTACCGCCGGCGGCACTGCTGTCGGTACCGAAGGCTGTGCCAAGCCCTCCGCCCGCTGTCGCGCCGTCACCGCAGGCGAAGGCGCTGCCGCCGGTCGCGGTCGGCGCGGTGCCGCCGGTCTGGTTGCAGACCGACTGGGCCAGTACGGGAGACGCTGCTGACAGGAATACGCCAAGCGCCGCGCCGGTGATGAGGATGGAACGGGCGAGGGCGACGCGCGAAACACCACGCAGTGCAATGCGATACCAGGAACGATCCATGGCGGAGATCCTCGGGTGGCAGCGCGCCCGCCGGGGCAAGGCCGGTCAGACGATCTGCATGAATCCCCCGATTCCCCGTACGCGTCTCCCCCGCATACGGCTGCTGGCGACGCTATGCCCGGTGCCGTCACGAACAGGTGAAGGAGGCAACCTGCCGGACACCCGCTGGAAACACGCACGGCGTGCAGCGTGACCGAAGGTCCGGGAATATCCCGGGCCTCCTGTGCCTGGTGTCCGCCTCAGGTCTCTGCGCCACGCGAAGCCGATACCTGCTGGTTCACGAGCATTTTCAACGTCGCCAACTGCTCGGCAGTAAGCTGTTGCAGACCTCCCTTGGTCAGCGTTTCGAAGCTCTGTGTGGCACTGGATGACGTCGTCCCATCGTAGGTCGGCGGTTTGTTGTCGGTAGCCATGGTCATTACCCTCGAACGAGCGAGCGTCGACCACCGCTGCCGATGGCGACGCCGCTGCAACTACCCCCGGTTCCCCGCGCAAGGCGGGTGCGGCGACTGTTTCAGGTCATCCGTTCGGCGTGGGTGAAAGAGACGGGAACGAAATCCATCGGCCGAAACGGACAAGGCCCGGGACGAGCCCGGGCCTTGCGCTGTATTCCAGCCTGGGGCGATCAGCCGGCCAGTTCTGCCTGGTCGCGTTCGATGCCGTACTTGCGCAGCTTCTCCACCAGGGTGGTGCGGCGCAGGCCGAGCAGCTGGGCGGCGTGGGCGACCACGCCCTGGGTCCGCTCGAGCGCCTCGTTGATCAGGGTCAGCTCGATGTTGGCCATGTGGTTGCGCAGATCCAGGCCGGCATCGGGCAGGGCCGGGGCCTTGGCATCCGCTGCGCCGCCATTGGCCGCGGTGGCCGCATCGGCGGCCGGGGCATGGAACGAGAAACTGCGCAGGTCGAGCCGCTCATCGCTGGGCGCTGCCGCGGCAGGCGCGGCGGCCGGTGCAGCCACGGCGAAGTCGCCGCGGTAACGGGCCGGCAGGTCCTGCACGCGCACGCTGGCGCCGGGATGCAGCACCGCCAGGCGCTCCACCAGGTTGGTCAACTCGCGCACGTTGCCCGGCCATTCGTAGGCGGCCAGGGCCTGCAGTGCTTCAGGGCTGAAGCGCACTTCGCCACGGCCGGTGCGGGCCAGCTGTCCGGCGATGGTGGTGACCAGCGCCGGCAGGTCCTCGCTGCGCTCGCGCAGTGCCGGCACCTCGATCGGGAACACGTTGAGGCGGTAGAACAGGTCCTCGCGGAACTTGCCCTCGGCAATGCGCGATTCCAGGTCGCGGTGGGTCGCGGCGATCACCCGCACGTTGCAGCGGATGGTCTGGTTACCGCCGACACGCTCGAAACTGCGCTCCTGCAGCACGCGCAGCAGCTTGACCTGCATCGGCAGGCTCATGTCGCCGATTTCGTCCAGCAGCAGGGTGCCGCCCTCGGCCATTTCGAAACGGCCCTTGCGCGCGCTGAGTGCGCCGGTGAACGCGCCTTTTTCGTGACCGAACAGCTCGCTTTCCAGCAGCTCCGCCGGAATCGCACCGCAGTTGATCGCCACGAACGGACCGTCGCGGCGCGGCGAGCGCTGGTGGATGGAACGCGACACCACTTCCTTGCCGGTGCCCGACTCGCCCAGCACCAGCACGGTGGTGTCGAATGCGGCCACCTGTTCGATCATCTGGCGCAGCGCGCTCACCGCCGCACCGTCGCCGGTCGGACCCTGGTCCTGCACGGCACCGGCCTGGTGTTCGGCATCCAGCCGCTTCAGGCTGGCACGGCGCAGCAGCGCTTCCATCTGTGCGTGGCGCAGCGGCGCTTCCAGCGGCCACACGTTGGCTTCATGCAGGCCGTGGCGTTGCGCGAAGGCGCTGGCGTCGCCGTCGATCAGCATGACCGGTGGCGGCAGTGCACCCTGGCCGGCCCAGGCGAAGAGAGCCTCGCTGCGCTCGCCGGGTTCCAGCCCGCCGATGATCACCGCCATCCAGTCGGTGGCGCGGTGGCGGGTGGTATCGAAGTCGGCCGCGTCGGCGACCCAGCGCGGGTTGAAGTCCATGAATTCCAGCAGGCTGACGGTGCGTTCGGCGCGCACGGCGTCGTTGTCCAGCACCAGGATGCGCGACTCGCTCATGGCGTGGCCTCCTTCAAGCCTTCCAGAATCGGCATGACCTCCTGGATGTAGGACAGTTTGCTGACGAAGTTGTCGGCGCCGGCGCGCAGCGAGTGCTCGCGGTGCTCGACGTCGTCGAAATGGCTGGCGATGACGATGTACGGCGCGTCGTCCTGGCTCTTGATCAGGCGCGTGGCCTGCAGCCCGCCCATTTCCGGCATGGCCAGGTCCATCAGCACCACCTGCGGGCGCAGCGCCTCGGAGCGCTCGATGGCTTCCAGGCCATTGCCGGCACTGCCGACCACGTCCAGCCAGTCGACCTTGCGGAAGTGGCGCATGGCCGCGTTGATGAAGCCTTCGTGGTCGTCCACCAGCAGCACGGTGAGCTTGTTCATGTCGTGTACTTCCTCAGCCCACCCGGGCCAGTAGCGGGGTGCGGGCACTGTGCCGGCGGCGTTCACGGGCCGGCGCGATGTCCAGTTGTTCGCGGTATTTTGCAACGGTTCGGCGGGCAATATTCACCCCCTGGCGTGACAGAAGTCCCGCAATGGCTTCATCGGCCAGCGGTTTGCCGGCCGGTTCGGCGTCGATCAGGCGCCGCACCATGGCCTTCACCGCCTGGCCGGAGACGCTGGCGCCTTCCAGGCGCACGGCGAAGAAGTGCTTCAGTTCGAGGGTGCCGCGCGGGGTCTGCAGGTACTTTCCGGTGGTGATGCGCGAGACCGTGGACTCGTGCATGCCGATCGCATCGGCCACTTCCTTCAGGGTCAGCGGCGCCATGGCTTCCTCGCCACGGCTGAGGAAACCGGCCTGGCGTTCAATGATGACCCGGGTGGTGCGCAGCAGGGTGTCATAGCGCATCGACAGGCCGCGGGTCAGCCAGCGGGCTTCCTGCAGCATGTCGCGCAGCGGCTGGGCGCTGTCGCCTGCGTCGGCCAGGGCGCTTTCATAGCTGGCATTGATGCTGAGGCGGCGGCTGGTGGCCGGGTTGAGGGCGACCCGCCACTGACCGTCGGCATGCCAGGCCACCACGTCCGGGATGACCGCCCCGGCGGTGTCCGGCAACAGGCTCTCGCCCGGGCGCGGCTGCAGCGACAGGATCAGGCGCACCGCTTCGTGGATGTCGGCCACTTCGGCGTCCAGCTGGGCGGCGAGGGCGGCGTAGTCATGCGTGGCCAGCAGCGCCAGGCCGTGGTCGAGTACGCGCTGGGCCAGGGGCCGGGCCGGCACGCGGCCGTGCAGGGCACGCAACTGCACCGACAGGCATTCGTACAGGTCGCGGGCGGCCAGGCCGGCCGGGTCGCCGTGCAGGATCTGCTGGCGCACCGCTTCCACGCCCGCCGCGTCGACGTCGCAGTGGGCGCTGGCCAGCAGGGTCAGCTGCTCCAGTGGCGCATCCAGGTAACCGGCGTCGTCGCAGTGCTCCAGCCAGAAACGGGCCACGGCAAGTCCGCGTGCGTCCAGCTCCAGCGACAGGCGCTGCAGGGCGCGCAGCTGCGGGTCGCTGGATTCGTCGGCGGCGATGCGCTGCAGGCGGTCGTCGTCGCCGTCGTGCCAGCTGGCGCCGGCCACGTCCCACATGGCCGGCTCGGGCAGTTCGTCGAACGCGGCCACTTCCACCGTGGTGCCGGCGTCGGTGCTGGGCGCCGCTTCCGGCGCCGGGGCTTCGTCCAGCTCCAGCAGCGGGTTGGCCTCCAGCGCACGGGTGATCTCCAGCTCCAGCTGCATGCCGTCCAGCTGCAGCAGGCGGATCGACTGCAGGAGCTGCGGCGTGAGGTGGAGCTGCTGACCCAGCTGGGTCGACATGGTCGGCTTCATGTGTGTATTCCCCGTCGCACCGACTCCCCGGTGCGTTATGGAACACATCTTGCTTGTGATCCCCTGTGGGGGAAATCAGGGGGTTCCTGAGTGGGGTCGTCAGGTTCCTGACAGGGTGTAGGGAAATTCCCTACCGTATTCCGGTTTTTTGACGCCGTTTTCGGGCGAAACCCCTGTCGTTGCGTGGACCGGGGGCGGCGTGGCTGGATCGGAATTCCGACGGCGGCCGCGCTGATGGCCTTCTGGTGTCGGGGAACCGACGCCGATCACTCCAGTTCGTGCTGGTGCCGGGCGGCCAGCAGCAGCAGATCGTTGGCGCGGCGGCAGCCGAGCGACTCCATCATGCGGGCGCGGTGCGTCTCCACGGTCTTGACGCTGATGCCGAGGTCGGCGGCGATTTCCTTATTGCTTTCGCCCTTGCCGATCTGGCGCAGGATCTCGCGCTGGCGCGGCGACAGGGCGGCCACGCCCACCGGCTTTTCGCGGCCCAGCATCGGGGCCAGCATCTTGGCCGAGATCTGGGGGCTCAGGAACACCTGCCCGGCATGTGCGGCGCGCAGGGCCAGCTCCAGTTCCTGCGGGGCAGCGTCCTTGACCACGAAGCCGACCGCGCCGCGGTCCAGCGCGTCGCGCACGTGCACGGCATCGTCGTGCATGGTCATCATCACCACGCGGGTCCCGGGCGCACGCACCAGGATGTCGCTCAGCGCCTCCAGCCCGGTGCGGCCGGGCAGGGACAGGTCCATCAGGATCACGTCGGGCGAATGCAGCAGGGCCATCTGCAGGGCCTGTTCGGCATTGCTGGCCTCGGCCGCCACTTCCACGTCGGCAAAGCCCTGGAGCAGGCGACTGAGGCCGGCGCGGACCAGGGTGTGATCGTCGACGATGAGAACGCGCACGGGCAGGAGGGTTGCGAAGGTCAAGAAGTTCTTCACATTACCGGACCTGGCGCCGGGAGCCAAGCGCGAGGCAAGGCCAGGCGCGAGGCAACGCCAAGCGCGGTAGATCCGACTGTTAGTCGGATTCGGCGTTTCGCGGATTGCCTGGGCCGGCCAACGGCCGACGCTACCGGGACCTGGCGTTTCGCGGATCGCCAAGGCCGGCCAACGGCCGGCGCTACCGGGACCTGGCGTTTCGCGGATCGCCAAGGCCGGCCAACGGCCGGCGCTACCGGGCCCGGCGCGCGTCCGCTACCTGTCGGCGATGCAGCCTGAACAGATGGCGCTCCAGGGCCATTTCCAGCCCATCGCTCATGGGTTCGAAGCGCAACCACAGGAAGTACGAACCACTGCCGCTGGCGGCTTCGGCCGCAACGGACACCGGCAGGTCGATGTGATCGGGCAGCCAGTCGGAGGGCTGCAGGCGGATGGTTCCCAGGCTGCCGGCCGGGGCGCCGGTGCGCGCGCCGAGTTCAAGCCGGATGCCCCGGTGCGACCAGCGCAAGGGGCGCAGGTCGAGGTCCTCGGCACGCTGCCGGACCAGGCGGCCCAGCAGCACCATGGTCAGGTCGAGTTTGGCTTCCAGGCGCTGCAGCTGGGTGCTGGTCTCGCCCCGGTCATCATGGCCGTCGTCGCCGCGGGCGTCCTCGACCAGGGCGACGCTGCGCAACAGGGTTTCGGCGCTGCCCGGACGGATCACCGCGCTGCCCAGGCGGAATTCGGCCGGCAGCGCGAGTTCGCAGCTCAGCGTCTCATCGAACAGCTCGCTTTCGGCCGGGTGATGGATGTCGCTGGGGCGCGGTTCGTTCATGACAGGGATTCGGCGGTGAGGTAGGCGCGCGCGGCGCGGCCGGCGGCAACGCCCTGGCGCAGATGGCGCGCCGCGTCATCGCGCTGCTCGCCCATCATCCGCAGGATGCGCTGCTGGCGGCCTTCGAGCGCGGTCAGGCCGGCCACGTCGGCCAGCGCGTCGGGCTGCGCCAGCCAGGCCCGCTGGTGGCGGTCCAGGTCATCCAGCGATTCACCGGCGGCCAGGTAATCGTCCACGCGCAGGGCGGCTTCCACCGCGTCCAGGTCGGCGTTGAGGCAGGCCAGTGAAAGCCCGGCGTCCATCACAGGGCAACCGCAGCGGGCTGGCGCTGGTCGTGCGGAATGGCATTCCACGCCGCGTCGATCTCGCCCAGCAGTTCCAGCGATTCGCGCAACGCCTCGGGGTCGTTATGCAGGTTGGCTTCGGTCAGGCGCTGCATGACGTAATCGTACAGAGCCGACAGGTTGCCGGCGATTTCACCGCCGGCCTCGTGATCCAGCGAACCGTTCAGATGGCCGACGATGGCGCAGACCTCGCCGATCGCTTTGCCTTTGCGCGCCTGGTCGCCGCCTTCGAGGCAGGCCTGGGCCAGGCGGACGCGTTCAAGCGCGCCCGACAGCAGCAGGGCGACCAGTTTGTGCGGGTCGGCATCGATGATCGAGCTCTGCACGCCGACCTTGCGGTACTGCTCGGTGAATTGACGGTTCGAACCGTACATGGATCCTGTCTCCTTCGTGCGGGCCGGGGCGCCTCGCGGTATGCATCGTTGGTACCGATATCGGCCGAGCGCGCGCCCAACTTGAGCGCCTGGCTCAACCCGACAGCTGGCTCAGCTGCTGGCTCAACGCCGAACTGCTCTGGCTGAGTTTGCCCATCAGGGCGTCCAGTGCGAGGAACTGCTTCTTGTAACGCTCCTCGACACCGGTCATGCGCACGTCCAGCGCGGCGCGGCGCTTGTCGATGTCGGTCAGGGTGGCGTTGATGCTCTTGGTGCGGGAGACGAAGGCGCCTTCCTTGCCGACCGTCGTGCTGGTGTAGCCGTCGACCATGTTGAACAGCTTGGTGGCCGCACCGTCGTCGCCGGTGAAGGCCTGGCGTACCGCACCGGCCTGGTTGACCAAGGCCGCTTCGAACTTGGTGTTGTCCAGCACCAGGCTGCCGTCGGCATTGGGGTAGGCGCGGGTCTGCAGGCCCAGGGTCTTGGGGTCGAGGCCGTTGGCCGTCAGGTCCTTCAGCACACCGCTCATCATCGAGCGCAGCTGGCTGGCGGCGCCGCGCATCTGCGCGTCGCCGGTCAGCGAGGACGGCTCTTTGTTCTCGATGTCGTACTTGGTCGCCGTGTTGATCGCCGCGAGCGCGCCGTTGTAGGCGGTCACGAAGTCCTGCATCACCTTGCGCGCGGCCGCCACGTCGCTGCTAATGGTGACGTTGCTCTCGCCAACCTTCTTCAGGTTCAGGGTCAGGCCGGGGACCACGTCGGTGACGGTGTTCTCGCTGGCGACCACGGCCACGCCGTCGATGGTGAGCTTGGCGTCGGCCGCCGGGGTGCGCTCGGACATGCTGGCAGCAAGCGCGGTCAGGTCGGCGTTGCCGCTGCCGGCACGGAGCTTGATCGCGTTGGCGGTGCCGGACTTCTCCTGCGACAGCGAAAGGTACTGGTCGTCGCCGGAGGCAATCAGGGTGGTCTGCACGCCCAGGCTGCGCGCGGCCTTGTCGATCTTGGTGCGGATGGAGGACAGGGTGTCGTCGGCCTCGACCTGGATGTCCAGCGACTTCATCTTGTCGCCCACGCCAACGTCCAGCGTCAGGGTTCCGGCGCCGAAGGCCTTGGTCTTGGGGATCGCAGTATCGGCGATCCACTTGTTGGCGGTCGCCAGCTGCTCGACCTTGACCACGTGGGTGCCGGTGGCGGCATCGTTGGTGCCACTGGCGGTCAGGATCTCGTCGGTGCCGCTCTTGGTCACGTTGAACAGGCGCGCGTCGAAGGCAGTGGAGGCCTTGAGCGCCTTCAGCGAGGTGCTGAGCACGTCGAACGCGGATTTGACCGTGCCCACCGCCGACAGCTGCATCTTGGCCTTCGACTGCTGCAGGTTGAGCGCGTTGTCCGCAGGTTTGCGGTCGGCCGCGACCAGGCTGGCCACCATGCCGGAAATATCCAGTCCCGAACCGATGCCGCCGTAACCAAAGTCAGCCACGCTGTTTCTCCTGTCTGTCAACGAAATTAGCGGCCACGGCCGCCGGGTCTTTAGATCCACGTTGATGCAGGAGTTGTGCCAGCGGCAGGGCGCGGAAGATTGGCACGCGCATTGCAGGGCATATAGGGCGGGACGCGGTACGGTCCGGCCAGGGGTCTGTAAAAAACCCTCCCCCAATGCAGGGGAGGGCTCAGGCTACTGAAAAAAGCGGGGGGAGACGAAGCCACCCGGGGAGTTCAGTCAAACTTACAGCGCTGATAACGGTTCGGCCGCAGGGGCGGGCGATGGCCACGGATGCCATGGACATGGCCCGGTCCTGCAAGGGGTTTGGTGCTTCCTGGGGTTTGCCCGCGCCGCCGGCGGAAATGCCGGCGGCGTGGACGCGTGGCTCAGCGCAGCAGGCTGAGCACGTTCTGCGGCACCTGGTTGGCCTGGGCCAGCATGGCCGTACCGGCCTGCTGCAGGATCTGGGTACGGGTCAGCTCTGCGGTTTCCTTGGCGAAATCCGTGTCCTTGATGCGGCTGCGCGAGGCGGACAGGTTTTCGGTGGAGGTCTGCAGGTTGGCAACGACCGAGGTGAAGCGGTTCTGCACCGCGCCCAGGTCGGCACGGGTGTTGTTGATCGAGCTCAGCGCCTTGTCGACGATTTCCAGCGCCTGCTGGGCACCGGCAACGGTGTCGATCTTCAGGTCGGACAGGTGCGAAGCGGTGGTGTTGGCGGTGACGTCGGTGGTGGTGACGCCGGCCACCGAAGCGCCCGCGCCGGCCACGGCCAGGTCGGCCAGCTTGGCATCGGCCTTGACCGAGGTCAGGGTGATCTCGCCGGCGATGGCGGCACCGTTGGCATCCACCGCCTGCGCGGCGAGCAGGCCGGTCTCACCCAGCTTGCTGCTGATGGCGGCGGTGATCGCCTTCACTGCGTTGGCCTGGTTGGCCGCATCGGCGCCGGCGACGTAGTCGAACTTCACATCGCCCAGCGCTATGCCGCCGACGGTCATCGCACCGATCGTGCCGCTGGCCAGATCGGCCCCGTCCACTTCGATCTTGCCGGCGGTGGCGAAGGTTGCCGCGCCGAGCGCGCTGGCCTTGGCATTGACCACCTTGTCGATGGCGATGGCCTGGCCTGCGTTGGCACCGACCTGGAACAGCTGGCTGGAGAACGAACCGTCCAGCAGCTTGGTGCCGTTGAAGTCCGACTGCTTGGCGACGCGGTCGATTTCGCTGACCAGC
>NZ_JBITVZ010000003.1:128419-340427 GCF_044543385.1 Stenotrophomonas sp. NPDC077420
GCGTCGTCCTTGGCGCTGTTGATGCGCGAACCCGACGACAGGCGCTGGATGGTGGTGGCCAGGGAGCTGCCGCTGGTGCTCAGGTTGCGCTGAGCATTCAACGACATCGTGTTGGTGTTGATGACTTGTGCCATTAGGAGAGGTCCTTGAGCGGATGCACGTGTATGGGTTCAGACGCTCGAGACGTGCTTCAGGAGCGGCTCATGTCAGCGCTGCAGCAGGCTGAGCACGTTCTGGGGCACCTGGTTGGCCTGGGCCAGCATGGCCGTGCCGGCCTGCTGCAGGATCTGGGTGCGGGTCAGTTCTGCGGTTTCCTTGGCAAAGTCGGTATCGCGGATGCGGCTGCGCGAGGCGGACAGGTTTTCCGAGGAGGTCTGCAGGTTGGCGACAACGGAGGTGAAGCGGTTCTGGATGGCGCCGAGGTCGGCGCGCACGCTGTTGACCGATTCCAGCGCCTTGTCGACCACTTCCAGCGCCTGCTGCGCACCAACGTAGGACGACACGTCCAGGCCCTGGACGACCTTGCCGGTGGCGGTGGCGGCCACCGCGCTGGGGGCGGCGGCGGTGGAGTTGGCCAGGCCCAGCTGGGCGGCGCCGGTGATGACCAGGTCGCGGTCGGCCTGCACCGGGGTCAGCTTCAGGCGGTGGGTGTCCGGGGTGCCGGCGGTGGTGACCACTTCGGCGTAGACACCGGTTTCGCCGATCTGGTTGTTGATCTGGGCAGCGGCGGAGGCGGCGAACTCGGTGGTGGTGGTGCCGCTGATGGTGCCGATGGTCACGCCGTTGATGGTCAAGCCGGCCAGGTCGGTGATGACGCCTACGTCGGCGGTGCTGCTGACCGGCGGCGCGAACTTGGCGTTGCCCAGCGAGCTGGCCTTGGCGTCGACCACGTTGTTGATGGCGATGGCCTGGCCGGCGTTGGCACCGACCTGGAACAGCTGGCTGGTGAAGCTGCCGTCCAGCAGCTTGGTGCCGTTGAAGTCGGACTGCTTGGCGACGCGGTCGATTTCGCTGACCAGCTGGGTCACTTCGGCCTGCAGCGCCTTGCGGTCGCTGGCCGAGTTGGTGGCGTTGGAGGCCTGCACCGCCAGTTCACGCACGCGCTGCAGGTTGTTGCCGATCTCGCTCAGCGCGCCTTCGGCGACCTGGGCCAGCGAGATGCCGTCGTTGGCATTGCGGATCGCGACGTCGGTGCCGCGGATCTGGGTGCCGAAGCGCTCGGAGATGGCCAGGCCGGCGGCGTCGTCTTTCGCGCTGTTGATGCGCAGACCGGACGACAGGCGCTGGATGGTGGTAGCGAGCGAGCTGCCGCTGGTGCTCAGGTTGCGCTGAGCGTTGAGCGACATCGTATTGGTGTTGATTACCTGTGCCATGGGTCGTCTCCCTTATTGGAATCCCGGTGCTGGAATGAAACGAAGCGCCGCCGTTTGTTTTTGTTTGGCTGTGTGCTTCGTGGTTGCCAAATGAATAACGGCGCTTTGTCAACAACCTTTAGCCGGAAATTTCATTCAGGTTTCCAGAGGCCCACGACGGCAGGTAGAGGCACGCCCTGCGTGGCTGAACAGCCATCCCCTGCCGCCAGAAACGAAAAAGGCCGCGATGCACAAGCATCGCGGCCAAGGGGGCTCTTCGAAGGGGGAAGCGCTGGCTCAGCGCAACACGTTGAACAACGACATCTGCTGCATCTGCGAGAACAACGTCTGTGCCGCCTGCAGCGCGGTACTCTCCAGCTGGTACTGGCTGATCGCATCGGCGTAGTCCAGGTCGCGCATCTGCGACAGGGTGCCCTTGAGCGTGACCGTGTTCGATTCACGCATGTCCGCCGCGTTGTCCAGCGCCTTGAGCTGGGCGCCGCCGGCCGCGCGTGAGTCGATCATCCGCTCCGACGCCCGCGCGATGTCGCGCAGGCCGCCCTGCAGCAGGTTCTGCTGCGCCGCCGACTGCGCCGGCGTGCCGGTGTCCATCTTCAGCGAGCCGATCAACCCGTCCAGGGTGCTGAAGATGTCGCGGCTGGTGGACGCGCCGACCTCGAACCGGTCCCCGGCCGCGGGCACGCCGTCGATATGCAGGCGAACGCCATTGAGCACCAGGTCGTCGCCGGCCTTCATGCTGCCGCTGGACACCACCGCGCCCCCGGCGTCCAGCACCTCGTACTGGTCCGCGGCGGTGAAGCGCACGCTGAACGCCTGCCCGTTCCAGCTGTCGCTGCCGTCGCGGGTCACGTTGGTGAGCACGCCGGTACCGGTGTTGGCGCTATGCGCGGCCCCGTCCACATGGCCATCGCCGGTGCCGATGCGCAGGAAGATCTCGCTGCCGGGCAGGGCATCCAGCACGTAGGTATCCGGGCCCACTTCGACCTGGCGCTGGTTCTGGTCGCCGTTGTAGACCACCTTTCCGTCGACCTGGCTGAACGGGGGGCTGCCGTCGGCGGTGCCGCCAAACAGATAACGCCCGGTGCCGTCGGTGCTGTTGGCCAGGGCCAGCAGGTTGCCGCGGATCGCTTCGATTTCCGTGACCATCGACTGCTTGTCCGACGCCGCCAGCGCCGGATTGTTGGCGTAGACGGTCAGTTCGGTGATGCGGCCCATCATGTCGCCGACCTGGGCCAGCGCGTTTTCCTGCAAACCGAGCCGGTTCTGCACGTTGCCGGCATTGAGTTCCATGCGTTCCAGCGCGGCAAGGGTGCGGTCCAGGCCCACGGCGGCGCCGGAGGCGACCGGGTCGTCCTTGGCGGTGACCAGGCGGCGGCCGGTGGCGATCTGCTGCTCCAGGTGGCTCATCTTGGCCTGCTTGGCCATCATCAGCGACACCGACTGCTGGAACATCATCCCGGTGGAGATGCGGTTGTTCATCGGCTCACGGCTCCGAGAATGGTCTGGAACATGTTGTCCGCGGTGGAAATCAGCTGCGACGCCGCCTGGTAGGCCTGTTGCAGGCGCAGCATGTCGGCGGCTTCCTCATCCAGGTTGACCCCGGACACCGCATCGCGGGCGGACTGGGCCTGGTCGGTGATCACCTGCTGCGCCTGCAGCGAGTAGTCGGCCGAGCGCGCGGCGGCGCCCACCTGGGTGGTCAGCCCGCCCAGCGCACCGCCCAGGGTCACCGTGCCGTCGTTGAAGGCCTTGGCCTGTTCCACCTTGGCCAGCAGCAGGGCGGTGCTGTTGTCCGAAGAACCGGCCGGGGTGGGGCCCATGGTGAAGGTGTCGCCGGCCTTGGGCGCACCGTCGAGCACGAAGCTCCAGCCGTTGGCGCTGATGGTCTGGCCTGCGGTATAGGTGAACGGACCATTTCCGTCGAGGGTGTACTCGGTGCCGCTGGTGAACACGATCGCCGATGGCGTGCGCAGCGCCGGGTTGGCCGGGTCGGTGACCTTGACCCCCGTGAGCTTGCCGGTGCCGCTGTTGGAGAGCGCCGCGTTGCCCTTTACCGGCGCGGCGGCGGCAATGCGCGAGGTATCGGCGATGGCCACCGACATCGTGCCGGCCACGCCGGCGGTGGGCTGCAGCAGCATGCGGTCGTCGGCGGCGGGGGTGCCGCTCATCACCAGCGCGACGCCATTGATGACCAGCGGGTCGGTGGCGCTGCCGGTGCCGGTCATCGGAATCGCGGCGCCGGTGTCGGCGCGGGTGGCCTGCCACTGGCTGCCGTCGAACTTCAGCACCACGTTCTGCCCGTCCAGCTTCGACAGGTCGCCGAAGCTGGCGCTCATGCGCGCGGTGCCGGTGTTGTTGGCGTTGCTGGTGACGCGCGGGCTGCCGATGTTGAAGAAGTCGCCGCCCAGGTTGCCGTACAGGTCCGCGCCCTGGCGGTGCACCTCGTTGAAGCTGCTGGCCAGGCCGATGGCGAGCTTGCCCAGTTCGGCCTGGGTGGGGGTGAGCACGGTCTCACGGAACTCGAGCAGGCCGCCGATCTGGCCGCCCAGGATCTTCGGGTCCAGGGTCAGCTTCTGGCCCTGGGTTTCCAGTGCCAGCTGGAGGCGCTCGGGCTGGTACGGGTCGGTGACGGTGGTGACCTTGCTCGCCGTGGTGCCCACCACCAGCGGCTGGCCGCCGGCGGTGTAGACGTTCATGAAGCCGCCGTCCTGGATCACCGCGGTGCCGCCGGTGTAGCCGATCAGGTTGGCGACCAGGGCGTCGCGGCGGTCGAGCAGGTCGGGCGCGGCGGTATTGGCGTTGCTGCCGATCGCGCCGTTGAGCTGGGCGATCTCCGCGGCCAGCCGGTTTACTTCGGTGGCGCCGGCGATCAGCCCGTTGTTGACCTCGCCATTGAGGGTGTCGAGCTGGCCGTTGAGCTGCTGGAAGCGGCTGGCCAGGGTCTTGCCGCCGTCGAGCATGTTCTGACGGTCGGAAGTGCCCGAGGCATTCGACGACAGGCCGCTGACGGTGTCGAAGAAATTCGACCACACCCCCGACACATTGGTGGCGGTGTCGGAGAACATCGCGTCCACCCGGTCGGCCATGCTCGAAAGCTGCTTCAACCGCGCCAGCTCGCCGCTGCTGTCCAGCAGCCGCGAGATCGCCAGCTGGTCGGCCACGCGGCGCACGTCGGTGATGCGGGTGCCGTTGCCGATATCGCCATAGCCCAGGTTCTGCGGGCTGGCGGTGGCGAAGTCCACCTTCTGCCGGCTGTAGCCGGGGGTGTTGATGTTGGCGACGTTATGGCTGGTGGTGGCCAGTGCGCGCTGGAAGGCGAGCAGGGCGCTGGTGCCGGTGGAAAGTACGGACATGGGTTACCTCAACGACGGATTGCCCCCAGCCCGGCAGGGCTGGCGGTACTGGCAAAGGTGCGGCCCAGGCGCTGGCTGGCGTCGCCCACGGCGGCGATGGCGCGCTCGATGGTCGGGCCGCCGGCGATCGCGGCGATCTTGGCCGCGTAGCCCGGGTCGGTCGCGTAACCGGCCCGCTGCAGGCCCTGGGCAAAGCCGCGCACGTCGGCGCCGGCCTGCAGCGCGTTCTGGTAGCGCGGGCTGTTCTTGAGCAGTTTCACGTAGTCGGCAAAGCTGTCGCCCACCGAACCATAGGCGCGGAAGCTGGCGGTTTCGTTGCGGCGGACCCCGTCCACGTATTCGTGGGTGCCGCTGGTGGCGCGTTCGCCGCTCCAGCCGCTGGCCTTGATCCCGAACAGGTTGTGCGAGCTGCCGCCGCCATTGCGCTGCACCAGCTTGCGGCCCCAGCCGGTTTCCAGCGCGGCCTGGGCGACCAGCGCCTTGGCGTCCACGCCGAGCTCGCGCGCGGCGTGTTGCGCGTGGCCCCAGATGCTGGCCACGAAACCTTCCGGGGTGTGCGGGCCGAGCTGTGCGGCAGCGGTGTTGCCGGCCAGGGTGTCGACCGCGCTGGGACCGGGGCTGGCCGATGCGGTGGCACCGACATCGCGCCACCGGTCGTCGGCCATCGCCCAGTTCGCGCTGGCGGCGTCGGCCGGCACGGCGCCGTACGGATCGCTGCGCCCGATCGCCTCGTGCATCTGGCTGCTTTCACGCCCGGCGATCAGGTCCAGTGCGCGTTCCATCGGCTGCAGCACGGCCGACGGCGTGCTGCCGCCGAGCTGCTGCAGCAGGTCCACTTCGCTCGGCGCGGACGGCGCCGCGCCGGCAGCGGGCAGGGCCATGGGCGCGGCGGCCGGTGCATTGAGCCGGTAGGCGCGCAGTGCCGCCGCAGGATCGAGGCGGGTGTCGGTAGGCGGGATGGCCTCGGTGCCGCCGCCGCCGAGCTGGCGCGCGATCATCGCCGACAGCCCCAGGCCGCGCCCGCGGGTCATCGCCTCGGCGATCTTCTGGTCGTACATGTCGCGGAACATGGTGTTCTCGCCGGGCAGCAGCGAATCGCCGAAGCTGGCATCGCGCATGCTCTTGACCAGCATCTGCGCGAACTGACCTTCCAGCTGGCGCGCGACCTTGTCGACCTTCGCCGGACTGTTGGCCTGGGCCGGGTTGAGTTCCAGCGACGGTTGGATGCGCATCAGATCACCTCGAGCTCGGCGCTGAGCGCGCCGGCCTGCTTGAGCGCCTCCAGGATGGCGATCAGATCGCCCGGCGCCGCGCCCACCGCGTTGACCGCATGCACGATCTCGTCGAGCGTGCTGCCGCCGTTGAACTTGAACATGCGGCTGCCGTCGTTGGTGGCGGTGATGGTGGACTGCGGCGTGGCCACGGTCTGGCCACCGGCGAAGGCATTGGGCTGGCTGACGTTGGTGTTTTCGTTGATGGTCACGGTCAGCGAGCCATGCGAGATCGCCGCGGCCCCGACCCGGACCTGCGCGCCGATCACCACGGTACCGGTGCGCGAATTGACCACCACCTTGGCCGGTGCACTGCCGGGGGTGAGTTCCAGGTTCTCGATGCGCGCCAGCAGGCCGATGCGGGCACCAGGATCGCTGGGCGACTGCACGGCGACGGTGACGCCGTCGATCGCGCGCGCCGCGCCTTCCCCGAACGCGTTGTTCAGTGCGGCCACCATGCGCGAGACGGTGGTGAAGTCGTTCTTGTGCAGGTTCAGGGTGATGTCGCCACCGGCGCTGAACACGTCGGGCAGGGCGCGCTCGACCGTGGCGCCGTTGGGAATGCGGCCCACGCTGGGCACGTTCACCGACACCCGCGACCCGTCCTTGCCCTGGGCGCCGAAGCCGCCCACCACCAGGTTGCCCTGGGCGATGGCGTAGACCTGGCCATCGGCGCCGCGCAGCGGCGCCATCAGCAGCGAACCGCCGCGCAGCGACACCGCGTTGCCGATCGACGACACGGTGATGTCGATCGGCTGGCCCGGCTTGGCGAAGGGCGGCAGCTCGGCGTGGATCGCCACGGCAGCTACATTCTTCAACTGCGGGTTGACGTTGGCCGGCACGTTCACGCCCAGCTCGCCCAGCAGGTTCTTCAGGCTCTGCACGGTAAACGGTGCCTGGCTGGTGCGGTCGCCGCTGCCATCCAGACCCACCACCAGGCCGTAGCCGACCAGCGCATTGCCGCGCACGCCGCCCACCTGGGCCAGGTCCTTGATCCGCTCAGCCGAGGCCGGCGCGATGCAGAAAAGGGAGGCAAGAACGGCGTAGAGCCACGCCGTGCGTGGCTGAACAACCAACCGAAGAAGAAATTTCATCATCAACCTCAGAACGGCACCAGCGCCGAGTTGAAGAACCGGCTCAACCAGCCCATCGCATTGGACTGGGCCACGGGACCGCGACCGCCGTAGACGATGCGCGCATCGGCCACGCGGCTGGAGGCAATGGTGTTGTCGGGATTGATATCCGCCGCGCGCACGATGCCCTGCACCTGCACCAGTTCATCGCCCTGGTTCAGGCGCAGGTTCTTGGCGCCCTGGACCACCAGGTTGCCGTTGGGCAGGCGCTGCATCACGGTGACGGTCACGCTGCCCTGCAGCCGGTTGCTCTGCGCGCTGCTGCCCTTGCCGGTGAAGTCGCGCGAACCGGCCGCGGTGGCGCTCAGGATGTCCTTGCCGCCCAGCGTCACCGGTGCGCCGAACAGGGTCGGGGTACCCAGCGCCAGGTTGGATTCCTTGTCGGTGCTGGTGTTGGCGGTGGTCTGCGCGGTGGTGCTTTCGGTCAGGGTGATGGTCAGCAGGTCGCCGACATCGCGGGCGCGCCGGTCCGAATACAGCTGCAGGCCGGGGCCGGCGGCATAGATGGCGCCGGCGGTGGCCGGGGCACTCGGGGCAACGACGGGAACCACCGGGGCCATGGCCGGGTACGGGCGGACGTCGCCGGCGATCACGCAGCCGCCCAGCAGGGCGACCACGCTGGCAGCGGAGAGCAGGCGAAGGGCAGGGGTGAGAGGCAGCATGGCGGGGTCCCGGGTCAAACCGATCAGACGTTGTTGTTGAGGTAACCGAGCATGGAGTCGGTGGTGGAAATGGCCTTGGCATTCATTTCGTAGGCGCGCTGGGTTTCGATCATCGACACCAGCTCTTCCACGACGTTGACGTTGCTGCCTTCCAGCGCGCCCTGGACCACGCTGCCGAGGCCGTTCAGGCCGGGATTGCCGTTCTGTGCCGGACCGGAGGCGGTGGTTTCCAGGAACAGGTTCTCGCCCCGGGCCTGCAGGCCGGCCGGATTGACGAAGTCGGTCAGGGTCAGCGCCCCGATTTCGACCGACGCGGCGTCATCGGCCATCTTCACGCTGATGGTGCCGTCGGTGCCGATGGTCAGCGACTGCGCGCCTTCGGGAATCTGGATGCCTGGCTGCACCGGGTAGCCGCTGTTGGTGACCAGCTCGCCCTGCTGGTTGCGCTGGAACGAGCCGTCACGGGTGTAGGCCGAGGAGCCGTCGGGCATCTGCACCTCGAAGAAACCACGGCCGTTGACCATCACGTCCAGTGCGCGGCCGGTCTGCTGCTGGCTGCCCTGCTCGAAGTTCTTCGAGGTGGCGACCACGCGCACGCCGGTACCCAGCTGCAGGCCGGTCGGCAACTGGGTCTGCGCCGACGACGAACCGCCGGGCTGGCGGACCTGCTGGTACAGCAGGTCTTCGAAGCTGGCACGGTCCTGCTTGAAGCCGGTCGTGTTGGTGTTGGCGAGGTTGTTGGACACCACCGACATGCGCGTCTGCTGCGCATCCAGTCCGGTCTTGGCGATCCACAATGCCTGGTTCATGGCGGTGTTCCTGTGTTGGTGCGGGTGGCCACCGGAAGTGGCCGTTGTCCTGGCTGATGCATGGCGCGTGCCACAACCGCGCCAGGATTACGTCGGGGGTGCCGCTCAGCTACCCAGGCGCAGCAGGGCGTTGGCGCTGCGGGCGTTGTCGTCGCCGTGCTTGATCACCTTCACCTGCATTTCGTACTGCCGCTGCAGCTGGATCATCTGCACCAGCGCGCCGGCGGCGTCGACGTTGCTGCCTTCCAGCTGGCCGCTGTCCAGCGACTTGCCCTGGGCCTGTACGAACGGCTGCTGCGGGTCGGTGTTGCGCATCAGGCCGTCCAGGCCGCGCTCCAGCCGTGCATCCTCGGCGGCAACCACGCGCAGGCGGCCGATCACCGCCATGGTCTGCGGGCCTTCGCCCTGCGGGATGATGGAGATGGTGCCGTCATTGCCGATGTCCATCGCCTGGTGCGGCGGCACCGCGATGGGCGCGCCGTTTTCATCCAGCACCGGGTGGCCACCGGCGGTCACCAGCTGGCCATTCGGGGTGATCGACAGCGCGGCGCCCCGCGTATAGGCCTCACCGCCGCCGGCCGGCGCCTGCACGGCGAGCCAGTTGCCCGCGTCCAGCGACAGGTCCAGCGCGTTGCCGGTGATCAGCTGCGCGCCCTGGCGGCGGTTGAAGCCGGCGTCCACGTGCAGGGCGTCCACGCGCGAGGCGTAACCGTTGCCCTTGATCGGGAACGCCTCGGTATTGGCCAGCGCCTCCTTGAATCCGGGGGTATCGGTGTTGGCCAGGTTGTGCGACAGCGTGCCCTGCGCCTGCAGGGAAGCGCGTGCACCGGTCATCGCGACGTAGAGGGCCTTGTCCATGGGGGTCGTCCTGCGCTGCTGCGGTCAGTGGCTCATCAACGGATGTTGATGATGGTCTGGGTGATCTGGTCCATGGTCGAGACCATCTGCGAGTTGGCCTGGAAATTGCGTTGGGCGGTGATCATGTTGACCAGCTGTTCGGTCAGGTCGACCGTGGACGCTTCCAGCGAACCGGCCTGCACCTTGCCCAGGTTGGAACTGTCCGGCGCCCCGGTGCGCGGCGTACCGGAATTGAAGGTTTCCACCCACAGGTTGTTGCCCTTGGCTTCCAGGCCCTGTGCATTGTTGAAGGTGGTCAGCGCGACCTGGCCGAGCGGCTTGTCGTCGCCGTTGCTGTAACGGGCATAGACCACGCCTTCTTCGGACACGGTGATCTCGTTGAGCTTGCCGGCCGCGTAACCGTCCTGCTGGGTGTTGCGCAGCGCGAACTTCTCGCCGTACTGGGTCGACCCGGTCACGTCCAGGGTCATCGCCAGGGTGCCGGCGCCGGTGGTCGGGGTGAACGGGTCCATCACGATCTGGCCGTTGGCCGGGTTGGTCAGCGCGCCGGCGTCGTTGAAGCTCAGCGTGGTGGGCGTGCCCACGGCCTGGCCGTCGACATAGTTGTAGACCTGCCATTCGTTGACGTTGGCGGTCTTGACGAAGTACGAGGTCTGGGTGTGGCTCACGCCCAGCGAGTCGTACACGGTGATGCCGCCGGTGGACTGGTTGTAGCTGTTGGAATCGGTCGGGTCGAAGGTGGCCAGGGTCGGCTGCTTGGCGTTGGCCGGCAGGGTGAAGGCCACGTTGACCTTGCCGGTCTGCTTGGGCGGGCTGTCGGTGGTGAGCAGCTGCAGGTCGGTGAGGCGGCCGCTGTCGAAGCTGGTGCCATCTGCATTGGGAGCGAACACCTGCAGGCGCGCGCCCTGCGGGTTGGTCACGAAACCGGCCTGGTCGGTCTGGAAGTTGCCCGCACGCGAGTACACCCGCGCACCGTTCATGTTCATGGTGAAGAAGCCCTCACCGGAAATGGCCATGTCCAGGCTGCGCCCGGTCTGCTCGTTGTTGCCCTGCGAAAACTGCTGGGCGACGTTGGTCAGGCGCACGCCCGAGCCGATCGCGTTCTTGGACAGGCCGTAGCTGGTGGCCGAGAACAGGTCCGCGAATTCCGAGCGCGATTCCTTGAAGCCGGTGGTGTTGACGTTGGCGATGTTGTTGGCGGTGACGTTCAGGTCGGCGTTGGCGGCATTGATGCCGGACAGCGAAATGTTGAAGCCCATGGGGTTCTCCTTGGATGCGTGACGAAGGGACTCAGCTGACGCGCAGCACGTAGTCGATCGGGGCCGTGCCCAGGCCCTTGAGGTTGAGGTACAGGCCGTCCGAGCCCACGGTGACGCTCTCCACCGGTGCTTCGACGTAGGTGTTGATCTTGGTCTGTGTACCGGCGGTGTCGGTGTGGGTGGCGGTGATGCTGTAGCTGCCGGCGGCCATGCGGTTGCCGTTGGCATCCTTGCCGTCCCAGTCGAAAGTCACTTCGCCGGCCTGCTTGGCTTCCACGCTGAGCTGGGTGACCTTGACGCCGTTGGCATCGGTGATGTCCACGGTGACGTAGCCGGCGCCCGGCGCGGCGACCATGCCGCTGGTGTCGCCCTCGGTTTCCAGCTGCCACTTCGCCGAGGGCACCAGCACGTCGTGGCCGACCAGCGCCGCGCCCCGCAGTACCTGGTCGCCGGCCATCGACTCCTGGAAGCCCTTGACCGTGGTATTGAGGTCGGTGATGCCCTGCACCTGCGACAGCTGCGCCATCTGCGCCACCATCTGGGTGTTGTCCATCGGCTTGAGCGGGTCCTGGTGCTGCAGCTGCTCGGTCATCAGGCGCATGAAGTCGGCCTGGTCCAGCGTGTCTTTCTTCTTGGTCGTGGTGCTGTTGGGTGCGTTCAGGCCCAAGGCGCTGTAGATGTCGGTGTTGCCGACGCCGGTGGTCGTGGTCATCGCGGGGAGTCCTGCAATAAGAAGGGTCAGCGACCCATGGTCAGGGTGGCCAGCGCCAGTTCCTTGGCGGTGGTGAGCATCTCCACGCCGGCCTGGTAATTGCGCGAGGTCGAGATCAGGTTGACCATCTGCGCAACCGGGTCGACGTCGGGCTGGTAGATGTAGCCGTCGCCGTCGGCCAGCGGGTGGCCGGGCTCGTAGCGCTTGATCGGCGCGGCGTCGCTCTGGCTGATCTCCTTGACCTGCACCGTGGTGATGTTCGGGTCGGTGCGGCTGGTGACGGCCTGGAAGATCGGCTCCAGCGGCTTGTACACGGTGTCGGCCGAGCCGGTAATCGTGTCGGCGTTGGAGAGGTTGGAGGCCAGCGTGCTCATGCGCACCGACTGCGCCTGCAGCGCGGAGCCGGCGATATCGAAAATGGGCAGGTTGCTCATGGCTTATTGCCCCGTGATCGCGGTGAGCATGGAGCGCACCTTGGATTCGACGAAGCTCAGCGAGGCGCGGTACTCCAGCGCGGCGCGGCCGTAGGCGGCGCGCTCGGCATCCGGATCGACGGTATTGCCGTCGATGCTCGGCTGCACGCCTTCCTTGGTGATCTGGAACGGGTTGAGGCCACCGCCGATGGCGTAGTGCTGCTCACTGGTGGTCTTCATCAGCCCGGTGCTGTCCAGGCCCTGGGCATTGCGCAGCGCGGCGTCGAAGTCCAGGTCCTGGGCCTTGTAGCCGGGGGTGTCGGCATTGCTCAGGTTGCTGGCGATCAGCTTCATGCGCTGCTCGCGCAACGGCATGGCCTGGGCATGGACACCCAGGTAGTCGGAAATCAGGTTGGGCATGGCGCTCTCCCACGGGTCGATGTGGGGGAGGCTGCAAGGGGCGTGCCAGAACGGGGGGCGGCTTCGGTTGGGGTACGCCCGGATGCAGGGCTGGGGCGCCATTGTGTGACAGGCGCCGGCGCCTCGGGTCGCGCTGCGCGCGATGTCCACGCAGGGCGTGGACCCCACGAATTGTTACGTGGGGACGGGGGCCGAGGTTCGTTTCATTGTGGGCCCATCGGGGTGGCGGGGGCCTGATCCGTCCGCGTTACGCCGCCTCGGCGACCCTGCGCAGGCGGTCGAGGACGAAATCGGCCAGCTCGTGGGGGGAATACTTGGCCACAAAGGCGTTGGCGCCGACCCGTTCGACCATGGCGTTGTTGAACACGCCCGACAGGGAGGTGTGCAGCAGCACGTACAGGCCCGCCAGGCCCGGGTGGCGACGGATTTCCGTCGTCAGGGTATAGCCGTCCATGGCCGGCATCTCGATGTCCGAGATCACCATGGCATAGCGTTCGGCGGGATTCTCACCGGAGGCGTGGATCTGGATCAGGTGGTCCAGCGCCTGCTTGCCGTCCGAGAGCAGGGTGGCGCCCACCCCCAGCTGGTCCAGCACGCTGCGGATCTGCTGGCGGGCCACGCGCGAGTCGTCCACCACCAGCACCTGCAGCTGCGGGGCGCCGGCGGGCAGCGACATCGACGGGTCAAGCACTGCCTCGCCACGCACCTGGGCGATGTCGGCCAGTACGCTTTCCACGTCGATCACCTGGATCAGCTCGCCCTGGAAGCGGGTGACCGCGGTCAGGTAGCTCGATTCGGCGCCCAGTTCCGGCGGCGGATGGATGTCTTCCACCGCGATATTGACGATGCGTTCAACCCCGCTCACCAGGAAGCCCTGGATCGAGCGGTTGAATTCGGTCACCACCAGGTAGCCCGGGGCTTTGTCGGCGTCCGGCTCGCGTTCGGGGTGGCCGATGGCCAGCCCCAGGTCCAGCACCGGCACCGAGCGGCCCCGCACGTCGGCCACGCCGGCGAACTGGCCGGGCAGGCCTGGTACCTGGAACAGGTCCGGGCGGCGCAGGACTTCCTGCACCTTGAACACATTCACGCCAAAAAGCTGACGTCCGCCCAGGCGGAACAACAGCAGGGCGAGCCGGTTGTGGCCCGCCAGGCGGGTGCGCTGATCGATGCGGTTGAGCAGGTCATGTGACATGGACACGGTATCGGCGCGCCTGGCCGTCCCTTGAGGGCGATCCGCAGCGCGGCAACGGCACGCCGCTTGCAGGACGCTGCGCATGTGCCTGTCCGTGGAGCCGCCATGCGTATCTATATCGCCATCCTGCTGACCGCCCTGGTCGGGCTGGCGCCGCCTCCGACCCATGCGGCCGGGGCCTGGCAGCCGGTGGAAAGCATCCGCGCTGCGGCGCTGTCCACGCTGCCGGCAGGCAGCGAAGGCGACACCACCCTGGATTCGGCGCTGCGGCTGCCGGCCTGTGGCCAGGGCCTGCGCGCCCAGCCGACCGGCACCAGTACGGTCGAGGTGAGCTGCCCGGACGCGGGGGGCTGGCGCCTGTTCGTGCCGGTCAAGGTACGGCGCAACCAGACCGTGCTGATCCTCAATCGAGGCATCGCCGCTGGAGAAACCCTGGGCGCGGCCGATATCACAACCGCGCAGCGTGACGTGGCCCGGATCGCCGGCGCGGCCCTGGCCGACCCGGCTGCGGCGGTGGGGCGGGTGGCCCGGCGCACCTTGAGTGCCGGCAGCCTGCTGTCGGCCAATGACCTGGTCGCGCAGCGTCTCATTCGCCGTGGCGACAGCGTGGCGTTGGTGTCCCGCTTTGGCGGGGTGGAAGTCCGGGTGGCCGGCAAGGCGCTGGCCGATGCCGGTGAAAATGAACGCGTGTCGGTCGAGAATCTGTCGTCACGCAAGGTGGTACAGGGTACGGTGGCGGCTTCCGGCGACGTTTTTGTGACGCGCTGACCACTCCGACCCGGAAATTTTCCTAAAGATGGCGGCCCGAGTGCCGTTATCCCTTGTGAACCGTAACTCCCAGGACTACTCCATGAGCCAGAAAATCGACGGCACCCTGCAGGCGACCGCCCATCTGCGCAGCATTGCGCCGGGAAACAAGCCCAGCGTCAGCACCGATGCCCCGACCCGGCCGGTGGAAGCCGCCGACAGCCTGCGGCTGACCGGCGAAGCGACCAGCCTGCAGGCCATGCAGCGCGAGCTGAGCGCGGCCCCGGCCATCGACGCCGGCCGTGTGCAGGCCGTGCGCGAGTCGCTGCAGAACGGCACCTACAAGATCAATCCGGACGCGATCGCCTCGCGCATGCTTGAACTGGACCAGCAGCTGCAGGGATGAAGCTGGCCATGAGCGAGCCGCTGCAGCGCCTGAGCGATGCCCTGGACGTCGAACGCCAGGCATTGGTGGAGCATGACGTGCAGTCGCTGATCCGCGCCACCAGCGCGAAGCTCGAGGCGCTTCGTGCGCTGGAGCAGGTGCTGCCGGTGGGGCAGAACCAACGACTGCAGGAACTTGCCGAGCGCAACCGCGCCAACGGTGTGCTGCTGGCGCGCCGCCGTCGTGAGGTCGACTGGGCGCTGCGCCAGCTGGGCCGCAGCGAATCGTCCGCGGCCTACGACGCCAAGGGCCAGTCCAACACGCTGCACGTCCGCCGCCCCCTCGCCGTAGCGTAGTCCCGGGCTCTGCCCGGCAATCGCAATCCGTCCAAGCCGGATATAGTGGGCACCTGTTCCAACTGCCCCCGACGTGACCGTGACCTTGTCATCTACGTTTGTCACCGCGCCGCTGCCCCCGCAGCCGGTCCTGCTGGCGCTGTTCGAGCGCATCAACGAAGGCGTGCTGCTGTTCCGTGAAGACGGATCGATAGCCGTGGCCAATGCAGCGGTGCGGGCGATGCTAGGCCAGACCGAGACCGACGCCACCGCACAAGCAGCGCCCGCGCTGGACCCGGCGCAGTGGCTGCGCCAGCTGTTGCCGCCCGATGCGCTGGAACACGCGCGCCAGCATGGCCACTGGAACGGCAGCCTGCCGGTCGGTGAGCGAATGGTGATCGTGCACCTCTACGATCAGGAAGACGCCGGTCGCCGTCATTACCTGGCGCTGTTCCGCCGCATCGAGGGCCAGGAAGACTACGAACGCGAACTGCAGCAGCGCCACGCGGAGCTGCGCCAGGCATACCTGCGCCTCAACGGTACCCAGGAGAAGCTGCTGCAGTCCGAGAAGATGGCCTCGATCGGCCAGCTGGCCGCAGGCGTGGCGCACGAGATCAACAACCCCATCGGCTACGTGCATTCGAACCTGGGCAGCCTGCAGGAGTACCTGCGCAGTCTGTTCACGGTGATCGAAGCGTACGAGCGTGCCCTGCGCGCCCCGGACCCGAAGGCGTTGATTCCGGAAATCGATGATATCCGCACGCGGTTCGACATCGATTTCATCAGCCGCGACCTGCCGCAGCTGATGGCCGAATCGCGCGAGGGCATCGAGCGGGTAACGCGCATCGTGCGCGACCTGAAGGATTTCTCCTACTCCGGCCGCGACGAGTCGTGGAAGCTGGTCGACCTGCATGCGGGGCTGGAATCGACCATCAACATCATCTGGAACGAGCTGAAGTACAAGGCCGAGCTGAAGCGCGAGTTTGGCCAGCTGCCGCTGGTGGAGTGCCTGCCTTCGGAGCTCAACCAGGTGTACATGAACCTGCTGCTCAATGCGGGCCATGCCATCGCCGAGCGCGGCACGATCACCGTGCGTACCGGCGTGGACGGCGAGAACGTGTGGGTGGAATTCGAAGACACCGGCGGCGGCATCTCGCCGGAACTGCGCCAGCGCATCTTCGACCCGTTCTTCACCACCAAGCCGGTCGGCAGCGGCACCGGCCTGGGCCTGTCGATTTCCTACAGCATCATCAACAAGCACCACGGCCGCATCGACCTGGACAGCACCCCGGGCGTAGGCTCTACGTTCCGCCTGGTCCTGCCGATCAAACAACCGCGTTGACGGAACCGGTGGCCCCGGCCGGTGGCCGGAACCCGTTTCATTCGCCTTCCGGCGCCGGTATCGCAACAGGTTGGGCGGTATTGGCGCGGCGTTGCTCTTCATGCGTGCGGAACGCCTGGTGGATGTGCTTGCGCAGTTCGTCGTCGTTCCACGGCTTGGTCAGGAAGCGGTAGATCGCGCCGCGGTTGATCGCGTCGGTCACCGTGTTGAGGTCGGTATAGCCTGAGAGGACCAGCCGGATCGTGTCCGGGTACAGCATCTTCACCCGGCCCAGGAACTCGGTGCCGCTCATGTCGCTCATGCGCTGGTCCGACAGGATCACCTGCACATCGTTGATCGCCAGCAGGTCGAACGCATCGCGCACGTTGCCCGCCGCCAGGATCCGGTAACCATCGCGGCGGAACAGGCGCACCAGCGAACGCAGCACGTTCTCCTCGTCGTCCAGCAGCAGCAGGGTCCGGTCCGGCCGCGTCTCGGCGAACGCCTCCGGGCGCAGGTAACGGCGACGCAGCGTCATCCCCGCTGCATCGGCCGACATCGGCTCGCCGAACAGATAGCCCTGGAACACATCGCAGTCGTTGCGACGCAGGAAGCCCAGCTGCGCCTGCGACTCGACCCCGTTGGCGATCACCGTCATGCCCAGCTGGTGCCCCATGGCGATGATCGCGCGTGCGATCGCCGCCTCGCGATTGCCCGCCGGCGCACTCTTGATGAAGCTGCGGTCGATCTTCAGCTTGTCCACCGGATAGCGCACCAGCGCGCTCAGGCTCGAATCGCCCGTACCGAAATTGTCCAGGCTCAGGCTGATGCCTTCATTGCGCAGGTTCACCAGCGTCTCGTGCACGAAGTTCACGTTGTTGGTCAGCGCGCTTTCGTTGATCTCCAGCGTCAGCATGTGCGCCGGTACCCCCGCGGTCTGCATCAACGCCATCACCTCGGCGAAGAAGTTCGGGCGCAGCAGCTGCAGCGTGGACACGTTCACCGCGATGGTGAAGTCATCGAAGCCCTGGTCACGCCACAGCCGCGCCTGCTTGAGCGCGCCCTCCAATACCCACGTGCCGATCTGCACGATGATCCCCAACCGCTCCGCCGTCCGCATGAAGCGTTCCGGCACCAGCATGCCCAGTGTCGGCGACTGCCAGCGCAGCAGCGCCTCCATGCCCACCACATGGCCGTCGCGCGCGCTTACCAGCGGCTGGTAGCGCAGCTTCAGTTCGCCGTTGGGGATCGCGTCCACGATCTGCCGCGCGATGATGCTCTCGCTGTGCGCGCTGGACGGCGTGTTGACCGCGTGGATGCGGACCGCATTGCCGCCTTCGCGTGCCGCCTGGTACAGCGCATCCTCGGCGTGGTCGAGCAGCCGCGAGGTTTCCGTGGCATGTTCCGGGCACAGGCTCACGCCCAGCTTGCCGGTCATGAACAGCGTGTACGGGAGCACCGACAGCGGCAGTTCCAGCTGCTGCCGGATCTCCTCGGCCAGGTCGTCGGGCAGCGGCATGTCCGCCGCGCGCGGTACCGCGATCAGGAATTCATCGCTGCCGTGCCGCCACAGCTTGCCGCGCCCGCGCAGATGGTGCTGCAGGCGCTGCGCCACCAGCACCAGGGCCTGGTCGCCGACCTCGGCGCTCATGTTTTCGTTGACCGAGGCGAAATGGTCGATGTCCACGTGCATCAGCATCAGCGGTGTCCCGCCGGAGGCCGCCTCGGCCACCATCGCCTGCAGTTCGGGGTTGCCGGCGCCCAGGCGCGGCGGCGCGTCCTCGATGCTCACCAGGGGCAGGGAAGGATTCCACATTACTCAATGTTCCACGGTATCGGGGGTGGCCGCGCTGTCGCTGCGATAGGGCAGGAACAGGTCGACCAGGGTGCCGGCGCCATGCGCCGACTCGATCTTCAGGGTGCCGCCGGCGCTCTGCGCGCGTTCGCGCATCACGATCAAGCCCAGTCCGCGCGGGCCGTCCGGGTCGAAGCCCTCGCCGTCGTCGCGGACCTGCAGGTGCAGGCCGTGGTCGTGCACATCGTGCAGCTTCAAGTGCACCTGGCTGGCGCGCGCATGCCGCAGCACGTTGGTCAGGCTTTCCTGCGCGATGCGGAAACAGGCCTGTTCGATGTCGCCCGCAGGCCGCCGCGGCAGCGCCGGGATATCGGCCACCAGCTCGATCGGCGAAGAGCGGAACAGCACCCCCGCCTGCCAGCGCAGCGCTGCTTCCAGGCCCAGCGCGTCCAGCTGTGGCGGCCGCAGCAGGGTGGAAATGTCGCGCAGCTTGCCCACCGTGGCGTCGGCCAGCTGGATGATCTGGTCCAGGTCCTCGCCGCGCCGCTGCGCGTCCGCTTCATCCTGCGCCGCGTACGCCGACAGCTTCATGGCGGTGATGGCCTGGCCGATGTCGTCGTGCAGGTCGCGCGAAATCGCCCGGCGCTCGTCCTCCTGCAGCGAGAACAGCCGTCCGGCCATCGCCTGCAGCTCGCGGTTGCTGGTTTCCAGCGCCTCGCGGATGCGTTCGGGCTCGCTCAGGTCGCGCACGATCAGCAGCTTGCAGGTGCGCCCGCCGTAGCGCACCTCGCCCATCGCCAGGCCGGCCTGGAAGCACTCACCATCCAGCCGGCGCATGCCGATCACCTCGCTGCCACTGCTGGGCAGCGGGATGGTCGCAAACAGCTGCGCGCGCACCCGCGCCAGGTCGCCCGCCACCACCAGCGCCGACAGCGGCTCGCCCAGCAGCGTGTGCTGGCCGTAGCCGAACTGCGCAACCGCGCAGGCGTTGGCATACAGCACGTGTTCGTCGGACAGGATCACCACGCCGTCGGGCAGCACCCGCACCAGCTCGCGGAACTGTTCCTCGCGCTCGCGCAGCAGGCGTCGCGACTGCTCGCGTTCGGTCACGTCCTGCAACGTGCCCAGCACCCGCGGGCGACCGGCGTCGTCGCTGCCGCTCTCGGCGCGCAGGTGCACCATCAGCGCGCGCCCGTCCATGGCCAGCAACGGCAGCAGCACGTCGATCTGCACCTGTTCGCCGCGCATGTCCTGCAGCAGCTGCTCGCTGAGCGCGGCCGTGGCCGGGTCGGCCGGCACCAGCAGCTCCTCGAAGCGGTGCCAGCGTCGCGCATCGGGCGGGCGCCGCCCGAGCAGGTGGTAGACCTGGTTGGAGTAGTGGCCCAGGCCGGTGGCCGGGTCGACTTCCCAGGCGCCGATCCGGGCCATTTCGTGCGCCTCCTCGACCCGGGCCAGGGCCTGGTCGCGACGGCGCAGGGCCTCATCTTCGCGGGTCCGGTCGATGGCGATCAGCAGCCGCGCCGGCCGGCCGGCGTAGTCCAGGTAGTTGCTGCGCATCTCGATCCGACGCGGGGTGCCGTCCTTCAGCAGCAGGTCGGCGGTGAGCACGCACAGCTGGTCCGGCTGGGCCCGGATCTGGTCGAGCTTGGCGGCCAGCGCCGCTTCGTCGCCCGGTGGCCACAGCGCGGTCATGGGAAGCGCGGTGAATTCGTCGCGGGTCCAGCCAAACAGGGTGCAGGCGGCCGGATTGACGTCCAGGATCTCCAGGGTGCCCAGGTCATAGACCAGGATCGGCCCGGGGTTGCCCTCGAACAGCTGCCGGTGGCGCTGCTCGGAATGTTCCAGCTGCACGTGGGTCTTCAGCACATGCTGGGCCAGCGGGCGCAACAGCAGATAGATCATCGCGCCGCTGAGCAGGACGAACAACGCCCCCTTGGCGGTCTGCCAGCGCGCGGCGGTGGCCAGGTCGGCGGTCAGCATCTGCACGGCGGCATCGCTGCACAGGATCCAGACCAGGGCCAGCGCCAGGTAGCCGATCACCACCCGCCAGCGGTCGCGACGCAGGGCCCGCGCGATCGGATGGTCGCGGCGGGGCAGGGTGGGCGGGCCGGGCGGAACGACAGGCATGGGGCGCGGCGGGTCCAGGTCGGAGGGGCGCTCCATAGTAGTGGCTGTGGCACCGTTGACGCACGCGGCACTCAACTATCCGCCGCATCCGCCGCTAACGGTTACGTTCCCGGCTGTCGGGTGCGTAATTGGAGTCCTACCGCGTGGACCAAGGCATCATCGCGAGTCTGCTGCAGCACCCCCTGGCGTCGGCGCTGGTCATCCTGGACCGGAGCGGGAGTCCGCTGGCCGCCAACCCGGCCGCGCGTGAGCATGGGCTGCCGGCAACCGTGGCGGCCTATGGCGAGCTGCTGGAAGACCTGCGCCTGCTGGCCGCCGATGGCGGACTGGTGCCCTGCCAGTTGCCGGGCGGCCCGCGCGGCCGCTTCGACGGCTGGATGCGCGCGGTGCACGATGCCGACGGCAACCTGCTGGCGTTCACCCTGAGCGTGCCCGAACCGGTGGCGGCCTATGCCGGCAGTCGCTGGGAGATGGCGCTGGACCATGCCGGGCACGGCCTGTGGGACTGGGACCTGCCCAGCGACGCGGTCGTCCGCTCCAGGCGCTGGGACGACGTGCCGGGCGGCGCCGAAGAACATGCCGCGGCCGACGCCGGCCGTGCCCTGCTGGCACCTGTCCACCCCGACGACCAGGCCGCCGTGCGCGCCGCCCTGGACGCGCACCTGCGCGGCGAGGGTGAGGTGTATGCCGCCCAGTACCGGGTCCGTCACCCCGATGGCGACTGGCGTTGGGTGCTGGACCGGGGCAGGGTGGTGTCCCGCACCGTGGATGGGCAGCCGCTGCGCATGGTCGGCACCCACACCGACATCCAGGCGCAGAAGCAGCTGGAAACCCTGCTGCTGGAACAGCAGGTGCACCTGCGCGAAGCGCAGCGCATTGCCAGCATGGGCAGCTGGTCGTGGGACCCGGACAGCCGCCAGTTCTGGTGGTCGCCGGAATTCCGCACCCTGCTCGGGGTCGGCAACGCCCCGCTGGGCGGGCGCCGCCAATGGCTGCGCCTGCTGGCGCCCCGTTCGCGCACGCTGCTGCGCCAGGCGTGGCGACGCATGCTGCGCGATCACAGGCCCAGCATGCTGGCCCTGGAGCTGCCGCGCGCGGCCGACGGCGTGCTGCACCTGCGCGTGTGGATGCAGCCGCTGCTGGGCCCGGACGGGCGCATCCAGCGCCTGCTGGGGCAGGTCCAGAACATCACCGAGCAACACCAGACCGACGCGTTGATCCGCTGGCGCACCGAACTGCTCAACCGGGTATCCGCGCTGGGCCGGATCGGTGGGTGCGAAATCGACGTGGCCACCCGGCACATGCAATGGACCGAGGAGTGCTACCGCATCCACGGCCTGCGCAAGGAGCCGATCACCCTGGACCAGGCGCTGGCGCTGTATACCCAGGACTCCCGCGAGGCGTTCGAGGCCGCGCTGGCCCGCATCGCCGCCGGCGGCCTGCCCGAGCAGCTGGACCTGTGCTTCTACCGCCAGTCCGGCCTTCGCATCTGGGTGCAGGTGCTGATCGAGCTGGACCACCGCGACGGCCTGCCGACCCGCTATGTGGTGCTGTTCCGTGACATCACCCGCGAGCGCGAAGCCAACGAGCGCATCGAGCTGCTGGCCCACTACGACCTGCTCACCGGCCTGCCCAACCGCATGCTGCTGCGCGAGCAGACCGCCGATGCCATCGAAGAAGCCCGCGATCGTGGCGCGGCCCTGGCGATGCTGTTCATCGACCTGGACGGCTTCAAGACCATCAACGACACCTTCGGCCACGCCACCGGCGATGCGCTGCTCAAGGCAGCGGCCTCGCGGCTGCACCAGAGCCTGCGCAATGCGGATCTGTTCGGGCGTTTCAACGGCGACGAGTTCATCGTGGTGCTGCGTGACCTGGCCGACCCGGAAGACGCGGGGCACGTGGCCCGCAAGCTGATCGCCTCACTGGCCGAGCCGCTGCAGCGCGGCGACACCACCTTGAAGGTGGGGGCCAGCGTCGGCATTGCCATGCTCGACGACGAACACGGCGATTTCGAGACACTGCTGCGCGCCGCCGACGCGGCGATGCATGCGGCCAAGGAAGCGGGCCGCAACACCTACCAGTACTACAGCCAGGACGCCCTGCTGCGCATCCAGCGCCGGCTCGAGATCGAGCACGCGCTGCTGGGGGCGATCGAGCGCGAAGAGTTCAGCCTGGCGTACCAGCCCCTGCTGCACGCCGCGCACGACCAGCCGCCCGCCATCGAGGCGCTGCTGCGCTGGCATCGCCCGGGTATCGGCTACTGCAGCCCTGCCGAATTCATTCCGATTGCCGAAAAGTGCGGTGAGATCGTCCGCATCGGCGACTGGGTGCTGGCCGAAGCCTGCCGCCAGGCCGCCGCCTGGGACCGGGCTGGGCTGGTCTTCGACCGGATCGCGGTGAACGTGTCGGCGGTGCAGCTGCGCGACCGTGGGTTTGCCGAGCGGGTGATCGAAACCTGCCACGCACACGGCTGGCCGCCGCAGCGGCTGGAGTTGGAGCTGACCGAATCGGCGCTGATCCGCGACACCGATGTCCTGCGGCACTGTTTCGATGTGCTGGAACGGCACGGCGTGCCGTTGGCGGTTGACGATTTCGGCACCGGCTTCTCCAACCTGCACTATCTAAACCGGTTCCCGGTGGGCCGACTGAAGATCGACCGCAGCTTCGTGCAGGGCATGCTGCATGACACCGGCACCGCCGAGGTGACCCAGGCGATCGTGCACCTGGGTCACGCCCTGGGCATGAAGGTCGTGGCCGAGGGCGTGGAAACCGAGCAGGAAGAAGCCATGCTGCGTCGCCAGGGCTGCGACGAGATCCAGGGCTATCTGTATTCCCGGCCGTTGACCCCGCGCGATCTGGCGCAGTGGCTGAAGAACGGCGGCGCGCAGGCGGTGCAGGTGGCCGCTGTGCCCGGCGACGCGTTGCGGATTCCGGTTGCGCCTTGACTGGGCGTGGCCGGCCAACGGCCGGCGCTACCGGTGTCCGTTTACGATCCCGATGACGTCGTGTGCGTGACCGATGACGGGCCTTTGGTTGGTTGAATGCCTTTCGGGCGGCTTCGGTACGGGTAAATGCCGGGGTGTTGGCCGCGACGCTGCGTGACCGCCTTCGGACAGCCGGGCCGCGCTGCGCCGCGGTGTCCGGCCAACGGCCGGGGCTACCCGTGGTTACGGGCCCATCGGCATCCGTATCACGCTACCCTGTCGCCGCTCAATCCCAGGTCCCATGCCAATCCGGCCAAGCCCGGTTCCAGCGGCGTGGGCGACGGTGCGGCCGCTGCCAGTGCCGCCAGTTCCTGCTGCGCCTGCTGTTCCAGAACCGCCAACAGCGCACGACCACTGCTCGGCGCCACGGGTACCGGGGCAGGGTGGACGAGGTCGGCCGCCGCGTCGGGCGACGCACCGTGACCGGCGGGAATCGACTGGTTGGATGTGGGGTTCAACAACATGCGGCGATCTTCAACAGGTGGGCCGGGTGCCACACGCACGAAAGCCCCGGACATGCCGGGGCCATCGTGGGTGCCGTCACCGGCGCGGAACAGGGATCAGAACAATTCCACCGCGCCAGCGGCCATGCTCTGCTGGCTCACCGGCTTGTGCGGCGGGCGCTCCCACTCGCTGCGCATGTCGCGCAGGCGGTTGCCGGTGCGCTGCAGGGCGGTGGCCACTTCGGCGTCGAACACGCCGCCGTTCCGGTGCAGCAGCTCCTGCAGGCCAACCGCTTCGCGGTTGATCGAGGTCAGGCGGTCCAGGTGGGTGTGCACGCCGCCCAGGGCCTGGGTGGCGATGTCCTCGAACTGCAGGGCGCGCACGGCTTCGGCCACGCTGCTGTCGATGGCCCGGCCGCACTCGGAAATCTCGCGCATGCCGTCGCCCAGCGACGCGTTGATCTGGGCCACGTTGTCCAGCATCGCCGCCGCCTCGTGGCGCGCTTCGCGGGAGCGGTCCATGTCGCGCGAGGCCATGTTGGACACGGTTTCGCGGACCTTGGCAATGGCGTCCTTCGAGCTGTGGGCCAGCTTGCGGATCTGCTCGTTGAAGGTGGTGGAGCGCTCGGACAGATTGCGCACTTCGTCGGCCACCACCGCGAAGCCGCGACCGGCCTCACCGGCACGCGCCGCTTCAATGGCCGCGTTCAGCGCCAGCAGGTTGGTCTGGTCGGCGATCGACTTGACGTCTTCCAGCAGCGAGAAGATGCCGTCCAGGTGCTGCGCCATCTGGTCGATGTGCTGCACGGTGGTGCTGCTCTGGCCGCTCACCTGTTCCAGCGCTTCCACCAGCTGTTCCATGCGGTTGCTGGCGTGCTGGGCAAAGCGGGCCACGTCGACGCCGGCGCCACCGTCTTCACCGGCGCGGTCGACGATGCGGGCCAGCGCCTGGCTCTGCTGGCGCGACTTGCGGTTCATCGCATCGAAGCTGCCACCCAGGCCGGCGACGGCCTGGCGGATCAGGTCACGGGCGCGTTCGATCTCGCCACGCGAGCCATCGATTTCGTTGCCGACGAACGTACGCAGCTCGGTCAGCAGTTGGTCCTGTTCGCGCATCAGGCGCGCATGTTCGGGCGAACGCTGGGTCTGGGCGCGGGCGGTCCACCAGGCAAAGCCCAGCCAGCTCAGTGTCATCGTGGTCAGCAGTGCCCAGGTCAGGGCGGCCGGCCACGCGAAGCCGATGGCGAAAGGAAGCAGCAGGGTCAGGACCAGGGGAGCGGCCAGACTAGTGAAAAGGCGTGAGTACATAAACGTTCTCGGGGAGGTGCACGGAGAATGTATCGGCCGTACCCCCGATTGCTTTAGGCGCGGCGCACGTTTTTGTGCGCCGGCAGGCAACGACCGCCGGTCGCAACGCCTCCGGCAGGTGACGACCGTTGGTCGTCACGCCTCCCCGGTAGGTGACGACCGTTGGTCGTCACGCCTCCCCGGTAGGTGACGACCGTTGGTCGTCACGCCTTTCCGGTAGGTGACGACCGTTGGTCGTCACGCCCCACCGTCAGCGCAGCTGACGGTCCACCGCCTCGATCATCGCCTTGCGCGACAGCAGGAAATCCCAATACTGGCCGCCGGTCTGGCGCCACAGCACCGCCGAGCGCACGGCCGCCAGCAGCAGCGCGCGGATCTCGGCGACCACCCCGGCCTGGCCCAGGTAATGCGGGTTGCCCTGCACCATCACCCGCGGCTTGAGATGGCTGATGGTGTCGGCGTACAGCCCGCCCAGGCTGCCCAGCACGTCCGGATGGGCGCTGTCGTTCAGCGCCAGCGCCTGGCGCCGGGCGCGGGCGATGCCCTCGCTGACCTGGTCCACCACCGCGTGCTCGCGCACGAAGCGACGCTCCAGCTGCAGCACGGCAAGGGCCAGCCGCGGCAGGATCTCGTCCTGGCCCTGGCTGCGGAAATAGTTATGCAGCAGGCGCAGGCCCGGCGCCACATTGGCCGCGCTGCCGTATACGGCCTGCGGGCTGTCGGCGTCGATCCGGAACACGCTGTCGATCGCGGTACGGACCACGCTGGCCTCGGAATGGCCGGTTTCGGCGATGCGGCGCACCTGCTGCAGTGCCTGGGCAATGCCGGCCAGGGCAAGGACGCGGTCGTCGATCGAAAAACTCATGCAGCAGATACCTCGAAGGGGGAAGGGGCGGTGCGCAGGCGCTGTTCCAGCGGGGCGTCGGTGGCGGCGATGACCGCGCCCCCCAAGCAGACCTCGTCGTCATACAGCACCAGGGATTGGCCGGGGGTGACGGCACGCTGCGGCCGCGCGAAGCGCACGTCCACGCTGCCGTCGTCGCGCACCCGCACCGTGCACGGTTCATCCGGCTGGCGGTAGCGGGTCTGGGCGGTGCAGTCGAATTCGCGGGCAGGCGGGGCCCCGGCGATCCAGTGCGCGGTTTCCGAGTGCAGCCGGGTCGACTGCAGCCACGGGCTTTCCCGGTCCTGGTCGACGTACAGCACGTTGCTCGCCACGTCCTTGCCCACCACGTACCACGGCGCCGCCGGGCGGCCCCGCACGCCGCCGATGTTCAGCCCTTCGCGCTGGCCCAGGGTGAAATAGAACACCCCGGTGTGCTCGGCGATCCGGTTGCCGTCCGGGTCCTGGATCTCACCGGTGCGCGCGGGCAGGTAGCGGCCCAGGAACTCGCGGAAATCGCGCTCGCCGATGAAGCAGATGCCGGTGGAATCCTTCTTGGCATGGGTCGGCAGGCGTGCATCGCGGGCGATCCGGCGCAGGTCGTTCTTCTGCAGGTCGCCGATCGGGAAGAGGGTGGCGGCCAGCTGGGCCTGGCCCAGCTGGTGCAGGAAATAGCTCTGGTCCTTGCTGCGGTCGGCACCGCGCAGCAGCGCCCAGCGCCCGCCCAGCTGCGCCACGCGGGCGTAATGGCCGGTGGCGATGCGCTCGGCACCCAGTTCACGGGCCGCGTCCAGGAAGTGCTTGAACTTCACCTCGCGGTTGCACAGCACGTCCGGGTTCGGCGTGCGGCCGGCGGCATACTCGGCCAGGAAGTGCTCGAACACGCCTTGCCAGTACTCACTGGAGAAGTCGCGGAAATGGAACGGGATGTCCAGCAGGCCACAGACGGCGACCGCGTCGCGGCGGTCGTCCTCGGCGCGGCAGTCGCCGCTGCCGTCATCGGCCCAGTTCTGCATGAACAGACCGGCGACCGGCTCACCCTGCTGGACCAGGCGCCACGCCGCGACCGACGAATCCACGCCGCCGGACACGCCGACCATGATGCGGGGAGTGCTCATGCGACCTCCTTGACCAGCGAAAGCGGGTGGCGTTGACCGGCCAGGAAATCGGCAACCACCTCCCACACCAGGGGGCTGCGCAGGCGTGAAGGCGCGGCGCGCAGCTCGGCCGGGTCCAGCCACAGCGCGCGCAGGATGCCGGTGTCCAACGGCCGGTCCGGGTCATGCGACACCGGCTCGGCCGCATAGGCGAAGCGCAGGAACGGGGTGCCGTCGGGGGCGGTCCACTGATAGGTGCCAATGAAGGCGGTCAGGCGGACCGTCCAGCCCGATTCTTCGAGGGTTTCGCGCACCGCGGCCTCGGCCAGGCTTTCACCCGGCTCCAGGTGGCCGGCCGGCTGGTTGAGTACGGCGCGGCCGTCGATGGCTTCTTCCACCAGCAACAGGCGCCCGTCCCTGACCACCACGGTGGCCACGGTCACATGGGGCGCCCAGCGCAGGTCCTGCGGTCGATCCACGTCAGTACTCGTCCGTTCCGGTCAGTTCGGCTTCCATCGCATCGGCGGTGTGCACCGCCGCCTCGATGGCGTCGCCCAGTGCCGCGGCGCTGGCGTTGGCGTCCACCTTCACCACGAACATCGCCAGGCGGTCCTGCTTGACCCAGCCGCCCAGTTTGGCGTCCTGGGCGTCTTCCAGCAGGCGGTTGGCCACCTCGGCCGGGAACGCGCTGGAGGGTGCACGGTAGCCGGGCGACCAGACTTCGCGGATCCGGTGATGGCCGTAGTCTTCCACCGCCGAGCGCACGAACACCAGCTGGGTGCGGTCGCCTTCCACGTCGAAGATCATCTTGTAGTCCCCGTCCTCATCGATCTCGTAGGGGTACTTCAGCGCATCCAGCACCGGGCCGACGGCCTTGTCGGGCGTTGCGGCCTGGGCACCCGGCACGGCGGCGGCCAGCAGCAGCGCGGTGGCGATCCTTTTCATGAAAACCCTGTGAATGTCTCGTTGCATGCGGGGATTGTGACGGGGGCGGGGAGCAACGTCCAATCCGGGCGGTCCGGCGTTTATAATGGTCCGATGCCCCGCGAGCCCTCCCAAGAACCCCACCACGACCACGGCGTAGCGCTGGAACCAGCCCGTCCGGAGGTCGCGCCGCCGCCGTTCTACCAGGTAATGCTGTTGAACGACGACTACACCCCGATGGATTTCGTGGTGACGGTGTTGCAGCACTTCTTCTCCATGGACCTTGAAAAGGCCACCCAGGTGATGCTCAACGTGCACACCCGCGGCCGTGGCGTCTGCGGTGTGTTCACCCGCGAAGTCGCCGAATCCAAGGTTGCCCAGGTCAATGAATTCTCGCGCATGAACCAGCACCCGCTGCTGTGCACGATGGAAAAGGCCGGGTAATACCCCCGTGCCGGGGTCAGCAGCACGCCGGTAGCGCCGGCCGTTGGCCGGCCCGCACATTCTGTGACCCGATGGCCGTTTCCGGCCCGGTTGCCCGTCCCTGTCAGAAACAGCGCCGGGGGCCGCCAGTGGGCAGGGCGCTTGCAAAGGGTCGATGACGTCGCCATCACGGGCAGGCAGCCAATGCTGCACGTGCCTGGGGCATGATCGCGCAAGTGATAACGCCATCTGAACGCACCGATCCGCTAGGGTGATGGAAAGTAAGCAGGTAGGCCGCATATTGTTCACAACTGCCGCCGGAGTAGAACATGTTCAGTAAAGACCTCGAACACACCATCGGTCAGTGCTACAAGCGCGCCCGTGAGGCCCGCCATGAGTTCATGACGGTGGAACACCTGCTGCTGGCACTGCTCGACAACCCGTCCGCCCAGGCCGTGCTCAAGGCCTGCGGGGCCGACGCCGACCGCCTGCGCCAGGAGCTGGAGCAGGCCATCGAGGCCTCCGTCTCGCGCCTGGCCGAAGATGACGGCCGCGACACCCAACCCACCCTGGGCTTCCAGCGCGTGCTGCAGCGGGCCGTGTACCACGTACAGTCCTCCGGCAAGAAGGAGGTCACCGGCGCCAACGTGCTGGTGGCGATCTTCGGTGAGAAGGACTCCCACGCGGTCTATTACCTCAACCAGCAGGACGTGACCCGGCTGGATATCGTCAATTACCTGTCCCATGGCATCGCCAAGCTGGGCAAGGAAGGCGAAGTGCCGCCGTCCTCCGACGCCGAAGGGCGCGCCGAGGGCGGTGAGGGTGAAGGCAAGGGCGATGCCCTGGCCGAATTCGCCAGCAACCTCAACGAGGCCGCGCGCAATGGCCGGATCGACCCGCTGGTCGGCCGCCGCGACGAGATCGAGCGCACCATCCAGGTGCTGTGCCGCCGGCGCAAGAACAACCCGCTCTACGTGGGCGAGGCCGGCGTGGGCAAGACTGCCATCGCCGAAGGCCTGGCCAAGCGCATCGTGGAAGGCTCGGTACCCGAGGTGCTGGCCGATGCGGTCATCTACTCGCTCGACCTGGGTGCGCTGGTGGCGGGCACCAAGTATCGCGGCGACTTCGAAAAGCGCCTGAAGGGCGTGCTCACCGCGCTGAAGAAGATGCCCAACGCGGTGCTGTTCATCGATGAGATCCACACCATCATCGGTGCCGGCTCGGCCTCGGGCGGCACCATGGACGCCTCCAACCTGATCAAGCCGGCCCTGGCCTCCGGCGAGCTGCGCTGCATCGGCTCGACCACCTTCCAGGAATACCGCGGCATCTTCGAGAAGGACCGGGCGCTGGCCCGTCGCTTCCAGAAGATCGACATCGTCGAGCCGACCGTGGGCGAAACCTATGAAATCCTGCAGGGCCTGAAGCCCAAGTACGAGGCGCACCACGGCGTGACCTATGCCGATGACGCGCTGCAGGCCGCCGTGGACCTGTCCGTCAAGCACATCGGCGACCGCCTGCTGCCGGACAAGGCCATCGACGTGATCGACGAAGCCGGTGCCCGCCAGCGGCTGCTGCCGGAAGGCGAGCGCAAGGAACTGATCGACATCGAGGAAATCGAAACCATCGTGGCCAAGATGGCGCGCATTCCGGCCAAGCAGGTCAGCGCCACCGACAAGGACGTGCTGCAGCACCTGGAGCGCAACCTGAAGATGGTGATCTTCGGCCAGGACCCGGCCATCGAGACCCTGTCCTCGGCGATCAAGCTGGCCCGTTCGGGCCTGGCCAACCCGGAAAAGCCGATCGGCAACTTCCTGTTCGCCGGCCCCACCGGCGTGGGCAAGACCGAGGTGACCAAGCAGCTGGCGCTGCAGCTGGGTATCGAGCTGGTGCGCTTCGACATGAGCGAGTACATGGAGCCGCATTCAATCAGCCGCCTGATCGGTGCGCCCCCGGGCTATGTCGGCTTCGACCAGGGCGGCCTGCTCACCGAAAAGATCGTCAAGACCCCGCACTGCGTGCTGCTGCTGGACGAGGTGGAAAAGGCCCACCCGGACATCTTCAACATCCTGCTGCAGGTCATGGACCGTGGCGTGCTCACCGACACCAACGGGCGCGAAGCCAACTTCAAGAACGTGGTGCTGGTGATGACCACCAACGCGGGCGCGGCGCAGGCCTCGCGCCGGTCGATCGGTTTCACCCGCCAGGACCATGCCACCGACGCGATGGAAGTCATCCGCAAGAGCTTCACGCCGGAATTCCGCAACCGCCTCGATGCGGTGGTGCAGTTCCAGCCGCTGGGCTTCGAGCACATCCTGCGCGTGGTGGACAAGTTCCTGATCGAGCTGGAAATGCTGCTGCAGGAAAAGCATGTCAGCCTGTCGGCTACCCCGACCGCGCGCGACTGGCTGGCCCGCCACGGCTTCGACCCGCTCATGGGTGCCCGCCCGATGGCGCGGGTGATCCAGGACAAGGTGAAGCGTCCGCTGGCCGACGAGTTGTTGTTCGGCAAGCTGGTGAACGGTGGCCGGGTCAGCATCGACGTGCGCGACGACGAGCTGTTCGTGGAAACCCAGGCCGAACCGGAGCGCCTGCTGCCGGCAACGGTGGAATGACCTCCGGGTCATTCCACCGGTAGGTCACGACCGTTGGTCGTGACGCTTCTGCACAAAAACGCCCCGAACGGGGCGTTTTTGTTGGGCAGACCCTCAGCGCCGGGCGCGGCTGGCGAAGGATTCGGCGCTGATCGGCTCGAGGCTGGCCACGGCGCAGCTGCCGGTATCGGTCTTGAGCTTGCTGGCGCGGGCGCCACACAGCTGGCCCTCGTTGCCGGGCGTCTCGAAGGCGAGTTTCCTGGAGAACCCTGCCTGGCTGCAGGAGCCCTGGAAATGCACGATGTAGTGGTCGCTGCCACTGCGCAGCAGCATGCTGCGATCAACGCCCTTGCGCACCAGCTGCTGGTCCGCGGACAGGGTGATGCAGTCGGAGCCGGAGCCGGCCGGTGCCGGGGCGGTCTGCGCGGAAGCCGCGCCGACAACGCTGGACACCATCAACAGGCAAAGCGGAATCAGGATCTTCATGGCGGGGGCCAAGCGGTAGCGGTCCGGAGTGGACCGGTGACCACATTGCGCGCTGCGGCGTCGCCGCGAATCTGCATCAAGGCAGGCTGACTGATGTCAGGGTGCATCCGGTCACAGTGACTCCCGACACGGTGAAATTCCCTGAACGCCGCCCACGCAAAAAGGCCAGCACAGGGCCGGCCTCGCTACGCGTCTCCCGTCAGGAAGCCGCCTGACCGCTTACTTCATGCGGTAGGTGATGCGACCCTTGGTCAGGTCGTACGGGGTCATCTCGACCTTCACGCGGTCGCCCGTCAGGATGCGGATGTAGTTCTTGCGCATGCGGCCGGAGATGTGGGCGATGATTTCATGCCCATTTTCCAGTCGAACGCGGAAAGTGGTGTTCGGCAGCGTCTCGCTGACGGTGCCTTCGAACTCGATGGAGTCGTCTTTCGACATGTAGTCCTGTGCAGTTCTATAAACGGCCGAGCTGGCCTTAAGAGCGGGCATTTTACGCGCAACTGCCCGCACATGCAAAGTTTGCGTTAACCGCCTGCCATCTCACCGCCCCGGCCCCAGCAGCGCTGCCACCGGCAGCTCCCCGCACCGTGCGGTCCACGGCCCGGGTACCTGATCCTGCCGCGCCAGCGCCCGAACGGTCTCCAGGAACCGCTCCCGCGGCCAATGCTCGGCCCCCATCCGCAACAGATGATCGTTCTCCACCTGGGCGTCGATCAGCGGCCAGCCCCAGCCCTGCAGCAGGTGCGCCAACCCGGCCAGCGCCACCTTCGAGCCCCCGGTGCTGGCGCTGAACATGCTTTCCCCGAAGAACATCCGGCCGATCGCCACGCCGTAGATGCCCCCCACCAGCCGGTCGCCGTCCAGCACCTCGACGGAATGGGCATACCCCAGCGCGTGAACCACCGTATAGGCCTCGATCATGTCGCGGGTAATCCACGTCCCGTCCTGCCCGGGGCGGGGGCTGGCGGCGCAGGCGTCGATGACCTCGCCGAACCGGGTGTCCGCGCGCAGCACCCACCTGCTGCCGCGCAGGCTGCGCCTGAAGCGGGACGACAGGTGCACCCCGTCGGTGCGGAACACCATCCGCGGGTCGGGGGACCACCACAGCAGCGGCTGCCCGTCGGAAAACCAGGGAAAGATTCCGCCCGCATACGCGTTGAGCAGGCGCACCGGGGTGAGGTCGCCGCCGAGCGCCAACAGCCCATCCGGGTCGCGCAGGGCGGTTTCGGCCGGCGGAAAGGGGGCGTCCGGCGCATCCTCCAGCCGCCACGGCAGGCGGCCGCTCATGTCTGATCCACTGCCTTGAAGGGGCTGTGCGCGGCCAGCACCTGCGCGTAGCGGTGCACCTCCTGCCGCTCCTGTTCGCACCAGCCGGCCAGCGCGCCGGCGAACTCCGGCTGGGCGATCCAGTGCCGGCTGCGCACCGGCTGCGGCAGGAAGCCGCGCGCGAGCTTGTGTTCGCCCTGTGCGCCGGGCTCGAACCGCGCCAGGCCCTCGCGGAGGCAGTACTCGATCCCCTGGTAGTAGCAGGTTTCAAAGTGCAGGCCAGGCAGGGTGGCACCGCCCCAATAGCGGCCGTACAGCGTATCGCCACCGCGCAGGCAGAGTGCGCCGGCCACCGGCTCGCCATCCAGCAGCGCCAGGAACATCACCAGGCACCGCGGCATCGTGGTGGCCAGGTGCTGCAGGAACGGCAGGGTCAGTGCCGGCGAATTGCCGTACTCGCTGAAGGTCTGCAGGTAGAACCCGTGCATGGCCTGCAGGTCGGCGGCGCTGGCCTCATCGCCATGCACGATGCGGTAGGTGACGCCGGTGCGCGCCAGCTTGGCGCGTTCCTGGCGGATGTTCTTGCGATGCTTGTGGTCCATCGCAGCGAGGAACGTGCTGAAGTCGGTCCAGTCGCCCGGATTGCGCCACTGGAACTGGATGTCCTCGCGCAGCAGCCACTCGGCGCCGAATGCATCGTCGTCATCGGGCTGGTGGAAATTGATGTGGGCCGACGACCAGCCCATGCGCCGCACCTCGCTGCGCAGGGCCTCCACCAGCGTACGGGCGGTGGCGGAGTCGCGTGCCAGCAGGCGCGGCCCGGTCACCGGCGAGTACGGCACTGCGCCCAGCCATTTCGGGAAGTAGTCCAGCCCATGGCGGGCGTAGGCATGGGCCCAGGCATGGTCGAACACGAATTCGCCGTGCGAATTGTCCTTCAGATAGCCGGGGATGGCCCCGACCAGCTGGCCGTCTTCCCACACCGTGAAATGGCGCGACCGCCAGCCCCATTCGGCACGCAGGCAGCCGTGCTCCTCCAGGCCAGACAGAAAGGCATGGCTGACGAACGGGTTGGACCCGTCATGCAATGCGTCCCAGTCGGCGGCGGGAAGGTCGGCGAGGCGATGGAGAAAGCGTGTATCGGGCATGGCCAAAGGATAGGGCACGACGATGGGAAAGGGGGGGTTTTAGGCTGCGCCGATGGAGTTGCCTGGTGCGATTGAAAAGTCAATCGGCGTGCGTCTGAAAGCGTGAGGGCGCGCGCGCATCTTTGCTGGCGGACGGCGCACATTTGCCGGGCGCCTCGGGTGGGGCGCACGTCACCATCAAGGAGGGATTCCATGATCAAAAAATGCATTTACATGAGTGCTACGCGCTGCGGTGCGCTCGTTGCCGCGGCTGCCTTGGCTGCTTCTCCTGCGCTGCTTGCCCGGGAAGCAGTCGTGCAACCCGCAAGTGAAGGCGCGCAACCAGTGCAGGCGGCGGAGCCAGTAGATCCTGAGCTGATCGCGGTTCTGCAGATGCAAGCCGGAAGGAAGGTATCGGAGTACGAACAGTCACGCGGCCGGCTGGTCTCGGTCCGCGTCAGTGTGAGCATCGACACGGACAGCGCCAGACTGACGGCGGACTTCGGCCCCGGGTTCCGACCTGGAATAGAGCAGGAATACGCCGAAGCGTTCCTGCATTCACTGGCCACCACGCTACGGTACTACGCGGGCTTGGCGGGCGTGAGAATTCACGACGTGGACTATCTGTTCGAAGGCAAGCCCTTGAAGCATTACTTTCCCGCGGACCTCACGGTTCCCGCCCTGGCGCGGGTCGATCCGGCTAATGCCACAGCACTGGTGTCCTCCAGTCATGGGCTGGTCCGGGTGTTTCCATCAGCGGACTGGGACTTTCAGCGACCGCTTGCATTCGGTGTCCGCGAAGACAACATCACGCCACCCTACGGTGACGAGCTGCAACAGCTGCTGGAGCAAAGGAGCGGATTGACCGTCACACGGGCGCGAAGCCGCCTGTTGGACCTGCACCCGGAGTCCGGCCGGCCATGGGAGCAGATGTCATCGAGGTACCATCTGAAAGCGCTGTTGCCCAACCGTGCCGATATCTGGAACTCCCTGCCTGCGGATACGGCCCGGGATCGCGAGGTGCGCGAAGACATTCGCGCAAGACCGCTGTATGCGAACGAGATCGGCGTCGGAGCGCTCATCAGCCTGCATACGAATGGGCACGATGTCGCTTCAGTTCGTGGCGTGGAGGTCTTCTATCACGGCGACAAGCCTGCCGACAGGCCGTTGGCCAACAGTGTGTTGTGCGGGATGCGCGAATTGATTCGTGCCCAACCCGGCTACGAAAATTTTCCTATCCGGGATGCGGCCAACGAGGGTCGACATGGGGAGAATCGCATCGGCAGCATGCCGTCCGTGCTGGTGGAGATTGCCTACCATTCCAATGCCGAGGACGCGGCGGCGTTGCAGGATCCGGTATTCCGCGCCGCCTCGATGAAGGGGGTTGAGAAAGGCTATCGACTCTTCCGCGAGGGAAAAGCCTGCTCACCTTTCCTCTTGAACCCGATTCCCGATATTTCACTGCCGGCCGGAACCTCGCAGGAGATTACCTTGCCTTTCGAGGGGCATCCGCAGTTCCCGGTCACCATGGAGTTCACGACCGCCAACTGCAGCAGGCCCGGCGCATGTACGCCCAGCAAGACGACCTTTGCGGATCCGGCAGTTCCAGTGACCGTGCGGATGCGTTGTGCGGGCAACCTGACCGGGGAGGCGCGCTGGAGCGTGGTACTGCGGGATGCCGACGGCGTGGCCACCGCACCCGTGGAGTTCCAGCACACCTGTTTCAAGCCTGCCGCATGACGGTGCAGGGGACGATGATGAAACGTGGACCTTTGCGGTGCCTGACCGCAGCGGGCGCGCTGCTGCTCGTCGGCCCGGCGTGGGCGACCGTCGTGCCGCCGCCGTTCGTGGACAGCGCCCGGACGGTGGATCCGGCGGTCGAACGTGCGACCACCTGGTACGTCGATGCCGAGTTGATTCTGCTATTGGAGAGGCAGGCCTCTACGGCAGTGTCTGTGTATCGGGGGGAGGAGGCATCGGCACGTGCGGTTGACGTGAGCGTCGCCGTAGACATGAGAAATCGCGCAATCACCGCCGATTTCGGGCCGGGATTCCCGGCAGGCGGGGACGTTGCAGCGAGAATGCTGCGACCCCTCGCCATCACCCTGCGGTTTCACGCTGAGCAGGCGGGTCTTCCCATCCGTGATGTGATCTTCCAGGACCAGGGCAAACCGATCAGGCGCTACGCGCCCGAAGACCTTGCTGTGGGGCCCAAGACGGAGGAGATGCCGTAGTCCATGAAAAAGGCCGGCTTGTACGGCCGGCCTTTTCGTCCTGGCTGGGTCTACTCAGCCCAGCTCGCCCTTTGCGTCCAGGTAGCGTTCGGCGTCCAGGGCCGCCATGCAGCCGAAGCCGGCCGAGGTGATGGCCTGGCGATAGTGCTGGTCGGCGACATCGCCGGCAGCGAATACGCCTTCGACCGAGGTCTGGGTGGCGTTGCCGCCCAGGCCCGAGCGGATCTCCAGGTAGCCGTTGTTCATGGTCAGCTGGCCATCGAACAGGCTGGTGTTGGGGTGGTGGCCAATGGCCACGAAGAAGCCATGGGCGTCGATGTCGCGGGTGCTGCCGTCCAGGGTGGACTTCACCCGTACGCCGGTAACGCCGGCTTCGTTGCCCAGCACTTCCTCGACCTGGTGGTGCCACACGGTTTCGATCTTGCCCGACGCCACCTTGGCAAACAGCTTGTCCTGCATGATCTTTTCCGCCTTCAGGGTGTCGCGACGGTGGACCAGGTAGACCTTGCGGGCGATGTTGGACAGGTACAGCGCTTCTTCCACGGCGGTGTTGCCGCCGCCGACCACGACCACGTCCTGGTCGCGGTAGAAGAAGCCGTCGCAGGTGGCGCAGGCGGAAACGCCGCGGCCCTTGAACGCCTCTTCGGTGGGAATGCCCAGGTACTTGGCGGTCGCGCCGGTGGCAATGATCAGGGCGTCGCAGGTGTACTCGGCGCTGTCGCCGATCAGCTTGAACGGACGCTGCTGCAGGTCGGCAGTATGGATGTGGTCGAAGATGACTTCCGTCTCGAAGCGCTCGGCGTGCGCCTGCATGCGCGCCATGAGGTCCGGGCCCATCAGGCCATGGGCGTCGCCCGGCCAGTTGTCCACCTCGGTAGTGGTCATCAGCTGGCCACCCTGCTGCAGGCCGGTGATCACCACCGGGTTCAGGTTGGCGCGTGCGGCGTAGACCGCTGCGGTCCAGCCGGCCGGGCCGGAGCCGAGGATGACCAGTTTCTGGTGGCGGGAAGGCTTGGAATTGCTCATGTAGACTCGCAAAGAGATGATGGGGCGGGGCGCTGGCGATCCATTGCTTGGCGTCCAGGACGGGTCGGCAGGCCACGACCATGGATCGTGGCGGGAACGGGAAGGCCACGACCGTGGGTCGTGGCGCGGACTATAGAGTGGCGGCAGGACGCGGCGGGTTCAAGGCGAACGGTGGAACGGCGCAACCCGGTGGGCGGGGTTCATGCCACGCGGCGGGGTTTTGACGGTCCTGGCGGCGGTGCGTGGTCACGACCCACGGTCGTGACCTACCGGGGCGCGGCTCGGTCGTTTATTATCAAGGACTAACAGTGCATTCCCAAGGTCTGGTCTAAGGTGGCGAAGCAGGTCCCGGAACGATCCAAGTCTCCCGACGGCAAAGCGGCGTCGCGCCGCGCTGCGGCTGCGGCGCCGGTCGACAATCCGCGCCGTCAACGGTTGTGGCGCGACCTCGGTCTGATCGCCATCGCGCCGGCGTTGCTGTATCTGGTCGCCAGTCTGTTCACCTATTCGGCGAGCGATCCCGGCTGGTCGCATACCGGCAGCGTAGTCGCGCCGATCCAGAACATGGGCGGGCGGGTGGGCGCCTGGATTGCCGACGTGCTGCTGCAGCTGTTCGGCTTCATGGCGTTTCTGCTGCCGGTGGTGCTGGGCGCGCTGGCCTGGTTTGCGATGTTCGGGCTCAAGCGCGAAAGCAAGGGCGACCATGACCTGGACCCGGCGCTGCGGCTGGTCGGGCTGGTGGGCTTCCTGATTGCCGGCACCGGCTTCCTGCACCTGCGCCTGTTCAATGGGGATGTCGGCCATGCCGGCGGCATCCTCGGCCGCCTGGTCGGCAATTCGCTCAGTGCCGGGTTTGGCGCGCTGGGCGCGAACCTGTTCGTGCTGGTGCTGCTGCTGGCGTCGATCACCCTGGCCACGGGCATTTCGTGGTTCGTGGTGATGGAGAAGATCGGCCGCGCGGTGCTGGCGCTGCCGCCCCTGTTCAACCAGAAGAAAGCGCAGGCCAGCGAGTGGCAGCAGACCCGGGCGATGCGCGAGGAACGCCAGGAAGTCCGCAAGGTCGACGCCGAAGTGCGTGCCAAGCGCGAGCCGGTCAAGATCGAACCGCGCCCCGAGCCGGTGCTGGAAAAGAGCGACCGGGCCAAGCGCGAAACCCAGATCCCGATGTTCCGTGGCGTCAATGGCGACGGTTCGGACCTGCCGCCGCTGGCGCTGCTGGACGACCCCAAGCCACAGCCGAAGGGCTACGACGAGACCACGCTGGAAACGCTCTCGCGGCAGATCGAGTTCAAGCTAAAGGACTTCCGTATCGACGCGCAGGTGGTCGGCGCGTACCCGGGCCCGGTGATCACCCGCTTCGAGATCGAGCCGGCGCCGGGCATCAAGGTCAGCCAGATCAGTTCGCTGGACAAGGACATCGCACGCGGCCTGTCGGTGAAGTCGGTGCGTGTGGTCGATGTAATTCCCGGCAAGTCGGTGGTGGGTCTGGAGATCCCCAACGTCACCCGTGAAATGATCTACCTGTCCGAACTGCTGCGTTCCAAGGAGTACGACAAGTCGGCCAGTCCGCTGACCCTGGCGCTGGGCAAGGATATTGCCGGCCGCCCGACCGTGGCCGACCTGGCGCGCATGCCGCACCTGCTGGTGGCCGGTACCACCGGCTCGGGCAAGTCGGTGGCGGTCAACGCCATGGTGTTGAGCCTGCTGTACAAGGCCTCGCCGAAAGACCTGCGGATGCTGATGATCGACCCCAAGATGCTCGAACTGAGCGTCTACCAGGGCATTCCCCACCTGCTGGCGCCGGTGGTCACCGACATGAAGGAAGCCGCCAACGGCCTGCGCTGGTGCGTGGCCGAAATGGAGCGGCGCTACAAGCTGATGAGCGCGGTGGGCGTGCGCAACCTGGCCGGCTTCAACAAGAAGGTCAAGGACGCCGAAGACGCCGGCCAGCCGTTGATGGATCCGCTGTTCAAGCCGAACCCCGAGCTGGGCGAGGCGCCGCGCCCCTTGGAGACGCTGCCGTTCATCGTGATCTTCATCGACGAATTCGCCGACATGATGATGATCGTCGGCAAGAAGGTCGAAGAGCTCATCGCGCGGCTGGCGCAGAAGGCACGCGCGGCCGGCATCCACCTGATCCTGGCCACCCAGCGCCCCTCGGTGGACGTGATCACCGGCTTGATCAAGGCCAACATTCCCACCCGTATCGGTTTCCAGGTCAGCTCGAAGATCGACTCCCGCACCATCCTGGACCAGTCCGGTGCGGAGACCCTGCTGGGTCATGGCGACATGCTGTACCTGCCGCCCGGAACCGCGCTGCCGGACCGCGTGCACGGCGCCTTCGTGTCCGACGAGGAAGTGCACCGCGTGGTCGAGCACCTGAAGGCCAGTGGCCCGGCCGATTACATCAGCGGCGTGCTGGACGAAGTGCAGATGATGGGCGACGGCGTGGTGGTGGGGGCGGGCGGCCTGCCCGAATCCAGCGCCGCCGCCGGCGACGAGTCCGACCCCCTGTACGACGAAGCGGTGCGGATTGTCACTGAAACCCGCCGCGCGTCGATCTCCGGCGTACAGCGTCGGCTCAAGATCGGTTACAACCGCGCTGCGCGCCTGATCGAAGCGATGGAAAACGCCGGCGTGGTCAGTCCGCCCGAACACAACGGCGACCGCAGCGTGCTTGCGCCACCCCCGCCCTGACGCCACGCCCGGCATGGCCGGGCACCCCAAGGATCGTCGATGAATCGCATGACATGGATGCTGGCGTGCGCCCTGGCCATGCTGCCCACGGCAGCCTGGTCGCAGGCCGCCGCCCCGATGCCGGCGCCGGCGGCCGCACCGGCTGCGCCGAGTGAAACGCAGGCCAGCAACAACTACAGCTTCGTCCGCTACCGCGCCGACTATGTGGTCCGCCCGGACGCCGGCAACGTGCAGACCGAGGCCTACGACATCCTGCTGAAGACCAAGGCGGCGGTTGAACAGTTCAGCCAGGTGCGGCTGAGCTACAGCGAAAAGATGGAGTCGCTGGAGGTGGTGGAGGCGTACACGCTCACCGCCGACGGCCAGCGCCGTGACGTGCCGGCCGACCGCATCTACACCCAGGAAAGCTATTCCAGTGCCGCCGCGGCCATGTATGCCGACCGCAAGGTGCGCGTGGTGGTGTTTCCCAACCTCGCGCCGGGGACACGGGTGGTCTATACCACCCGGCGCACGCAGAACACGCCGTATTTCCCCGGCTATTTCGGCATGTGGGAAACCTTCAGCGTGTTCTCCCAGTACGACGACGCCACGGTGACCCTGAGCGCGCCGGCCAGCCTGCCGCTGTACGTGCAGCAGCATGGCGTGCAGGGCAGCCAGGCGCCGACCGTTCGCGACGGCCAGGCGACCTGGACCTGGCGCTACCAGCGTACCGAGCCGATGCCGGTACAGAACTGGACCGCTGCGGCCTGGGAATTCAGCCCGTCCATCATGGCCAGCACCTATCGGGACTGGGCGCAGGTGGCGCAGGCTTACCAGCGCAAGGGCGGCGAAGCGGCGCGGGTCACCCCTGGCATCCAGGCGCTGGCCGACGCGGTGACCCGCGGCATCAGCGACCGCCGCGAACAGGCCGCCGCGCTGTACCGCTGGGTGTCGCAGAACATCCGCTACGTGGCGGTGTACCTGGGCAACGGCGGGCTGGAGCCGAATCCGGCGCAGAGCATCCTCGACAACCACTACGGCGACTGCAAGGACCATGTGGTGATCCTGGAGGCGCTGTTGGCCGCGCGTGGCATCCAGAGCACGCCAGTGCTGATCGGTGCCGGCGGCGGGCCGACCCTGCCGGCGATTCCCCTGCTGGAACGGTTCAACCATGCCATCACCTACGTGCCCGAATTCGACCTGTACCTGGATTCGACCAGCGCCTACGCGCGCTTCGGGCAGCTGCCGGAAGGCGACCTGGGCGCGCCGGTGCTGCATACCCGCCAGGCCACGCTGGCGCGCACGCCGGAGAATGATGCCGCACGCAACGGGGCCGGTTTCGAGGTGACCTTCCAGTTCGCGCCCAATGGCGACCTGCAGGGCCACACCGTGCAGCAGCCGCGCGAGGTGAGCGAGATCGGCATGCGCGGTGCGTTCGCCCGGCTCAACGCCCAGAACCGGGCGCGGGTGGAGGAGTCGATCATGGCCTCGTCCGGGTTCGACGGCAGCGGCAGCCTCAGCCTGCTCGGCGACCCGCAGGACCTGACCCGGCCGTTCAACTACCGCTACGACTTCCACGCCTCCGACTACGTGGACTTCGGCGTGGTTGGCGGGATGGTGCTGCCAGACCCTCCGGGCGGCGAGTCGTTCCGCGACATCTACACCACCACCTCGGCGCCGGACAATGCCACGCCGTTCTACTGCAACGACAGTCTGCGCGAGGAAACCTACCGGCTGCAGTTCCCGGCCGGGGTGCCGATCGTGGCCATGCCGCGCGACCTTCGCTTCCGCAACGCCGCCGGTGAGTACGACCTGCAGTGGCGGCGCGAAGGCCAGGCCGTGGTGGCGCGGCACCGCCTGCACCAGCGTGCGGTGCGCGGCGCCGAGGCCCTGTGCCAACCGGGCGACTATGCCGCGTTCCGTGAGCTGTACCAGCAGGTGCGGCGCGGCTTCCGCGGGCAGGTGGTGTACGGCGACCTGCGTACCGTGCAGGCGCGCCCCTGACCCCCCATTCAGGATGATCTCGGCACACTGCCGGGCATCCTCCATATTCTTGACTGGATACCCGCATGAACAGCACCTTCCGCCGCTCCCTTGTCGCCGCCACGCTGCTGTGCGCCAGTGTCGGCTCGGCCACGGCCTGGGCCGGCGCCCGCGACGAACTCAACCGTTTCACCAAGGACCTCAAGGGCCTGGACGGGCAGTTCACCCAGCAGGTGTTCGACAGCAAGGGCAAGGTCAAGGAATCCACCAGTGGCACGCTGGCGCTGTCGGCGCCCCGGCAGTTCCGGTGGGAATACCTCAAGCCGCACGAACAGCTGATCATCGCCGACGGCAAGAACGTGTGGGTATACGAAAAGGAACTGGAGCAGGCGACCCGGCGCGCGCAGGGCGCGGAAGAGCAGAACAGCCCGCTGACCGCGCTGATCAACCCCAAGCTGCTGGACCAGCAGTACGACGTGAGCGAGGAAGCCGCCCCGCGCGACGGGCTGCAGTGGCTGTCGCTGAGCCCCAAGCGTGAAACCGAGACCTCGTTCCAGTACGCCGCCCTGGGCTTCAATGCGCAGGGCCTGGCCCGCATGGAAGTGACCGATGCGGTGAACCAGCGCACGGTGATCACCTTCAGCGGCTGGAAGCGCAACCCGGCCTTCAAGCCGGGGACGTTCAGTTTTACCCCGCCCGAGGGCACCGACGTCATCGGGAATTGAACGTAGAGCCGGGCACTGCCCGGCATTAAAATGACCCGTGGCTAGAAACCGAACGACATCCCCAGGCCCCGATCTGCTGAGCGTGGACCGGGACAGCATGCGCCCGCTGGCCGAGCGGATGCGCCCGCAGACCCTGGATGAAATGGTGGGGCAGAAGCGCCTGCTCGCGCCGGGCAGTGCGTTGCGCCGGGCGGTCGAGTCCGGGCACGTGCATTCGATGATCCTGTGGGGGCCGCCGGGCTGCGGCAAGACCACCTTGTCGCTGCTGCTGGCGCACTACGCCGACGCCGAGTTCCGCGCGATCTCGGCGGTGCTGTCCGGGCTGCCGGAGGTGCGCGTGGTGCTGGCCGAGGCCGCACAGCGCTTCGCCGAAGGGCGGCGAACGGTGCTGTTCGTCGACGAAGTGCACCGTTTCAACAAGGCCCAGCAGGACGCCTTCCTGCCGCACATCGAGCGCGGCACCATCGTGTTCGTGGGCGCCACCACGGAAAACCCTTCGTTCGAACTGAATTCGGCACTGTTGTCGCGCTGCCGCGTGCATGTGCTGGAAGCGGTGTCGCCGGGCGACATCGTCGAAGCGCTGCAGCGGGCGCTGCACGATGCCGATCGCGGGCTGGGCAGCGAGGCCTTGCAGGTCAGCGATGAGGCCCTGCTGGAAATTGCCACTGCCGCCGACGGCGATGTGCGCCGCGGCCTGACCCTGCTGGAGATCGCCGCCGAACTGGCCGGCGGCGAAGGCGGGCGGATCAGTCCGGAGATGCTGGTGCAGGTGCTGGCCGACCGGACCCGCCGTTTCGACAAGGGCGGGGAGCAGTTCTACGACCAGATCTCGGCCCTGCACAAGTCGGTACGCAGTTCCAATCCGGACGCCGCGCTGTACTGGCTGACGCGCATGCTCGACGGCGGCTGCGATCCGTCGTACCTGGCGCGGCGACTGACCCGCATGGCGATCGAGGACATCGGCCTGGCCGATCCGCGTGCGCAGTCGATGGCGCTGGAGGCATGGGACATCTACGAGCGGCTGGGCAGTCCGGAGGGCGAGCTCGCCTTCGCGCAGCTGGTGCTGTACCTGGCCAGCACCGCCAAGTCGAATGCCGGCTATGCAGCGTTCAACCTGGCCAAGCGGGAAGTGCGGGAAACCGGCACCCAGGAGGTGCCCCTGCACCTGCGCAACGCGCCGACCAAGCTGATGAAAGAACTGGGCTACGGGCAGGCATACCAGTACGACCATGATGCCGAAGGCGGCATCGCGCTGGACCAGACCGGCTTCCCGGACGCGATGGGCGAGCGGGTGTACTACCAGCCGGTGGCGCGCGGCCTTGAAATCAAGTTGAAGGAAAAGCTGGACCGCCTGCGTGCCGAGCGTGAGCAGGCGCGGGCGCGGAAGGGGCAGGGGTGATGTTCGGCTTCGGTGCCTGGTGGCAGCAGCTGGGCTTGGTGATGCTCGGTGGCGCGCTCGGTTCCGCCCTGCGTTTCATCATCGGCAATGCAATGGGGCGCCCGTTCGGCAGCAGCTTCCCGTGGGGCACGCTGACCGCGAACCTCGTCGGCGCCTTCGCCATCGGCTATATCGCGGTGTGGTTGCAGACCCGGGGCGACGCAGCGGTGTACTGGCGGGCCTTTGCAGTGGTGGGCGTCATCGGTGGGTTGACCACGTTCTCGTCGATGATGCTGGAAGCGGTGCTGCTTGCACGCACTGCGCGCGGCTGGGAGATGCCGACCTATCTGGGCGTGAGCCTGGTGGCCGGGTTCGCGCTGGTGTGGCTGGGCGCGCGCGTAGCGGAAGCGACCGTCGCACGGTGACAGGTGCAGTCACGCAGGGCCTGGCGGAATGCCCCGCTACGGAAATCCAGCGGTAAAGCCGCTGGATTTCCGTGCCTTATCACGATATTGTTTCGCCCCGTTTGCGCCGCCCCCGCCCCGTCATGCGAGATGAAGAAGATCCCGGCACCCTGGAGCTGATGCTGCCGCGCAAGCGCGGCCGTCCACCGACGTTCGGCTACGCCATGACCGATGCGCAGCGTGCCGCGCGCTACCGTGCACGCCGCGCCGGGCAGGCAGACCACGCCGATGTACGGACCTGCAGCGACATGGTGCTGCTGGACAAGATCCGCGCGGCCATCACCGCCAGGGACGCCGAGCTTACCGGCTTCCTGGTGCACGTCCTGTGGCAGCGTTATCCGCTGCAGTTGAAGTAGACGCGCCGCGCACCAGCTCGGCCACGGCCGGGCGCAGGTAGCCCAGCAGGCGTTCGGCTTCCATCCAGCCGGTGGCGTCTTCCAGTTCCAGCTCGTGCAGGTCATCGGCAATGGCGGCAAGGGTGGCCTGGCCGAGCATGCGCAGCACGCCGGCCAGCCGATGCGCATGGTGCCGCAGGCGATTGCCTGCCTGCTGGCGGAGGGCGTCGTGCAGGCCCATCAGCTCCTCCTGCAGCGATTGCAGGAATTCGGCCCACATCCGGGCGGTGGCAAGTGCCGGCTCCGCACCGGGGTCGCAGCCGGGCTCGATGTCCGGCAGTTGCAGTGCCCGCAACAGCAGGCGGGTGTCCAGCGGTTTGCACAACACCGCGTCCATGCCGCAGGCGCGACAGCGCTCTATGTGCGCGGGCGAATCCTTGGCCGACACCGCCACCAGCACCGACGCCGGCCGCGCGTGGCGCTGCTCCAGCTGGCGCAGCTGCACTGCCAGCTCGTAGCCGCTCATATCGTCCAGGATGCAGTCGAGCAGCACGATGCCGCACGGTTCGCTGGCCTGGCTGCGCAGCGCGGTGGCGCCATCGCCGCAGCTGCTTACCGAGGCCCCGAGCGCTTCCAGCTGGCGCGCGACCACGGTGCGGTTGAGCACATGGTCTTCCACCAGCAGCAGGGTGCGCCCGGCCAGCGGCTGCCCACCCGGGCAGTCACCGCCGCCTTCAACCACCACCGGCAGCCGCACCTCGAAGCAGCTGCCCTGGCCCGGTGCGCTGTGCAGCTGCAGGGTGCCGCCCATGCCGCCCACCAGGTCCTGGCAGATCGACAGGCCCAGTCCGGCGCCCCCCATCTGACGCGAGTGCCTGTCGTGGGCCTGGGCAAACGGCTTGAACACGCGGGCATGCTGATCGGCCGGGATGCCGATGCCGGTGTCGCGCACGGCGATGTGCAGGGACATCCTGTCCTCGCTGCCGTGCAGGGCCAGCGTGACCTCGATATGACCCAGCTCGGTGAATTTCACTGCATTGCCGAGCAGGTTGCTCAGCACCTGGCGCAGTGCATCGCCGTCGACCCACACCCGGGGCAGGGGGTCGGTCTGCTGCAGCAACGCCATGGCCAGGCCCTTTTCTTCGGCGCCGGGGCGCATCACCGCGATGCAGTCGCGCGCCAGCTGGCGCACGTCGTGCCAGCGCGGCGAGGGCAGATACTCGCCGCTGGCCACGCGCGAGTAATCCAGTGCGTGGCCCAGCAGGTGGCGCAGTCCGGCACCGGCAGAGCGCGCGGCGTTGACCAGTTGCCGCTGGCCCTGGTCCAGTGCCGACTGGTGCAGCAGGTCGACCGACGTCACCAATGCCTGCGCTGCATTGCGCACTTCGTGACTCATGGTGGCGATGAAACGCGCCTGTTGCCGCTCGCTGCGGCGGGCCGACTGGCGCGCCCGGTACATCCAGGCGCCGGCGGTGAGCAGCAGCAATACGGTCAGGCCCATGGCCACCAGTTCCCAGCGGAAGTGCCGCGACATCACCTGCAGCGACGGCCCGCTGAGGTAAGTCGCCTTGGTCCAGCGCTGCATCAGCATGGCGTGTTCCTGCGGGCTGATCGATCGCATGGCCTGGTGGATCTGCTCGAGCACGTTGCGGTCGCGGTGGCGCACCACCAGGTGCAGGCTGCCGGGCAGGCTGGCGGGACCGCCGTGCAGCAGCAGGCTGTCGCCGAACTCGCGGCGCACCAGCGGGCGCATGGCCACATCCAGTTCCATGGCCACATCCACTACGCCTGCTTCCACCGCGCTGAGCGCCTCGCGCAGGCTGGGCAGGCCGACCACCTGCAGGTGCGGATGGTAGGCGGCCAGCCACTCGGCCAGGCGGCTGCCGCGCACGACGGCCACGCGGCGCAGGTGTGCGAACTCGGGTGCCTGGGCCTGGGTATGACGGCTGGCCAGCAGGGTCTGTCCGCGGTAGTAGGCCGGTGATGCGGCCAGGGACGTGCAGGGCGCGTTGTCCAGCGGGCCCAGCAGCAGCATCAGGTCCGCGCGCCCATCGCACAGTGCCTGCAGCGCGGCGGTCGTGGATTCCACCGGTTGCTCCTGGAAGCGCATGCCGGTCTGGTCCGACACCAGTTGCGCGTAGCCGCTGATGAGGTTGGCGTCGCGGGCGGCGCGGCTGTCCGCCGCCAGCAGGTGGTGTTGCGACGGGTCGGTGGCCACGCGCACGCGCCGCGGCTCGGGCTGGGCGAAGGCAACGGGCAGCAGCACGGCAGCGAGCAGGGCGGCGATGGCGGCGGCGCCGGTGCGCTCGCCTTTCACCACACCGCCAACTGATGGCGCAGGGTGAACAGATCGCGGTCGGTACGCAGGCCCAGCTTGCGGAAGGCGGCGTGCTTCTGCGTGCTGATGGTCTTGATGCTGCGGTGGCGCTGCAGGGCGATATCGGTGACCGTCATGCCGCTCAGGCACAGCTGCAGCACTTCGCGTTCGCTCTGCGACAGGCGATGTTCGGCATGCTCGTCGCGGTAGTCGAGCGGCACATGCTGGTGTCCGGCCGCGACCCGTCCCAGGGCCCGCGCCAGCTCGTCCAGGGTTTCGCCCTTGGACACCACGCCGGCGGCGCCTGCCGCCATGGTGTTGGAGATCATCACGTGGTGCACGTTCGCCGAGAACATCAGGATGCGTACCCGTGGAAAACGGCGGCGCAACATGCGCAGCAGTTCCATGCCCTGCAGCTCGCCTTCGGCCAGGGTGTAGTCGACCACCGCAACGTCGACCAGGTGATGCAGCAGGGTATTGACCAGCGCGCGCGTGGTGGCGTGGTTGCCCACGACATGGAAGCGCGGATCGTTGGAGAGATGGACATAGCTGCCGTGACGGACCACGTCGTGGTCATCCAGCAGCGCGATGTTCAGCACGGCGGGCGGCAGGGGGCCATGGACGGGGCCGGGATAGCGTCTGGACAAAGGAGGCACGCAATCATGGGATTTGCGCCATTCTTACTGCTTCGCTGCGTCTCGTAGATACTCTGATGTCAGATTAGGACTATTCCTATGCCTGGTACGAGAGCCCCGTCACTTTCCTGGCGCATCCACTGCATCATTCGGCAGGTTGCAGACAGAAATCGATCAACGGCGCTCGCGGTCGAGCAGGCGTGCAAGGTGTGACGCCAATTCCACCACCAGCGGCTCAGCCGTGTTCCGGTGCAGCAGCGCGATCTCGATGCTGTCGATCGGTGTCAGTCCCTGACGGGCAGTGAGCACGCGGTGTTCCCGGGTGACCGCGCGTGACGGCAGCAGACTGATCCCCATGCCATCGGCCACCGCGCCCTGGATACCGCCCAGGCTGGAACTGGTGAAGCCGATCCGCCAGCGCCGGCCCAGGGTTTCCACGGCCGTGATCAGTTCATCGCGGTACAGGCCGCGCGGTGGAAACGTCACCAGTGGAATTGGATCCAGTCCGATGCAGGGGCTGCGGGCACTGTCCACCCAGCGCATCGGCTCGGCCCAGCAGGCCACGGCCTGGCGGCTGTTGCGCCGTTGCTTGACCAGCACCAGGTCGAGTTCGCCGTGGTCATAGGCGTTGGCCAGGTCGCGGCTGAGCCCGCTGGTGACTTCCAGCTTCACCTGCGGGTGGCGGCGGGTGAAGCGGCCGAGCATCGCCGTGGTACGCGGGTTGACGAAGTCCTCGGGCACGCCCAGGCGCACGCTCACCGCCACCGTGGCGCCGGCCAGCGCTTCGCCCATCTGGTCGTTGAGCGCCAGCATCTGCCGCGCGATGCCCAGCAGCGAGTGGCCGGCATCGGTGGGATGGACATCGCGGTTGCCACGCACCAGCAGCGGATGGCCGGCCAGCTGTTCCAGCCGCCGAATCTTCTGGCTGATGGTGGACTGGGTGGAGTGCAGGCGGGCGGCGGCGGTGGTGAAGCTGCCGCAGTCGGCCACCATCACCATGGCGCGCAGCAGATCCAGCTCGAACAGCGTGCGATGCGGTTTGGGAAACGAGGGCGGGTGCGCACGCATGTCAATTGGCTACCGTCGCCTGTGCGCGCGCCAGGCTGCGCGCCACCCGTGCGCCGGCGTCGCGCATCATCACGTGCAGGGCGGGTGGGCCCAGTACCTCGAACTCAAGCTCCAGCGCCAGCAACCAGTACACCACCGCACCCTGCGGGTGGGCGCCACAGCGCAGCAGGCAGCGCTGCGCATCCAGCGCCTCGAGCACGCCGGCCGAGCTGGGCATGCGCTCGCGCACGGTCTCGATCGGCGCATGCAGGATCACCCGGGCTTCGTCGCCATGGGGCCCCAGGCTCAGCGACTGGCTGACAAACGCGCGCAGGTCGCCGCTGGCCGGCGAGGGCCGCGGGCGGAAATGCACACCCACCTCGGGCGTGCTGGTCATGCGGTCGATACGGAAGGTGCGCCAGTCGGTGCGCGCGGTGTCCCAGGCCACCAGGTACCAGCGGCGTTCGGCGTGCACCACGCCCTGCGGCTCCACCTGGCGGTGGCTGGGCTTGCCCTGGCGGTCGGCGTAGTCGAAGCGCAGTTGCAGCTGGTCGCGGCAGGCATTGGCCAGGGTGGCCAGCAGGCGTGCGTCGACCAGCGGCCCGCTCTGGTCGATCGGCAGGATCGCGGTGCGCAGCGCGTCCAGGCGGCGGCGCAGGCGTGCCGGCATGACCTGTTCCAGCTTGACCAGCGCGGTGATCGCGGTCTGTTCGATACCGCTGATGGTGCCGCTGACCGCCATCCGCAGGGCCAATGCCGAGGCCAGCGCTTCTTCGTCGTCAAGCAACAGGGGCGGCAATGCGCGGCCAGCGCGGAAGGCATAGCCACCGGCCACGCCACTGCTGGCCTGGATCGGGTAGCCGAGTTCGCGCAGGCGCTCGATGTCGCGGCGGAGCGTGCGCGGGTGTACACCGATGTCGGTGGCCAGGGTGTTGCCGGGCCAGTGCGGCCGGGACTGAAGCAGCGCGAGCAGGCGCAGCAGGCGGGCGGAGGTGGTGAGCATGGCGGCAGGGTCGCGCCTGTCGAGGACAGGATCTGTCCGCAATGGTGGCTAGCCTGTGGCCACGGTGCAAGGCCTTCGGCCACGCCCCTTTCCAGCCCGTCACCTACAAGGAGTACCGCATGTCCCTCGTCTTCTATTGGCACCCGATGTCCAGCGCCACCCCGATCGCCTGCGCGCTGGCGGAACTGGGGGTGGCCCATGACCGCGTCCGCGTGGACATCCGCACTGGCGAGCAGCGCACGCCGGAGTACCTGGCGATCAATCCGAACGGCAAGGTGCCGTGCCTGGTGGTGGACGGCACGCCGATCTTCGAAGGCCTGGCCATCCATCTGTGGCTGGGCGACCGCTTCGGCGTGGCGCGCGGGTTGTGGCCGGCAGCCGACACCCCCGAGCGCCTGCAGGCGCTGTCGTGGTGCGCCTGGGCGTATGTGACCTACATGGCGGTGATTGGCCGGCTGCGCGCCGCCCGCATGGACGGGCCGTTGCAGGAGGCCACGCATGCGTCCATCGCCGCCGAGGACGTGCGGCAGTTGCTGGATGTGCTGGAGGCACGGCTTGCGGCGCAGGCGTGGATGGTGGGCGAGGCCTATTCGCTGGTCGACCTGGTGGTGGCGCAGGTGGTGGGCTATGGCACCTACGTGGGCGCCGGGCTGGACCAGCACCCTGCCGTGGATGCGTGGCTGGGTCGGGTCATGGCGCGGCCGTCGATGCAGGGCGAGGTGTGAGCGGTATTCACGAATCGAATGCAGGGCATGCCTAAATTTAACTGGTGAATGGGGAGCGCCGCGCCGTAAGGTGCGGTGGTCCTTTTCGTTGTGTGTACGCCATGAACTCGAGTGTGTTGTCTGCGTTCCCGCTGCTGCTGGCGCTGGCGCCTTCCGTCCTGGCCGCCGAACAGGCGGATCTGATCATCCGTCATGCCACCGTGGTCGATGTCGAACGCGCCACCACCCATGCCGACCAGGCGGTGGTGGTGCGGGGCGAGGACATCGTGGCGGTCGGTGACGACGGCGCCATTGCCCGGGCATGGCGCGCGCCGCGCAAGGTGGACGGCAAAGGCCGCTATCTGATTCCCGGCCTGTGGGACATGCATGTTCACTTCGGCGGCGGCCCCGACCTGATCGAGGAAAACAAGGCGCTGCTGCCGTTGTACATCGCGCACGGCATCACCACCATCCGTGACTGCTCAGGCGACCTGCCCGGGCAGGTGCTGCAGTGGCGGGGCGAGATTGCCGACGGTCGGCTCGAAGGTCCGCAGCTGTTCAGTTCCGGGGCCAAGATCGAAGGCATCAATCCGGTCTGGAAGGGCACGCTGGAAGTGGGGGGCCAGGCCGACCTGGACGCTGCGCTGGCCCGGCTCAAGCGCGATCGCGTCGACTTCGTCAAGATCACCGACAGCACCCTGTCACCGGCCCTGTTCCTGGACGCGGTTCGCGGCGCGCGCGCCAACGGTCTGCGTGCGTCGGGCCATATCCCGATGGCATTGACCGTGCAGCAGGCGGTGGATGCGGGAATCAGTTCCATCGAACACCTGGACTACGCCTACAAGGCAGGGGTGAAGGACGAGGCGGCCATCGCCAGCGACTTCGCCGCCAAGCGCATCGACCGCGCCGAAGCCAACCGGCGCATGGATGCCGGCTTCGACCGCGATACCGCCATGGCCGCCTATCGCGGGTTCGCCGCCAAGGGTGTGTATGTCACGCCCACCCTCAATGGCGGGCGCATCCTCGACTTCCTGGACCAGGACGACCACGCCCACGACCCGTACCTGGCCTACATCGGCCCAAAGCTGCAGGCGACCTACCAGTGGCGGGTGGAGCGTGCGGCCAAGGCCAGCCCGTCGCAGATCGCCGAGCGCCACCAGCAGTACCACCAGGTGGCCGCCGTGCTGCCGTTGCTGCAGGAAGCAGGCGTGACCGTGATGGCCGGCACCGATGCGGGTTTCCTCAATTCCTTCAACTACCCGGGCATTGGACTGCACGACGAGCTCAGCCTGTTCGTGAAGGAAGGCCTGACCCCGGCGCAGGCGTTGTCGTCGGCCACGCGTGCCGGTCCCTCGTGGTTCGGCACGCTGGACCGCTATGGTGGCATCGCCGCCGGGAAGGCGGCGGACCTGGTGCTGCTCGATGCCAACCCGCTGCAGGACATCCAGGCCACCCGTGCGATCGATACGGTGGTGCTGCGCGGCCACGTTTATGACCGCAAGGCGCTGGACGCACTGCTGGCGACGACGCGGCAGAAGGTGGCGCAGTGGCGGCAGGACGCCGCCCACTAGGCAGCGTTGCGCATCGCGCTGGAATGCATGCGACACGCCCCGCAGCCGCGGGGCGTTTTCGTTTGCGTGTCACTGCAACAGTTCTTACCGGACGTTCAAAGTTGTTGCATGTAGGGACATGCGGCGACTGCCTATTCTGCCTGCTCGATTCGGGGTGGCCATTGCCAACCGCCTTCGCATCCGACCGGTAGATCAAAGGAGCATGCGCGATGAAGCGTCTGACGGCCGCGCTGGCGGCAGCAGTGTGTGTGGCGGTTTCGGCATCGTCCAGCCCGGTGCAGGCCGCCGCACCCAGCATCCACGTGGGTGCCATGTACGAGTACGCCGGACCGGGCGAGGGTGCGCTGCTCAAGCGGGTGCGCAACACCGGTGACGCGACGGCATTCGTGCGCGTGCAGATCAGCGAAGTGCGCTACGCCGCAGACGGCAGCCACCGGGAGGTGCCGGTGGACACGTCGATGGTGGGTGCGCAGGCCGGACTGATCGCCAGTCCGTCGCGGATGATCGTGCCGGCGCAGGGCCAGCAGGCCACCCGCCTGCTGGTGCAGGGCGACCGCAGCATCGAGCGCTATTACCGGGTGCGCTTCGTGCCGGTGCTGCCGCAGTCCGAAGACGAATTCGCGCTGACCGATGCGCAGCGCGACGACTACCGCCGGGAGCTGCAGGCGGGCGTCAATGTGCTGACCGGCTACGGCGTGTTCGTCATCGTCCATCCCGACCAGGCCCACTACGACGTGCAGACCACCACCCAGGACGACCACGTACGCCTGCGCAATGCCGGCAATACCACGGTGGTGCTGGATGACGTCCGCCAGTGCAGTGCCAGCGACAGCACCGCCGGATGCTCGCCGGCACGCCGGATCCATCTGCTGCCCGAGCGCAGCGAGCGCTTCCCGCGCGGTGCCGACCAGGTGCACCGCTTCCAGATCGTCGAGGGGGATCGCCGCAAGGACGTCCTGCTCAGCCCGCAGTAGGTTCCGCCCGGAACCGTCGTCCTGTCGCCGGACTCACGGCGGCACCTTCCCTTAGGAGTTGCATCGCAATGACATTCAAGACTTCCCTCCTGGCCGCCGCTGCCGCCCTGATCCTGACCCCGGCCGCGGCGATGGCCGCCGTCGAGCAGTTCCCGCTGCAGGTCACGGTTGAAGCCAGCGTTCCGTCGGCCACCGGGCTGCAGATCTCGCCGGTGGGCAACTGGGCCGGGCAGACCCAGAACATGCGCTGGAACATCGCCACGCAACGCCTGGACCCGATCCAGCAGCAGGTCGACATGAAGAGCGGCCTGGGGGCGATCAACGCCTACCTGACCACCGAAGCGCTGCTGACCAGTGCCGGCAATGCCATTGGCCTGACCGTGGCGGTGGCCGGCCAGGACCTGCAGGTCGGTGCCGCCAATGCCGTGGAAGTGGCCACCGCGGTCGAAGCGGCGGCCAGCAAGCGCGCGGCCGTGGCGATCACTGCCGACGCCGGCGGCGAAGACGGCTACGTGCACGGCAACTACCAGGGCAACGTTTTCATGATGTTCGAGAGCGGCACCCCGTAAGCCGGCGCTACCGCACCGGTGCAACCCCGGCAGCGTGGGCTGCCAACGGAGGGGCGCTCACGCGCCCTTCTTTGATGCTGAGGATGATCGATGTCGCCGCGCCTGCTTCCCCTCGCCATTGCCGTGATGCTCAGCTGCAGCAGCGCGGGGGTGCTGGCTGCGCCGGCGGCGCTGGACAGCCTGACGCTGCTGGACCAGGCAGGGGGCTTGCCCGATGACTTCCGTGACCACTTCTTCGACGTGCCGCTGGTAGTGCGGGTGGAACGCGATGGCCGCTTCCTGGGCGACGCCCGCGCCGTGCTCTCTCGCGACAACACCCTGTCGTTGCTGGAGTTCACCGACAGCCATGGCAGCACTGAAACCGCCGCCGAGCGCGAGCGCTGGCTACGGGTCCTGGCGGCCCCGCGACCGTTGGGCGCCTGTGTCCAGGCCTGCGCCGGGCTGGTACGCCTGCATTACAGCCTGGAGAGCTCGCTGCTGTCGATCGCCACCTCCGACGCAGCAGGGGGGCGGCCGACCGTGCGCCACCATGCACTGCCCGACGGCGGCAGCCGCGGCCTGATCCTGCGCCATCAGCTCAATGCGTATGCGGGGCAGGGCACCGACCCCACCGGTCGCTACGCCGTTGACCTGCAGGGAAGCCTGGGACACTGGACCCTGGCGGGGAGTTACCAGCTCGATCGCAGCACCGACCGGGAGGGCGAGCTGCGTCACTCGGTGCAGAGCCTGTACGCCCAGCGCGAACTGCGTGATGCGTTCCTGCGGGCAGGCTATTTCCTGCCCAGTTTCCAAGGCGTGATCCGGCAGCCGAGGGCGGCCGGCGCGGCCAACCACACCACGGTGGGCGTGATGGTCGGTTCGTCCGACAGCCTGGCCATCGACTCACGCGCGCCCAGTCTTTACCCGGTCCATGTCACCGCCAACCGCGAGGGCAGCGTGGAGGTGTTCCGGGACGGCAGCCTGATCCTGACGCAGCCGGTGCAACCGGGACTGCAGGAACTGGATACCCGGCGCCTGCCCGGGGGCATCTATGAAGTGGAACTGCGGGTCATCGAAGACGGCCGGGAAAGCGCGCGCGAAACCGCCGTCATCCATAAACCCGGCAACTGGCGCGACCCGCGGCGACGCTGGCGCTACAGCGCGTTCGCCGGCGTGCAGCAGGACCTGCTGCAGAACAGCGACGCGCCGGGCGCGGGCACCTTCGCGGCCGGTGGCATCCTCAATTACCTGGCACACCCGCGCGCGGTGGTCGGCCTGTCCGCCCAGCACCTGGATGACACCCATGCCGTGGCCGGCTCGGTGGATTGGCAGGTCCACGACCGCGCGAATGTTTACACCAACCTCTACACCGGTGGGCAGGGGCGCGGTGCCGACCTGCAGGCCCTGTGGCGGTACCACCACGGCACGGCGATCCTGGCGCACAACCGCAGCTGGCAGGAACGACAACGCCCATGGGACCGCGGGTTCCTTGCCGAAACGCGTTCCGGCTGGCTGCAGACCAGTGCGTTGAGCGTGAACCATCGCGTTGGCGACAGCAGCCACGTGGGCGGCCGCGTGTCGCACCACCGTGGCGTCAGCCGCGGGCTCGGGCTGGATCTGTCGGTGAGTCGCCGCCAGCGCCTGTTGGGCAGCGATGCGACCTGGCGCGCCTCGATCTTCGACCGCCCGGCCAACCGCAGCAGCGGCATGCGTCGCAATCGGGGCGTGGATCTCACCGTGAACATCGCGCTGGGCGCGGGCGGGCGACGCTACACCGGCAGCCTGGGCAGCCGCACCGCCACAGATGGCGGGCGCACGCTGTATGCCAGCGCCGGCCTGCAGCAGCGTTTCGATGCAGGGCCGCTGCGCAGTGTTGGCGGCCAGGCGACGGCGGACAGCGACGGCCTTGGCCTGAGCGCTACCGGCCTGTTCGAGCACCCCGCGCTTCACGGCGATGTGCACGCGCAGCGCGCTTCGCTGGGCGGGCAGCTGAGCGGTGGCGTGAACCTGGAAAGCACACTGGCCCTCGGCGCGGGCCGATGGGCCGTGGCCGGGGCAGGGCAGGCCGGCAGCATCGATACCGGCATGATCATCGACGTGCGCTCGGCGCTGCCCGATGTGGCGTTGCGCGCGCATGACAGCCGCGGCGGCTCCTACGTGCTGAAGCCGGGCCGCAACGTGCTGCCGGTCACGCCCTACCGCATCGGCGCGGTGCAGATCGACTTCGATGGCCGTGCCGCACCTGCGGCGACGATCCAGCCGGCAGTGCTGGATTACCACCTCAACAAAGGCGGGGTGGGCTACGGCGCGGTGGAGGTGCTGAGCACGTTCACCGTGATGGGGCATCTGCGCGACGCCGACGGTACGCCATTGGCGGGCGCGCATGTGATCAACCATGCCGGACGCAGCGTGGCCGAAGCCGACGGCTTCTTCGCGCTGGAAATGAGCGCGCGCGCACCGAGCATGGATGTCCGCCACCCGCGCGTGGCCGACTGCAGCTTCGTGCTGGATGGCACCACCACCCGTCCCCGCGATGGCACATGGCTGGCCGGGATCCTGACATGCCCGCCGTCTTCCCTCACCACCACGCAGCCGCCGTCGGCTGCCCCTGCTGCTGGAGCCCTGCCGTGACCCGTGACGCGCTTCCCTTCACCGCGATGCGCCGCCGCCTGGGCGGCATGGCATGCGCCCTGGCACTGGCCGCCGTTGCCGGCGACGCCTGGGCGACCGACATCTACATCACGGCGGAATTCAAACCGGACATCAACGATCCCAACAAGCGCGAATTCGTGAACACCACGCCGTGGTCGGGCGTGTGCAACAGCGTGCACCTGCAGGCGTGCATCAACAACGACTGGTGGAGCATCGATACCAAGGTGCGCGGTACCAAGCAGGGGCTACGATCCAACGATTACGGCCCCGACAGCTTCTATGTGGGCATGCCGGGGCCGCGTACCGTGACCGTCACCTCCGAGGACGGTGCGCACACCTTCGACATGCAGGTGAAGATCATTGGCGCAGCACTGCGGCTTGTCGATCAGGACGGGGATGGGCCTACCGAGCCGGCGTCGACCGGAGTGCCCAGGAACTGCAGCCGGGCATTGAGCAATACCAACGCAAACAATCGCAGTGTCATGCGCCTGATGGTGCGGCGCGATGGCGGCAATGGGACGGTGGCGTGTTCGCTGCACTGGCTGCACACGAACAACTACGCCATCACCGAGTTCGACTTCACCTACCAGCTGACCACGCCCGCACCGTTGGCCATGCGCAGTGGCCTCTACACCGGGATGACGACCTACCGGGTGGGAGGGACCGGCGACGGCGCGGACTTCGACCTGGGCAACGGCGTGACCCTGGATGACAGCCTGGTCAACGTGCACTTCCACCTGGAGGTCCAGCACGCCTTCCAGCTGGACCTTCCGCCCGGCAGCGACCGCGCGGTACTGGCGCCGAAGGGGGGCTGGACCCAATGGAGCGACCACGGCATCGTGCCGACTGCGCTGGAGCGCGAACTGCCCTTCAGCGTCAGCAGTTCGGGCCAGTTCGGGGTGTCGCTGCAGTGCCAGCATGCGGTGCCGGATGGCCGCTGCGCGATCCGCAACATCACCCGGGACGCCGTTGACGCGCCGCTGGACATCCAGCTGACGATGCCGGGCTTCCGCGACGCGCTGTCCGGCAGCGAAGCGGTGGGATTGCCGCTGACCACGACCATGGTGTCACCGGTTCTGACTGCGGACAGCTTCATCATCCGGCGGCCGTCCCAACTGCGTTTCGCGGTCCAGGGCGAGGCTGTGAGGGACATGTTGGATCACCCTGGCAGCCATTACCGGGGTGATGTCACCGTGATTTTCGATGCCGATCCATGATGCCGTTGGGTGATGCATGCGCGACAGCGGCGTGACAGCGCATGCGGCGGCGCTGAATTGTTTACCCAGATGCGTGAGGCGTCTACGCAATGAGGGTTTCGCGCACGTCTCGGTAACGCGTGCATGCCTAGGGTGGAGTCACCGGCCTCACTTCGACGTCGGACACCCGGAGACACGACATGGGCAACCAGCAGAATCCGCAGCAGGGCCAGCAGGGCCAGCAGAACCAGCAGAACCAGAAGGATCCGCAGCGCCAGGGCCAGCAGCAGCAACAGCAGCAGGACCAGAAGCGCGAGCGCAACCAGCAGGGCGGGCAGGAAGAAGAAGAATAAGCGGCTGCTGGTTCCACATCCCAACGTCCGGTCCCGGTGGCCGGACGTTTTGTTTTGGCGTTTCTTTGTTTCGGCGTTTCTTCCGAGGCAAGTGATACCTATTCGCATTTGGGGTACACTGGGGCAATCGCCTTGCCTTGAGTCGTAGCTGCCGTGTTCTTCCGCCTGATACCCGCCTGTTTTCCCTGGTTTCGCAGCATGAGCCTGCTTGCGGTACTGGGCGTGGCTGCGATCGCGCCCGCGTCGGCGCAGCAGCGCAATCCACTGCAGACGGTGGGTGAAACGGTTCTCGACCAGCCGGCGCAGAGCTATCGCTTCGAGCGGTTCGTAATCGAAGCGGGTGCGCCCGCGCGCAGGTGGCGCATCCATCTGGGCATACCCACCCGGCGCGCCGACACGCCGGCACCGGTGCTGTACATGCTGGATGGCAACGCGGCCGCCATGGTGTTCGACCAGGCGTTGCTGGCGGACCTGGCCGCGCACGCCGCGCCGGTGCTGGTCTTCATTGGTCATGACAACGACCTGCGCATCGATTCCAAGGCGCGGACGCTGGACTACACCGCCTGGGTGGACACCGCCGACGATGGTACTGGCGTAGTGAAATCCAGTGGCGGTGGCGCCGACGCGTTCCTGCAGGTCATCCAGCAGCAGGTCAAGCCCGAGGTCGCGCGACGCGCCCAGGTGGACCCGCAGCAGCAAGCGCTCTGGGGCCACTCGCTGGGGGGACTGTTCGTGCTCAGCACCTTGTACACCCAGCCAGGTGCCTTCCAGCAGTATGTAAGCGCCAGCCCCTCCCTGTGGTGGAGCCAGGGCGCGCCGCAGGGCACGCTGGAGCAGCGCTTCACCGCGCATCCTGCGCCGGCCAGGCTGTGGCTGATGCTCGGCGGCGATGAACGCAGCGGCAATCGCGGTGCCCGCGACATGACCAATCCGCGCGTGGTCGCCCATCTGCGGCGCATTGCCGGGGCGACACCCGATGCGGCACATGCACTGAGCGTGCGCCTGGCCGACGTGCCCGGGCTGCAGGTCAGTTACCGCGAATTTCCAGGCCTTGGCCACGGTCCGATGCTGCCGGCCTCGCTGAAGGCAACGCTGGCCACCCTGTATGGCGTAACCGACCGCAGCGCCACGACCAAGTGATGTTTTCCCCTTACCCAGGCAGTGCGTGGCCCCGTGCCACCGTCGCGGCAATGCGACCGGCCAAGGCAACCCTTGTGACACGCGCCGCTGGCGCGCCCCTACAGAAGGAGTCTGCCATGTCCCGAATGATGTCCCTCCCGCGCGTTGCCGCGTTGGCCCTTGCCCTGTCGCTGACCACCACGGCGGTGACCGCACAAACGGTGTTCGATGCACCGGCCAAGGGTTTCCGTGGCAAGGTCAGCGCCCGCAACGAGAACGTTGTACCGGGCAGCAGCGCCGACGTGACCGGCCGCGCCTTCGTGCCTGGCCAGCAGGTGACCCTGCTGCGCGGTGAGACCGTGCTCAACGCCACGCCGTATGTGGTCGACGCGCAGGGCAACTTCAAGGCGACCGTGCAGATTCCGGCCGACGCGGTGCCTGGCCAGCATCCGCTGGTGGTGCGCGCCAGCCAGCCGGCCGCCGCCACCGTGGTGGCGCTGCGGGTGTCGCCGACGCTGCCGCTGAGCGGGCAGCAGGCGTTCCAGCAGACCTCCGGCAAACTGGTCCAGGGCCTGTACCAGAGCGCTTACAGCGCCGCCAGCAACGCCCTGTACGTGACCTCGGCGGTGGGTCGCCCGCCGGTGACGCAATCGCAGCTGCTCAAGGTCGACCCGAAGACCTTGAAGGTACTCAAGGCCGTCACCCCCGCCAAGGTGCCCGACGCCAAGGGGGGGGAGCGTGTTCGCGGTGTACGGCGTGGGCGTTGACGATGCCAACGGCACGGTGTGGGTCAGCAACACCCGCCAGGACACCGTGGCGGTGTATCGCCAGACCGACCTGTCGCTGGTGCACCAGTTCCCGGTGGGCGCGGTGCCGCACGCCCGTGATGTGGTGGTGGATGCCGCGCGTGGCAAGGTGTTTGCGTCTGCCGCCGGCGAAGATCATCTGTCGGTGTTCGATGCGAAGACCTTCAAGCCGCTCGAGCCGATTGCCCTGGCCTCGGGCGTGGACGATGAAAAATTCGTGCCGATGAGCCTGGTGCTGGACGACGCCGGCGGCAAGCTGTTCACGGTGAGCATCGGCACGCCCGAAGCGGCGGTGATCGACGTCGCCAGCGGCAAGGTCGACAAGGTGATCGATCTGGGCAATGCGATCAGCGCGTCGGGCGTGGCCTTCGACGCCAGGCACAACCGCCTGTACGTGGCCTCGCAGGGCACCGACAACCTGCTGATCGTGGATGTGGCCAGCGGCAAGGTGCTGCACGACGTGCCGGTGGGCGCCGGCGCACTGAACGTGGCCTTCGAGCCGGTGTCCGGGCTGGCCTACGTGACCAATCGCGGCGCCGGCACGGTGACCGTTGTCGACGGCGACGGCAAGGTCGTGGGCAACCTGGATGGCGGCACCTTCCCCAACCACGTCCGCGAGGACGGCAAGGGCAATGTGTACGCGATCAACAAGTCGCGGGGCGCGGACGACCCCAAGGGCGACCGCGTTACCCGCATCCGCCCGATCCGCCGCTGACACCGACTTATTGGAGAACCGCATGTTCAAACCCGTGTCCCTTCGCCGCAGCGTGTTGATGCTGGCCATGACCACCGCACTGGCCGCCTGCGGTGGCACGCCGGCCGAGCCGGCTGCGACGGCCACGCCCGGGAGTGCAGGCGCGGCGCCCAGCGTGGCGGCGCCGGCCGCATTGCCGCAGGGCTGGATGCGCGTGGCCGGCACCGACGTGCCGTCCAGCGCCAACCTCTCGCCGGTACTGCCGGTGACGGTGGCCTCGGATGATGGGGAGCAGGTCACGGTGAAGGACACTGCGCGTATCGTGGCTGGCGGTGACGATGTCATCGCGGTCATCGAAGCGTTGGGCATGGGCAGCAGGGTGTACGCCGCGCCGTTGCGCTCGGCGACCGCCTCCGGTCGCAACGCGCCGAAACAGTTCCTGTTCAACCGCACCACCGGCGTGGAAGGCGTGCTCAGCCTGGAAGGCACGCTGTTCCTCGGCAACAGCCTGCGCCGGCACAGTGAGCTGGCCCGGAAGCTGCGTGGCGCGGGCGAAGCTGCCGTGGTCATCGATGACCTGCAGCCGGCCCCGGAGAAAGTGCGCAAGGTGGCCGCGGCGCTGGGCGTGGCCGATGCCGGCGCGGCGCTGGCCACGCAGGTGCAGGCACAGCTGGACGAAGCCGCCGCCATTGCCGCCACCATCAAGGTGCGTCCGCGGGTGATCCACCTGTCGGCCACCGGTGCCGGCGGCGCACCGACGGTCGCCGGCACCGACAGCGCGTCCGGCACGCTGATCGGGCTGGCCGGTGGCATCAACATCGGCACCGAAGCGCGGGTGGCCAACTACTCCGCGTTGAGCAACGAAGGCGTGGTGGCGGCAGCGCCGGAGGTGATCCTGGTGACCGAGAACGACCTGCAGCTGTTCGGGGGTGAAGCAGGACTGTGGAAGGCCTATCCAACGCTGAAGCAGACGCCGGCCGGTGCAGCCAACCGGGTGTGGGTGATGCCGGACGTGCAGCTGAAGGCCGCCAGCATCGGTTCGGGCAGCGGTGCGCTGGCCCTGGCGCGGGCACTGGCGGCACTGCCCTCGCCGTGAGCATCACGCAGTGACGATACGCATGACACGCCGCCGCCCCGGCCGGTGGGTACTGGCGGTGATGGCCATGGCGCTGATCGGCGCCATCCTGGGCTCGTTCGCGGTGGGGCCGTTGCGCCTGCCGCCGCTGGAGGTGCTGCAGGCAGTGGCGGTGAAGCTGGGCCTGCTGGATCCCGCGCAGGTCAGCCCGCGTGACCTGGCGGTGGTGTGGAACCTGCGCATTCCACGCGCCCTGCTGGGCGCGGTGGTAGGCGCGTCGCTGGCCATGGCCGGCGCCAGCCTGCAGGGGCTGTTCGGTAACCCATTGGCCGATCCGGGCATCGTCGGGGTCACCCAGGGCGCGGCACTCGGTGCGGTGGCGGCCATCGTGCTGGGCGCGGGCAGCGTGGGCGGGTGGACGCTGCCGCTGGCGGCCTTCGCGGGCGGCGCGGCGGCGATCAGCGTGACCTACCTGCTCGCACGTCCCGGCCGCAACTCCGGTACCGCCACGCTGCTGCTGGTGGGTATCGCGATGGCGGCGTTCTGTTCGGCCGCGATCGGGTTCCTGACCTACATCGCCAGCGAGAGCGAGCTGCAGTCTCTGGTGTTCTGGCAGATGGGGTCGCTGGCCCAGGCCGACTGGGCCGATGTGGCGGCGCTGCCGGTATTCGCACTGGGCACGTTCGCGCTGCTGCGGCTGTCGACCCCGCTGGACATGCTGGCGCTGGGCGAGCGCCAGGCGCAGCACCTGGGGCTGGACGTGAAGCGGACACGGCTGAAGTTGATCGCGTTCAGTGCGCTGCTGGTTGGCGCGGCGGTGGCGTTTGCCGGCTCGATCGGGTTCGTCGGGCTGGTGGTGCCGCACGTGGTGCGCATGCTGGTCGGGCCCGGGCATCGCTGGTTGCTGCCGGTGTCCGCGGTCACCGGGGCACTGCTGATCGTGGTGGCCGACACCGCCGCACGCACGCTGGATCCGCCGGCGGAGATTCCGCTGGGCCTGTTCTCGGCGGCGCTGGGGGCGCCGTTCTTCCTGTGGCTGGTGCTGCACCAGCGGCGGAGTGGCGGTCCATGAGCCGCGCGTTCCTGCAACTGGAGAACGTGGCGGTCCGGGTCGGTGAGCGCAGCATCCTGGAGCGCATCGACCTGGGATTCGCGCCCGGCACGCTCACCGCGCTGGTGGGCCCGAACGGCGCGGGGAAGTCCACCCTGCTCGGCGTGGCCAGCGGCGATGTCGCTGCCGACGCAGGGCAGGTGACCCTGCATGACCGACCGATCGCACACTGGAAGGCGATGGCGCTGGCACGCGAGCGGGCAGTGATGCCGCAGGACCATGCCGTGCGCTTCGCGTTCACCGTCGAGGAAGTGGTGGCAATGGGCCGGCTGCCGTACCCGGCCGATGCACTGCGCGATGCCGCGCTGGTGGAGCAGTCACTGGGCCAGGCGGAAATGCGGGCGCTGCGCCAGCGCGAAGTACAGACCTTGTCGGGGGGCGAGGCCGCGCGTGCCACCTTCGCCCGCGTGCTGACCCAGCAGACGCCACTGCTGCTGCTGGACGAGCCAACGGCCGCGCTGGATCTGCGCCACCAGGAACGCACCCTGCGCGCGGTGCGCGCCCTGGCCGATGCCGGCGCGTGCGTGATCGTGGTGGTGCACGACCTCAACCTGGCGGCCGGTCATGCCGACCGCATCGTGCTGCTGGAACAGGGCAGGGTGGCGGCCGACGGCACGCCGGACCAGGTGTTGACCCGCGCGCACATCGAGCGGGTGTACCAGCAGCCGGTGCTGGTGTTGCGGCATCCGCAGCGCGATGTGCCGCTGGTGGTGGTGGCCGACCCGCATGAATGAGACTGCCACGCATGGCGTGGCACGACCTTCCGGAGCCGGCTACCAGCCGAAGGTGGCGGTGGCCATCACCGTGCGTCCGCTGCCGTAGTAGCACGACGACACGCCGGTGCAGGTGGATACATACCGCTTGTCGGCCAGGTTGCTGGCGTTCAACGCGAGGTTGACCTCGGTGCCGCCGAAGTGTCCCAGGTCGTAGCGGATCGCCGCGTCGAACAGGGTGTAGGACGGTATGCGGTACAGGTTGGCGCTGTCGCCGTAGCTGACGCCGTTGTAGCGCGCCCCGGCGGCCAGGCTCAGCCCGCGCAGGCTGCCGGCCTGGAAGGTGTAATCAGCCCAGAACGAGGCGGTCAGGTCCGGCACCATCGCCAGGTGTTTGCCGCGGTAGGCACTGGAACGCAGCATGTCCGAGTCCATCCGCGACGCCGCGCCGATCAGGCTCAGGCCGGCGACCGGGGTGATGCGGCCCTCCAGTTCGATGCCGCGCACGCGCCCTTCATCGCCCTGGATGGAGCAGACCACCGTGCCGGTGGCGCCGCAGTTGCGGTGGCTGGCGACCGGATCGTCGACGATCATGTTTTCCTGGCGCAGGTCGTACACCGCCAGGGTAACCAGACCGTCAACCGTGGCCGGCTGGTACTTCAGGCCGGCTTCCCACTGCGAACCGGTGACTGGCTCGAAGGCGGTGCGGGTGAAGCTGTCCAGCGGGGATTTGGTAGCTGGCTGGAACGATTCCGCATAGCTGACATACGGCGTGAGGCCATTGTCGAACACGTACAGCAGGCCGCCACGGCCGGTGAACGCTTCGTTCTTGATCACGTTGTGCGGGCCGGGCTGGGACACGCCGGTGGCGATGTTGCGGGTGGCGCTGAGCGTGTCGTCCTTGGTCCAGTCGTAACGCCCGCCCAGGGTCAGGCGCCAGTTGCCGGCGGCGAGCTGGTCCTGCAGGTACACGCCGCTCTGGCGGTTGACGCCGCGGGTGGGGGTCTCGCTGGTGACGGTGGGCTGGTAGGGCAGGTACACGGGGTTGAAGATGTCGATCGGGCGCGGGTTGCTCATCGCGCTGCGTACGCCTTCCCAGTCCGCACGCTGCCAGTCCCAGCCGAGCAGCACGGTGTGGTCGACCGCGCCGGTGGCGAACCGTGCCTGCAGGCGGGTGTCGAAGGTGTCGCCATCCGAGTCGCCGGTGCCCTGCACGCCGCGCCGGTTCTGGGTGCGGCCATCGGCATTGAGCGCGCCGAAGGTGACCACGCCGCGGTACAGCGAATCCACATGGGTGCGGCGAGCGTTCTGGGTCAGGGTAAGGTGCTCGTTGAACTGGTGCTCGAACATCCAGCCGGCCGTCCACAGCGTGCGGTCGTAGGTGTTCCAGTCCGGCTGGCCGATGAAGGTGCTGTTCTTCATGTGGCCGTACGGGGTGGCGGTGAGCGTGCCGGCCATCGGCAGGAACTGGTAGGTCGAACCGCCATCGTCCTTCTGGTACATGCCCAGCAGGGTGAGGCGGGTGCGCTCGGCGATCTGCCAGGTGTAGCTGGGGGCGAGGAACCAGTGCTCTTGCGCGGTGTGCTGGATCTGGGTGTCGCCATCGCGATAGAGGCCGACCAGGCGCAGCAGGTGCGCGTCGTCAGCGCTGCCGCCGCCGACGTCGAAGGCCGCGCTGTACTGGCCGTCCGCATCCAGGCCCAGGCGCAGCAGCTGCCGTTGGTCCGGGGTGGGAGTCTTGCTGACCTGGTTGACCATGCCACCGGGAGCGAGCTGGCCATACATCACTGCGGAAGGGCCTTTGAGCACCTCGACGCGGTCCAGGTTCCAGCTGTCGAACATGCTGCGGTTCCACTGGCTGCCCTGCGGTGCGCGCATGCCATCCAGGGTCACGTTGTTGGCCCAGCTGCCGGCGTCGAAACCGCGGATGCGGAAATCATCCACGCGGTTGTCGATGCCGCTGCTTTCCAGGCTCACCCCGGCAACGTAACGCATGGCGTCGTTGAGCGACTGCACGCCACGCGCGTCCAGTTCGGCGCGTTCGATCACGGCGATGGACTGTGGCGTTTCGGCGATGGCGGTGCGGGTCTTGGTGGCGCCACTGGTGCTGTTGGTGGCGCGGTACGCGTTGACCTGCACGGCGTCCAGGGCCGTGGCAGTCTGCGCGAGAACGGCAGGCGTAAAGGCGGTCGCGGCCAGGGCGCAGGCGAGGGCAAGCAGGTTGGGGCGCAACCGGCGGAATGAAGCGGGGGAGAGAGTCATGGCGAAATCCGGAACGTGCCCGGATAGTGTAGTGATTCCGCCTAATGATGCAATTGCGACCTATTCGCATATAGAACCTCATCGGGGTGCGTTTGTTGCGCTGGTGATCGGCGTGTCGAGCGCATTGCTCCAGTGTTCCATAAGTGTGCTCAATAAAGCCTTGCGCGGGCGTTGCAGAGGTCTAGAATGCGCGGAGATCCCCGACATCCACCGCCATGACTTCGATGCCGCTCCTGACGTTCTTTACCCGCACCCGCGCTGTCGCGGGACGGGCGCGTCTGCCTCGCGGTGCATCTGGCGGCTGATCGATCCACGACCAGCGCAGCACCCCCGACAGAGCGCCCACCGGGCGCTCTTTTCGTTTCCGCTTTCCCATTCCGTTCCAGAACCGTTCGAAGGAGAACGTGCCATGCACCAGATCGCCGAGCCCCAAACCTGGCCGCACGCCGTCAGCCAACGGCGGCGTGCGGCTCCCTGACGTTGGCAGCAGCGAGACCCATTGCATGAACACCCAGACCCGTAATCTTCGGCGCAACCTCGGCATCATTGCCCACATCGACGCCGGCAAGACCACGCTCACCGAACGCCTGCTGTGGAAAACCGGCGAGATCCATCGCGTCGGCGAAGTCCACGACGGCGCGGCGACCACCGACTTCTCGGCGATCGAACGCGAGCGCGGCATCACCATCGGCGCGGCCGCCGTGCAGGCGCATTGGGCGCCGCGCGACCAGCCGACCCACCATCTGACCTTGATCGACACGCCCGGGCACATCGACTTCGCCATTGAAGTGGAGCGTTCGCTGCGCGTGCTGGACGGGGCGGTGGCGGTATTCTCGGCCGTGGACGGCGTGCAGCCGCAATCGGAAACCGTGTGGCACCAGGCGCGTCGCCATGGCGTGCCGTTGATCGCGTACGCCAACAAGATGGACCGCATCGGCGCCTCGTTCGAGCGCGTGCTGGAGCAGTTGCAGGACAAACTGCAGGCACGGCCGTGGGCGCTGGGCTGGCCGCTGGGCGCCGAAGGCGATTTCCATGGCTGGGTGGACCTGGTCGAGCGCAGCACGGTGCGCTGGGACGAGGCCGGCCAGCCGACGCGCAGTGCGTGGACCGCCGCTGAACACGATGCGTGGGAGCCGCGCCGCGCCGTACTGGTGGACGCGGTGGCCGACCACGACGAGGTGCTGGCCGACGCCTGGCTGGCCGGCGACGCGGTGGACGCGGCGACGCTGCGTGCAGCACTGCGCCGGGCCACGCTGGCCGGCGCCGGCGTGCCGGTGCTGGCAGGTGCGGCGTTCAAGAGCAAGGGCATCGAAACCCTGCTCGACGCGATCGTGGACTACCTGCCTGCGCCGGAAGACCGGCCGGCGGTGGTCGCCGCGACCGACGCGGGCGAGCTGTCCCTGCCACCGGACCCGAACGGGCCGCTGGCGGCGCTGCTGTTCAAGATCACCCACCAGCACCATGGTGCGTTGAGCTTCGTGCGGGTGTATTCGGGGTCGCTGAAGGTGGGCGATGCATTGGCCAGTTCGCAGCATGCACAGGGACGCCGGGTCAGCCGGCTGGTGCGGGTGCAGGCCGACCAGACCCATGACATCCAGCAGGCCGTCGCCGGCGACATCGTGGCGGTGCTGGGCTGGAAGGATGCGGTGAGCGGTGAAACGCTCAGCGCGCCGTCGCGCCCGCTGCGGCTGGACAGCATCCGCGCGCAGCAGGCGGTGCTGGCCTGGCGGTTGAGCGCGGAAAAATCGGCCGACCTGATCCGCATCGCGCAGGGCTTGTCCAGCCTGGCCCAGGAAGACCCGTCGTTCCGCGTCGAGACCGATGCGGAAACCGGCGAAACCCTGGTGTGGGGCATGGGTGAGCTGCACCTGGAGGTGATGGTGGAGCGGCTGCGTACCGAATGGAACGTCAACGTACGCACCGGCGCGCCGCGCGTGGCCTACCAGGAAACCCTGCGGCAGGGCGTGCGTGGGGTGGAAGGCAAGGTGGTCAAGCAGACCGGCGGCCAGGGGCAGTACGCGCGCGTGGTGCTGGATGTCAGCCCGCGCGAGGACGGCGAGGTGCAGTTCGTCGACCGCACCGTAGGTGGCGTGGTGCCGCGCGGATTCGTGGCGGCGGTGGAGAAGGGCGTGCGCAGCGCGCTGCTGGAGGGTCCGCGTGGCCATCCGGTGGTGGGTATCGAGATCGCGCTGGTCGACGGGCAGACCCATGCCAAGGATTCGTCGGACATGGCCTTCCACCGTGCCGGTGCCGAAGCGGTGAAAGCCGCCTTCGCGCAGGCGGGTACCACGCTGCTGGAGCCGGTGATGGAAGTGGCCATCCACGTACCGTCGGTCAATGTCGGCGACGTGGTTGGCGATCTCAACCGTCGCCACGGCCGCATCGCCCAGATCGAAGACCAGGGCGGTCGTGCCGAAGTGGTGGGCTATGCGCCGTTGGCGCAGCTGTCCGGCTACACCACCGCGCTGCGCTCGCTGACCCAGGGCCGCGCGTCCAGCGACATGCGCTTCACCGGCTACGAAGAGGTCACGGCGGCGTAGAAAGCGCAGCCGGCAGGAATGGGAACGGGGCCGACAGTGTCGGCCCCCTCGACACGCATGGCGTGTCCCTACGCATGCAGCCCACCCCCAACGTTCGACCCCAAACCCGAGCGACCAAGGATCGTAGTGACACGCCATGCGTGTCAAAGCCATGCCCCTGCGCACGTAGCCCCTGCGCACGCCTCTACAATACCGACCAACCGATTCCCCAGAGCGCCCCATGACCACCCCCCATTTCTACCCCATCGGCACCCCCGGACACCCGTGGGGCGACGCCGAACGCGTCGCATGGCGCGCGCGCCAGCGCGTGCAGCGCAGCTACGCCGATGACGTCGTCACCGCGCTGCACGCACTGCCTGAAGCATTCACCATCGAACACTATGGCCAGCTCCAGGCCGGCAGCGACGCCTACCCGCTGCTGCTCGCCATGACCCGCGACTGGAACCCGGCGCTGCCCACCGCACTGGTCACCGGCGGCGTGCACGGCTACGAGACCAGCGGCGTGCACGGCGCCCTGCAGTTCCTGCGCGACCACGCCAGCGACTACGCCGGCCGCATCAACCTGATCGTGGCGCCCTGCGTGTGCCCGTGGGGTTACGAGCGCATCCAGCGCTGGAACCATGATGCGCTCGACCCCAACCGCAGCTTCCGTGACGGCGGCCAGATCACCGAGTCGTCCGCGCTGATGCGCTGGATCGCAGCGCGCAACGACACCCTGCTGGTGCATCTGGACCTGCACGAAACCACCGACAGCGACGCCCATGAATTCGATCCGGCCCTGGCCGCGCGCGACGGCAAGGCCTGGGTGCCGGACACCATTCCGGATGGCTTCTACGTGATCGGCAACAGCGAGAACCCGGAACCGGCCTTCCAGCGGGCGCTGATCGCGGCGGTGGCGCCGATCACCCACATCGCCCCGGCCGACGCCCAGGGCAACCTGGTCGGACTGCCGTTGCAGTCTCCGGGCGTGGTCTGGGGCGAGTCGCGCTCGATCGGCGCCTGCGCCGGTTTCACCGACGCGCGCTTTGCCACCACCACCGAAGTGTACCCGGACAGCCCGCGCACCACGCCCGCGCAGTGCAATGCAGCGCAGGTGGCGGCGGTGCGCGCGGGGCTGGATTTTGCATTGTCGTCACCGTAGACCGGCTAGTTTCACGGTCTACAGCTGACGGCGCGCGCGCGTTGCCCTTGGTTGACGCGCGTGCACACCGGCGTAGTCCGGCAGCACGGGTTTCCACACTGCCGGCGGCCGTTGCTGCCGGTTCCAGGGAGCACCATGACGGCTGCCGTATCGACCGGTCCCTTGCTTGCCGACGGCTTCGGTCGCCGCTTCCCCTATCTGCGCCTGTCGCTGACCGAAGCGTGCAACTTGTCCTGCAGCTACTGCCTGCCCGACGGCTACCATGCCGACGGGCGTCCGCGTTTCCTGGAAGTGGATGAAATCGGCCGGCTGGTCCGGGCCTTCGCCACGCTGGGCATGCACAAGATCCGCCTGACCGGCGGTGAACCCAGCCTGCGCCGGGACCTGGACGCGATCATCGCGCGCGTCGCCGGCACACCCGGCATCCGCAAGGTGGCGATCACCACCAATGGCACGTTGCTGCCGCGGCGCCTGCCCGGCTGGCACCGTGCCGGCCTGACCGCGCTCAACGTCAGCATGGACAGCCTGCGCCGCGACCGCTTCCACGCCATCACCGGGCATGACCGCCTGCCGGAGATCCTGGAAGGGTTGGACCTGGCCCAGTCGATGGGCTTGGCCTCGGTGAAGCTCAACGCGGTGCTGCTGCGCGGGCTCAACGACGACGAACTGCCGGCATGGATGGAGTTCCTGCGCGAGCGACCGCTGAGCGTGCGCTTCATCGAACTGATGCGTACCGGCGACAACGCCGACTATTTCCAGCGCCACCACGTCAGTGCCGGCACGGTGGTGGAGCAGCTGCTCGCCGCCGGCTGGCGACTGCGCCCGCGCGCCGCCGATGCCGGCCCCGCGCGGGAGTACACCCACCCCGCGCATCGCGGCAGCATCGGCGTGATTGCGCCGTATTCGCAGGATTTCTGCCAAGGCTGCAACCGCCTGCGGGTGACCGCGCGCGGCGACCTGCGGCTGTGCCTGTTCGGCGAGTTCGGGGTGCCGCTTCGGCCGTTGCTGCAGCATGACGATGACCGCGACGCGCTTCTGGCCCGCATCACCACCCAGCTGGGCCTGAAGGCCGCGGGTCATGGCCTGCACCAGGGCCGCACCGGGCTGACCCCGAACCTGGCCTCGATTGGAGGATGAGCTACAGATGAGTGGTGACCTGTCCGTGGCCTTCCACATGGCCGACGTGCGCGACAAGCGCGTGACCCGCCGCCGCGCGGTGGCAGTGGGCGAACTGCTGGCCGGGCCGGTGGCCTACCCGCTGATCGTCGCGCGCCGCCTGCCCAAGGGCGATGCACTGGTGATGGCCGAAGTGGCCGGGCTGCAGGGGGCGAAGATGGCCTCGATGCTGATGCCGCTGTGCCACCCGCTGCCGCTGGAACTGGTCCGCGTGCACTGCGCGCCGGTACCGGAACGGCAGGCGATCCGGGTCTGGTGCGAATGCGCCAGCGAGGCGCGTACCGGCGTGGAGATGGAAGCGCTCGCCGGCGTCAACGCGGCGTTGCTGACCCTGTACGACCTGAGCAAGCCGGTCGAGCCGGCGCTGGAGATCAGCGCGGTGCGCCTGCTGTTCAAGGAAGGCGGCAAGCGTGGCGTGTGGATCCATCCGGCAGGCATGGACGCGGCCGAGCGCGAACGCTACCAGCCGCGCGCGCCACGCCAGCTGCAGGGCGCCGCCTGCGCGGTGATCACCCTCAGCGACCGCGCCAGCGACGGCGCTTACCAGGACCTGTCTGGTCCGCGCCTGGTCGAGGGCCTGCAGGCCCTGGGCGGCAGCGTGACCGCGGCCGAGGTGCTGCCCGATGGCGTACAACCGCTGGCGGGCCGGCTGCAGGCACTGGAAGCGGCCGGCGTACGGCTGTGCCTGTGCACCGGCGGGACCGGGCTGGGACCGCGTGACCTGACCCCCGAAGCGCTGCTGGCGGTGAAAGGGCGTCGCGTGGACGGTCTGGCGCAGATGGTGCGCAGCCTGAGCGCGCAGCACACCCCGCTGGCCTGGCTGAGCCGCGCCGACGTGGTGCAGTTGGGGAACATGCTGGTGTTCGCGCTGCCCGGCAGTCCGCGCGCCGCCAGCCAGTGCCTGGACATCCTGGCGCCGGTGCTGGGCCATGCGCTGCAGATGATCGATGGCGGTGACCACCGATGATGCCCTACGCCGACGCGCTGCAGCGGATGCTGGCCTGTGCCCATGTGCTGCCGGCGGAGACCGTTGCATTGCAGGACGCCGACGGACGGGTGCTGGCGCACGACGTGTACAGTCCGCAGTGCCTGCCGCCGTTCGACAATTCAGCGATGGACGGTTTCGCGCTGCGCTGCGATGGCGTGACGATGGAGGCCGGCACCGAACTGGACGTGCAGGGCTGGCAGGCCGCGGGCGACGACGCCAGCGTGGGCGGGCAGGGCGCGTGGGAAATCATGACCGGTGCACGCATGCCCGATGGGCTGGACAGCGTGATTCCGGTGGAACAGGTGCGTGTGCTGTCGGCTGCGTCGGGACGCCCGCAGCGCATCGCGCTGCTGCAGGCGGTAACGCCCGGCCAGTTCGTGCGGCTGCGCGGGCAGGACGTCGGCCGCGGTGAAACCGTGCTGGTGGCGGGCAGCAGCCTGTCCCTGAACGCCTGCACGCTGCTGCATGCCACCGGCGTGGGCCAGGTCGCGGTGCGCGCGCAGCCGCGCGTGGCGGTGATCTCCACCGGCCGCGAGCTGGTGACCGACGCCGGGCAGGCGCTGGGCGCTGGGCAGATCCGCGACAGCAACCGGCCGTATCTGGTCGGCCGTCTGCAGGCGGCCGGGGCCCGCGTGGTCCGGCAGGGCGTGGTTGGCGACGACCCGGCCGCATTCGATGTCGCGGTGCAGGCGGCGCTGGACGCGGGTGCGCAGCTGGTGCTGAGCACCGGCGCGGTGTCGCAGGGCCGGTACGATTTCATCCCCGATGCGCTGCGCGCGCGCGGGGCCACCATTCACGTGCACAAGGTGGCGATCCGTCCGGGCAAGCCGCTGTTGTTCGCGCAGCTGCCCGACGGCGTGCTGTATTTCGGCTTGCCCGGCAACCCGGTGTCGGCCGCAGTGGGCGAGCGCTTTTTCGTGGAACCGGTGCTGCGCCGCCTGCTCGGCATGGCCGCCGAAGCCACGCTGCAGCTGCCGTTGCGCGCCGATGTGCGCAAGCCGCCCGGGATGCGTTTCCACGCGCGCGCGCAGGTCGAACTGGGCGCGGACGGACAGCTGTCGGCGCGGGTACTGGCCGGGCAGGAATCGTTCCGGCTGATGTCGATGGTGCAGGCCAATGCCTGGGTGGTGCTGGACGGCGAAGATGACATGGCACGGGCGGGTACGCCGGTGCAGGTACAGGGCTGGGGGCACCGCGATCCGGTGCGCCTGGCTGCAATGGAGGTGACATGACGACGATCGAGCTGCAGCTGTTTGGCGCGTTCTCCGACCTGGTGCCCGAGCGGGTACTGCAGGTCGAGGTGGAAGGCGATTCGGTCGCGGACCTGCGCCGGGCCCTGCAGGCCCAGCTGGCAGCACGCTGGCCCACGCCAGAACGCGCGCGCCAACGTTGCCCTGGCCACCGGCGACCTGGGCCAGGCCGCCGACGCCATGGATGCGTTGGCCCGCAGTGCTGCGGAAGACCCGGCGGTGGCACGCCTGCGCATGGCCCTGGCGCTGGCCCGCGGCGATCTGCGTGGGGCAGGGAAGTGGGTGCGGGATGCCGCCCCGATGGCGGAACGACGCGACGGCGCGCTTGCCACCACCGCCGTGCAGGCGGCGGCAAACCAGGCCGATGCCGTTCACTGGCTGCGGCCTGACAAGGCCACCGCGCACAAGGCAGCACCCGACCCGGCCGATGCCTTCGCCCGCGCCGTCGTGCAGCATCGGTTTGGCGATCCCACGACGGCATTGGCGGACGCACAGGCGGCGCTGGCCGTGGCCAATCGTGACGGCAGCCCGGATGATCGTGTACGCGCGAACCTGCTGCGTGCCCGCATCCTGATGGAGGCCCGCCAGTTCGAACAGGCCACGGCGGTGCTGGGCGAACTGGATGCCTACACCGCAACCGACTACCGCGTGGCCTGGATGGCGGCCGCGTTGTATGGCAAACGCGGTGACGCTGGCCCGGCACGGCAGGCCCGGCAACAGGCCAGCGCACTGGCCGGGGAGCGCTCACTGGACGTGCCGCCGCTGCTCTAGCGCCGCCAGCACGCCTGCGCACGGCGGGGCAGGGGCGTCATTCCGGGAAGAGCAGGGTAATGGTGCAGCGCACGCCCCAGTCCGGCCCGCCGCGTGGCGTATCCAGATAGGCACGTATCCCGCCCTGGTAGCTGAGCATCTGCGAACCCAGCTTGGACACTTTGCTGTAGAAGAGATTGAGCGGCACCGTCCACTCTTTCGCTTCCCAGTCGTAGGTCGATTCCAGGTTGGCGCCCACCGTGCGCCCCTGTCCGATGCCGCGCGCCATGAACGGTTGGATGAAGGTGGAACTGATGTCCACCCTGCGCCTGCCACCGCCGACGTCGACGATATGGTTGACCAGCGCGCCGTAACTCCACGCGCCGTACTGCTTGAGCAGCACGAACGTGGGGCCCATGCCCCAGGTATCCGCACCCAGGTCATCGGTGCCGGTCGGCAACAACAGTGCAGGGCCAACACCCCAGACCAATCCGCCTTCGGTGGGCTTCTTCGGGGAAAAGAAGAAGCTCTGGGTGATATCGCCGATGCCGGCCTGGTCGGTGCCGGGGATGATGTCCTTCTGGTAGGTCACCGGCAGGATGGTGCGCGAAATGACGTTCCAGTGTTCGGATATGGAGAACGGTGCCACCGGCTGGATGTTCAACTGGTGGCGATGGCCGTCCTCGCCCCAGGTCTGGTCGTAGTTGTACTGGAAGGGCACGCTGATGAGCGCTGCCACCGGGTTGGAGAGCTGCTTGGCCAGCGCGTCGGCGTCCTGCTGTTGTGCGGCGGCGCTTGCCGGCAGCGCGCAGGCCGCCACCACCAGCAGCAGTGCCATGCCGTGGGAATAGCCGGGATGCATGCGCGGTCCGGTCATGGGCGTTGCTCCTGGTAGTTGGGTGTACAGCCGACTCAAAGTATCGGGAGGCAGGAACGCCCTGTCTTGCGTACTTTTACCTAGCAGTCAGTTGGTGCCGATGGTCAGCACTGGCGCCGGCGCCGATGTGCCGGTTTCGGCCAGGGAGAAGAACACCATCATGAATGCGAAGGCGCGCTTCGAATCCATGTCGGTGTCGTCTACCCAGTACCACGTACTGCGGTAGCGGACGGCCGCATACGCATCTGCGGGCGCCGTGCTGCCGCTGTGGATGGTGGCCAGCCGCCGGCGCGAATCGTTCGTTCCGGACGGGTAGCCGCCAAACGCGCGACCCTGCGCGATATGCTCGGCGGGTACCTCCACGCAGTTGGAGAAGTCCAGCAGGATTTCCAGCATCGACCGGGTGAGCAGGGCGATCTCGGCGTCATTGCGCGCGGTGGCACCGTAGACCAGGTTGAACTCGGGCGACTTGCGAATGCCAAGCAGCTCGCGCACGCGCGCCACCTCCTGCTCAAGCCGCGGCTCGGCCTGGCCGCGGAAAAAGAGCAGGGTGGCATCGCCATTCTCACGGCGCTCGATGCGCATGCCCAGCCCTTCGGCGCGCTGTATCTGACGCAGCCGATCGGTGAGCTCGGTGAAGCCAGCATCGGCGTCACGCGTGTTCACGCCAGTGGCGCGATTGTAATGGCCGTTGATGGCACGCGTGGTGGCGCCCAGGATGAAATCGGCCGGATAGCCGGCCTGGATCATCTGGAACACCGACGCGGGGGCGATGGGGCGCAGCAGGCTCTGCGCGAACTTGTCGCCCGTGAGCGGCGCGTACGAGATGGTAGGCCGCGTGGTGAAACGGCCGTAGGCGCCCAGCGTGGGTGTACCACTGTCGCCGGGCGGAAAGGTCACCGCGCCATCGACCTGGCCTTCGGCGGCATACGAGGCCACGATGGACGACACATCCAGAAAGACCGGCGCATCGGCATAGCGCAGGCGCACGATATTCAGCAGGGTCTGCTCCTTCCATGACTCGCCGATGGCATAGGAATAGCCTTGACGATCGCGTGGGATGCTCTGTGGACCCAGCGTGCTGCAACCTGCAGCCAGCAGCAGGACGGCCAAGGGCACGTGCAGCGGGACGCTGCGGAAAACGGCGTGGCGATGTGCTTGCATCGGTGCATTGGCGGTGGCGGAACTGCACTCAGTTCAGCACGCAGGTCGCTCGCCGACCTCTGTATTGTTACTGACCACGGACCAGTACTTGTGCGTGGCCCCTCCGCTTATCGTGACGCGTCACGCCAGAGGGCATACCAGTGGTTACACTCCGGGCATCGTTCCTGCCACAGGCCGCTCCATGTCAGCACACGCACCCGGGATGGCTGCCAAAGCGCTTCTGCTGAAAGACGCGCGGGCAATTCTGAACGCGCTGCCGGCCCCGACCGATCAGAACGAGGCGATCCACGTGGCACGCAAGGCCATTCGACGAATGCGGGCCTTGATGGCGCTGCTGGCCGATGAGGACTTGGACCTGGAACCTGACGACCGTGCGTTGCGTCGACTGGGCAAGGGCCTGTCGGACATGCGGGACGCGCATGTGGTGGTGGAGACAGCCACGCGGCTGCGGGCGTCGCGTCCGGAACTGGCCTGGGAGCCGGTGATCACGGCGCTGGAGTATCGACGTAGGCGAATTCTGCAGCGTTCGCTGGCCGTAGACCCTGGATTTCTTCGCAGGCGGCGAGTCATTGAACGGCTGGTTGAACGCCTGGAGCCTCAACCGTGGCACTCGCTGCGGCGACGCTCGATCCGGACCGCATTGCAGGTTGGCGAACGTCGAGTCAGAAAGGCTGCCAACCGGGCTGCAGCTGGCGACGACCCCGAAGCCACGCACCGCTGGCGTCGACGGGTGCGACGGCTGCGGATGCAGCTGGATGCCGCACAGCAGCTTGGGGCGCTCAAGGGAGATGCCGAGGTGCAAAGTGCTGCTTCCCGGAAAGGCAAGCAGCTGCACAGGATCAGTGACAGATTGGGATGGAACCAGGATGTGAGGTTGCTTCGGAACCTGGTTCGGCAGATGCCGACCAGTAAGGGGAAGGCTGGGGTGATGGGGTTGATCACGCGGGAACTGGACGCCGCCGGGGTCGAGGGCCATGTCGGGTGACCTTGGCTAGATTGCGTTTTACATAATATACAGAATATGCGCAGTCGTGACGCGCAAAGCATTGATTTCACTGGCTTTTGCGTTCGCGACGCCCGGGAAGCTGACGCACACCAGCGCGACCACCGCAGCGACCGCGCTCAACCTGTCCAGCATTGATTTCCACATGGCGCGCTCGACCGGGGACTGAGCCCGTTCGGCATGAATTCGTGCCGCCCAGGTCGGCCCATCCAGCTTTGCCATCGTGCAAAGCTGCGCAATTCGCTCATCCGGCACCGGGTAGAGCTCCTTTCGCCACGCGCTTACTACTGCGCGGGTGATCCCCAGTTTTTGACTCAAAACGTTGTCGGACGGGATGTTTGCTGCATTCCGCACAGCGTCGAGCAGTTCGTTGGTGGCGGTCACGTCTTAGTACCCCTTGACAGTGGTGTCTCAGCGGAACTATACATGCGCCCGTGTCTTAGCAGCGCTAGACACACCCGCCAGCAGCTCCCCTAGACCGCTGGCGGGTCTTCTAGGGGCTAGGGGCAAGGGGTAGGGCATGGAAGGTCTGATGTTCACCGTAGCCGCCGTAGCAGCGGCCTGCGTGCTGATCGGTCTGGCTCGACTCGGGGCGTGGGTACTGGACCGCCGCGAGGAAGACAAAACCCGTGTGATTCGTGACGCCGCATTCGCTGCCCGGGCAGCTGCGGAGGTTCGCCGTGACTGAGTTCATCAGCGGTGTCATTGATTTTCTGAAAACACCTCCTGAGACCCCGCTGGATTTGTTCCTTGCTGTGGTTATTTGGGTTGGCGTTGGGGTCTACGGATACCTGATCTTCGCGTGGGTGGTCTGGTTGTTCGTGGGGCGTCGCCGTGACTGACCAGCTCTGCTCCTTCTGTGGCGAATCCACTGTCTACCTGTTCCCCGGTCGGCTGTGCGTTGCTTGTACGAGCAAGAACGCTCGCATCCGCCTGGACGCGGTGCCTCCGCCGCCACGCCCCGAGCTGGTCGCGTTCGACGCATCAGTCGGTCAGATGCAGGCCGCTGCACGCCGTACCGAAATGGCCTCTGAAAGCGTCTCGCGCCACAAGCGCGCCTCTGGCGCCTCCCTGTCGGAATACATGAAAGCAGCGCCGCTCGCGCTGACCGCTGAGGGCCAGCGCGAAGCGCTGGCCCTTGGGCTTGTCCATTACAAAACAAGTGACACCGCGTCGAAGACCGGTCGTCTCTCCATCGAAATTGATCCGCTTTTACAGCGGGCGCAGCGGATGCGGAAGTCCGTCATTACGAGTGCACGCCTTCATGATCAAGAAGCGAAGAAAGGATCGCGCCGTGGCGCGTGGTACATGGTCACGCTCACCTACCGAGACGGAAGCCGTAGCGGCCCTCGTGACGTTAGCGAGCTACTTAAGCGCATGCGCGGCCACTTCAATCGAACTGTCGCTCGGCTCAGACGGCTCGCGGGTCAGGTGTTCCGTTACCTCTGGGTTGGGGAGCTCACCCAACGCGGATGGCCCCACTACCATCTCCTAGTTTGGGTTCCGCAGGGCATGTGGTTCGGTCGGGTCGATACGCGTGGCTGGTGGCCGCACGGCTCGAGCAAGTTCGAATTGGCGCGCAACGCCGTTGGATACATGGCCAAGTACGCCTCCAAGTTCACCAACATCACCGCTGGTGAATTTCCCAAGGGTTTCCGCACGCATGGCGTCGGTGGCCTCAATGAAGAATCCCGCCGCGAACTGCGGTGGTGGAAGTCGCCCATCTCGGCACGTGATGCGCTCGGCGTTGATGCCGACATCCGTAAGTGCCAGGGCGGGTATTTCGACAAGCTCACCGGGGAGTTCTGGCCGTCCCCATGGCGAGTGACCTTTGCATTCGGCCGGACTATCGCTTGGAAGGTAATCCCACTATGAAAGTTCAGATCCTCGCCGAAACATTCACCACGCGCAGCTTCCCCGCACGCGACGGCAAAGCCGCCGTCAACTTCCGCGAGCAGAAGGCCGCCGTCATCCGCGAAAACGACTTCCCGCTGCCGTTCACCATCGGTCTGGACGACGACCAGCAGCCCTACAAGGTCGGCACCTACGAACTGTGCCCGACGTCGTTGCAGAACAACAAATTCGGCGGCCTTGAGTTCGGTCGTCGCGTTCGCCTGCTGACGCCTTCTCCGGCGCCGGGCCGGGCGTAAAACCATGGCCGTGCTGATCCCCGCGTGCCTTGAATCGAACCTGGACACGGCCACGGGGACCTGCACGGCCGTGATGTGGATTCCTCAACCGGGCTTGTTGCCGGACCTGCCCATTGAGGATGCGCAGTTGATAGGGGCAAAGATCGCGCTCCTGTGGGCTGTGGCGTACACGTTCCGGCTCATTCGCAAGAAAATCCAACAGTCCTAGGAGGACATAGCAATGCAGAAGTTCATGAAGGCCCTCAAGGGCAAGACCGCCGCCGTCGCCACCGTTTCCGCCGCTGCCCTGGCATCGGCCCCGGCGTTCGCAGCGGGCGGTGGTGGCGTGGACGTGGGCGACGTCGTATCGGCAATCGTCGCGGCTGCTGGCCCCATCGCGCAGATTGGCACGGCTGTGCTGGGCGTGCTGGTGGGCATCAAGGTCTACAAGTGGGTGCGTCGCGCCATGTAACGGCCACCGGGGGGCAGGGCCGACTCCCTCCCCCCGGTCTTTTCTGTAGTACCTGGACACTGTGGGGCGTGCGATGGAAGGGTGGATCTGGCTTGGGGCGTGGTGCGTTGCCTGCGCGATCATCTTTGTGGAATTCGACTAATGCGGCGGCTGGCGTGGTTGAGCATCCTGCTCCCCCTGTTGCTCGCGTTTGCCGGGATCGGCGTCCCGGAAACTGCCAGAGCGGCTGACTGTCCCAATGGCCTTGCGTGCGATCAGGGCAAGGCGTTCAGCATGTGCAAGGCAGCAATTGCTCGCACTATTCAAGAATTCAAGCAAGCTAACCCCAACGTGCAACCAAAGGTCCAGCAGGATTGCGTGAGCTTTGGAAGCCCGCGTTATGACTGCGCGGTTCAAGAGGCCAGCAACGGCGGGGCAGTCCGCTGTAGGAACGCGGACGGTAGCAATAGCAGCGGCTTTCACTACGGCGATACGTGTGAGAAGCGACCCGATTGGAACGGGCCGTATCCATTTCTGACAGGCGGAAAGCCGACAAATGGTTCGGTCACGTGTAATGGCGGTTGCCAACAGGCGTGGTACTCGACAGGCGACGGGTACTTCAACGGCAAATACACGTCGGTCCCTGGCACCTGCAACGACTACGACGAGCAGCAGTGCAAGGCGAAATTCGGGTATTCGTGGAACTCGGCTCTTTCAGCGTGCGAGCCAGACGAAGGTAAGTGCCCGAATGGTCAAGCTCAGAACTCACTTGGCCAATGCGCGCCCGAGCCGTGTCCAGCAGGAAAGGTTCTGCAGGCTGATGGCAGCTGCAAGAATGAGGCAAATGAATGTCCAGCAGGTCAAATCAAGTCGCCTGATGGAAATTGCTTGCCCGGCGAGGGCCAGTGCGCTGCGGGTGAAGTGCGTGGTAAGGACGGGACTTGCAAGAAGGATGCGGACGGCGACGGTGAGCCGGACGCGGGCGAGGAAGGCGAGGGCCCTAACGGTGAAACCGCTGATGATTTCTCTGGCGGCGATAGCTGCAATGAACCTCCCTCGTGCAGCGGCTCCCCCATCATGTGCGGACAGGCGAGGATCCAGTGGCGGATCGATTGCAATACTCGGAAAAACCGGAACATCGCTGGTGGCATGTGCACTCAGCCGCCCGTCTGCACGGGCGAGAAGTGTGACGCTCTGGAATACAGCGGGCTTTTGATGCAGTGGCGCACCGCATGCGCTGTGGAGAAGCTTGCTTCGTCCACTGGCACCGGTACTGGCAGCAACCCGGATCTTGTGGCCATCCGAAACGCACTTACGGGTAATGCCGGAACTCCCGATCTTGGTGATGCAGGGGACCCCGCTGGTGCGTTCAGTGATGAATCCGGATATGGCAATGGCGGTTACCCCGGTGAGTTTGATCCGGATACAGCTGGCTTCGGCTACAGCCGCACATGCCCGACGATCCCAGCCCTTTCCTTTATGGGGCAGACCATCAATGTCGATACCAGCGCGTTCTGTAACTGGATGATACTTGGCGGCCAGTTTGTCCTGATCATCGCGTCGTTGTTGTCGCTTCGGATCATCAGTAGTGGGGGTACGCAGTAATGCCGCAACTTATCGGACTTTTGCTTACGGGGCTTGGCTGGCTGTTTCGGTCGCGCATTGGTCTTTTCGTGATGACTGCGCTTGCATGGCTTGGCATCAACTTCGGCACCATCAAGATGGTCATAGAGCCTGCTATTGACCTTCTGCGGCAGCATGCACAGGGCCTTGGCGGTGGTGGCGAAATGGGCGCGGCGGCCATGGCCTGGGCAGGCGTTCTGCAGTTCGACCGTGGGTTGACAATGATCATCTCGGCCATCGCGGCCAAGCACGCGATCATGCAAGGCCGGCTGTTCCTGTTCAAGCGCGGTTTCGGAGCGAAGCCCTAATGCCTATTGAGCTATATACCGGTCAGCCGGGTAACGGAAAGACGGCGCTCATGATGGAGCGTTTGGTCGAAGAGGCCAAGAAGGGTGATCGCCCGATTTTTGCCTGCGGAATCGACGGCCTGCAGGACGGCCTCGCCACCCTGCTCGATGACCCGCGGCGCTGGAACGAGAAGGACGGGGCAGGGGAGTACATTGTTCCCAATGGCGCAATGATCTTCGTTGACGAAGCATGGAAGTGGTTCGGGCATTTGCACGATGCAACGCGTCAGCAGACCCCAAAGCATGTTCTTGATCTTGCAGAACATCGGCACCGTGGCCTTGACTTCGTGTGGACCACGCAACAGCCGAACCAGCTTTACCCGTTCGTTCGCGGGCTGATCGGCACGCACTCTCACGTGGTGCGCAGGTTTGGCACCAAGATGATCGACGTGTTCCGCTGGGGCGAACTGAACGAGGAAATCAAGTCCTCTGCGAAACGCGATCTTGCCCAGCGGAACACACGACTGCTGCCGTCACAGATATTCGGCCAATACAAGTCCGCCGAGGTGCATACGATCAAGCCACGCATTCCATGGAAGGTGATGGCACTTCCGGTTATTGCGGTTGCTGTCGTCGTCCTTGCCTACCTTGCTTATCAAAGTCTCAAGCCTTCGTCGGTGGCCGCAGCAGCAACCGGAAAGGGGACGCAATCGGCGTCAGCCGATGCGGCCCCTACGTCGTCAGGCGGGTCCACTGCCAAGCCGCACGAACTCCGGTGGAAATCAGCCTCGGAATACGCCAAGGACCACTTGCCCCGGATCGCCACCATGCCCTGGACTGCACCTGTGTTCGATGAGCGGAGTGCTACGGCTGATCCTTTGCTGATCTGCATGTCGTCGATGGATGGCCTTGACGGTGACGGGAAAAGACAGTCGGGTAGCTGCACGTGCCTCACCGAACAGGGCACGGCTTACGACATCAGCCAGCCTGAGTGCCGCACGCTTGCCCGGTATGGTCCGGTGTACAACCCTTACCGGGAGCGCCGCCAGAACCGCTCGGAGACTGAGCCACAGCAGGCCCATCAAGCACAGCAGGTTGCCGGGCAGGGCGGTTCACCGACGCTGGAAGGCAGCGTCATCAACAGGCAGATTCGTGCGCTCGGGTCTTTCCCGGAGTCGGAACCCTATAAGACATCGACCAAGGCCGCCGACACCACGAGGGAAATGTGATGACCAGCGGTTCGCGTGAGGCTCTCAAGTGGCTCGCCGTGGTGCTGATGACTGGCGACCATGTGGCAAAGGTGTTTTTCGGCGGATACGTCCCGGTTGTCAGCGAGCTGGGTCGGATCGCATTCCCGATTTTTGCGCTAGTCATGGCCTATAACCTCGCGCAGCCAAGTGCTGATGTGGGCAAGTCGGTTCGTCGGCTTCTCGTGTGGGGCGTCGTTGCTCAGCCGTTTCATGCGCTCGCATTCGGGTACTGGCTCCCGCTGAACGTACTGCTTGCGTTCGCACTCGCTGCATTTGCTGTGTGGTGCATCCTGTCACGCCGCTGGGTCGCGTTGCTGCTGGCGGTCGTCCCGGCGCCACTGCTGGTTGACTATCAGTGGGCCGGGATAGTGTTCGTCCTTGGGGCATGGCACTGGTTCCGGTCGCGTCGGGATGAACTGCCTCAGGCTGGTGCCAGCATCAACGGCCTGTATTTTGAGACGCTGGCGGACTGGCGAGATTTCCCCTTCGTGATGGTGCTGCCGTGGTGCATGCTCTGCGCGTACAACGGCAACGGGTGGGCGTTTCTGGCGCTGCCGTTGTTCCTGCTCGCGGACCTGTCTTGGAAGGTGTCTCGCACGCGCTGGGCGTTCTACGGGTACTACGTGGGCCACCTAGCGCTACTGGCCACATTCGTCAGCATTGGCGGTTAGGAACGTTCTCCCACCCGCCTGGAATCCCGCGGAAGAGGGTGCCTCCAATGCACCTCATCTCGGCAGACTTCACGCCCTGTTCGGCAGCGCGTGCCCTCTTTGCTTCCATTGCGGCGGCTGCTCTCCGCAGACGCATTTCTGCAAGATAGGCGTCGCGCGCGGCTCTTGGATCCACTGTTCGCGGCGGTTCTTTTGCTGTCTGGAATCGCTCGGCCCAAGCCGCGTTGGTGCGGATGAGCATGTGGACCCCGCCTGCCATCACTCCCAGCAGCACGATTCCTATCACGAGCAGCCACGGGAACTCCCAGCGGCTGTTGCGAATGGCGGGTAGGTACTCCGGTCGCTCTCGTTCCATGAAGCCCCCTAGGCTGCGTCCTGCGCGCATTCTAGCCGGGGGTGTAGGGGCGCGCAGCCCCTACGGTCAACGCCTTACCCGCGCAAGGATGGCATCTGCCCACGTTCCGCCTGGACTGCCGGCGTGGGCGCGGCGCCGGGGCCGGGATCTGCCACCGCAGACCGCTTCTCGTAGGTCCTGCGCACGTAGTCCTTCAGATTGACCACGGCCGCTCTACGTCCAGCTGGGAATCGCCCCTGTGAGACGCCACTGCCACAAGGCTTTCCGTGGCGGTCCTTGGGAAGATAGCTGCGGCGTGTGTCATCCATCATTTCTCGCCATTCCTGTGCGATCGCTGCCGTCAGCGACAGCCAAGCCAGATCCTCTGGCAGCAGTTCGCGGCCCTCGGGCGTGACCAGCCGGCCACCTTTGAACGAAAAACCGGCCCAAGGGCCGGTTAGAGTGCGATCACGCATGGGCGAGGTTCCGTCTCGTTGGCTGAGACGGGAGCAGAGGCAACATCCGTGCCAGCCGCCGCCTTGCTGCGCTGAACATAATATACATTATGCGAAATCAAGGATGCCTCCGCTAAGGCCCGGAACCGGCAACTTCTTCTTCGCTTGGACCGTGCCAGGCGCTTCCGTCAGGACCGCTCTCAGCTACGGTTGACGCACCGGTCCTGCTCCAAGCTTCTGCAGGTCAGCGTGCGCACGATCCAGAACTGGGAGGCTGGTCGTACTCGCATCCCGCACGCTTCGTTCAAGCTGCTTCGGATGCTTTCCAGCGGTCGCTATCTGGGTGACCAGGCGTGGTCCAACTTCCACGTTTGTGGCGCTGTTCTGCACACTCCTGAGGGCCACACGTTCCCTGCGGCGGACCTTGCATGGTGGTCCCTAGCGATCAGGCAAGCCGAAGCCTTCCGCTCGATCATGCGAGAGCAGCGCAGTGAGAAGCCCGGCACGGCCTCAGAGGGCTCCGATGTCGGCCGTCAGGCCGGCATGGAGCCCGGGGCGCTTGCAGGGGTTGCAACGTCGCTCCTGACGCAGGTAGGATCGGCAGCATCTAGCCTCCCCGGCCGCACGGCCAGCAGCGAGGCTCCTCAGACCCCTGGCAGATGCAACGCAACGCAGGTCGGAGCTGAGGGCACCGGAAAGGACACAAAAGAGCGGCAAGCCGCTGCCGGTGTGGGTCCAGCTAAGGACGTCCGACCCCCCTTGTCACGAGGGGGTCGGGGGAGCCATAGCTTGACCCACAAGTCACGCCCGAAATCAGCTATCACCCGCCCCGCTTCGTCTGGGGGTGCGGCATGACCCTCGTACGCCATCGCACCCTCAACCTAGGCCGCCAAAGCCGCTGGTTGCAGCATCGCAGCCGTCAACGCATGACCACCGAGCCATGCCGGCACTGTGATCGCGATCCCCTTCTTGGCGACTACATCTGGCGGCAGGTGGGCGTAGGCCACTACTGCGAGGCCTGTGCCGTTGATCAGCTTGGTGTGTCACCTCGGCTCGCGGACCATGCGCCCGTCAATGTGATCGATGGAGGTGACCTGTGATCCATCACCAGGGCAACCCCGAGAAGCGCGCGAACATCTATCGCACCCTGCTGGAGTCCTACTACCGCATGCTCGATGCGGTGGACGCAGACCGCTCCGAGCGGCAGGGTTCTGTGACGCTCTCCGAACGCATTGCTATGGCTGGCGTTCGGCAAGACATCTGCAAGTCCATCGCTCATGCACAGACGCAGCTCAAGAAGCTAGCTCGCCTCGGCGGGCACGGCCATGTCATCGAGCGTCAGCAATGAGGCGGCGTGCCGAGCCCGGGCGACACGCTTGCACACTTGGGACCGGGGTGCAGGGGTGGAACCCCTGCGCATACGGGGCATGGATGCCCCGCTCTGCCGTCACGGTTTGGACCCGTCCTCGGACCCCCTCAGCGGCTTACATAACTCTCGATGCCGACCTTCTTCTTGCTCAAGTAAATGGAAGAACTTGCCGGTTGAGTAACTTCGCGATAATAATCAGCAGACCCAAGGGATTAACCCATGTCGATTAAGTCGGCCCAATATACATTATGCGAAATCAAGGATGCCTCCGCTAAGGCCCGGAACCGGCAACTTCTTCTTCGCTTGGACCGTGCCAGGCGCTTCCGTCAGGACCGCTCTCAGCTACGGTTGACGCACCGGTCCTGCTCCAAGCTTCTGCAGGTCAGCGTGCGCACGATCCAGAACTGGGAGGCTGGTCGTACTCGCATCCCGCACGCTTCGTTCAAGCTGCTTCGGATGCTTTCCAGCGGTCGCTATCTGGGTGACCAGGCGTGGTCCAACTTCCACGTTTGTGGCGCTGTTCTGCACACTCCTGAGGGCCACACGTTCCCTGCGGCGGACCTTGCATGGTGGTCCCTAGCGATCAGGCAAGCCGAAGCCTTCCGCTCGATCATGCGAGAGCAGCGCAGTGAGAAGCCCGGCACGGCCTCAGAGGGCTCCGATGTCGGCCGTCAGGCCGGCATGGAGCCCGGGGCGCTTGCAGGGGTTGCAACGTCGCTCCTGACGCAGGTAGGATCGGCAGCATCTAGCCTCCCCGGCCGCACGGCCAGCAGCGAGGCTCCTCAGACCCCTGGCAGATGCAACGCAACGCAGGTCGGAGCTGAGGGCACCGGAAAGGACACAAAAGAGCGGCAAGCCGCTGCCGGTGTGGGTCCAGCTAAGGACGTCCGACCCCCCTTGTCACGAGGGGGTCGGGGGAGCCATAGCTTGACCCACAAGTCACGCCCGAAATCAGCTATCACCCGCCCCGCTTCGTCTGGGGGTGCGGCATGACCCTCGTACGCCATCGCACCCTCAACCTAGGCCGCCAAAGCCGCTGGTTGCAGCATCGCAGCCGTCAACGCATGACCACCGAGCCATGCCGGCACTGTGATCGCGATCCCCTTCTTGGCGACTACATCTGGCGGCAGGTGGGCGTAGGCCACTACTGCGAGGCCTGTGCCGTTGATCAGCTTGGTGTGTCACCTCGGCTCGCGGACCATGCGCCCGTCAATGTGATCGATGGAGGTGACCTGTGATCCATCACCAGGGCAACCCCGAGAAGCGCGCGAACATCTATCGCACCCTGCTGGAGTCCTACTACCGCATGCTCGATGCGGTGGACGCAGACCGCTCCGAGCGGCAGGGTTCTGTGACGCTCTCCGAACGCATTGCTATGGCTGGCGTTCGGCAAGACATCTGCAAGTCCATCGCTCATGCACAGACGCAGCTCAAGAAGCTAGCTCGCCTCGGCGGGCACGGCCATGTCATCGAGCGTCAGCAATGAGGCGGCGTGCCGAGCCCGGGCGACACGCTTGCACACTTGGGACCGGGGTGCAGGGGTGGAACCCCTGCGCATACGGGGCATGGATGCCCCGCTCTGCCGTCACGGTTTGGACCCGTCCTCGGACCCCCTCAGCGGCTTACATAACTCTCGATGCCGACCTTCTTCTTGCTCAAGTAAATGGAAGAACTTGCCGGTTGAGTAACTTCGCGATAATAATCAGCAGACCCAAGGGATTAACCCATGTCGATTAAGTCGGCCCAATATACATTATGCGAAATGCAATGTTAGGCGAATCGCGCTGGGCGAGCCGCTTTGCCGTCACCCTCCAAGGCTTCTTCGCCCCGAATTCGTGCCACAACACTTGCATTCATGTCTAATGGCGCCTTCAGGCAATTGACCCGCTGTTTGCGCTTGTTTTTTGAAGGAAGTCAGGCAATTACATGGGACGTAAAAGAGCTTCAAGCGGAATGGATGCCCTGGTCGGAGTGCCATGGCCCATTGGCGTCCTGGTTGGCATCCTTCTCTTCAGTGGCGTTCGCTACGCCATCCCTTGGTGGTTCTCGCGGCAGGACGGCGGGCTGGCTCACGGCCTCGCCAGCAGCTTCTGGCAGGCGCTGTCGCCCTTGGCGTGGTTGCTGCTGGCGATGTGCTGGTTGGCCGCCCTCCTATCTTTTCTTGGCGCCCGCCGTCGCCGAATCCTCCTGGATACGTGTACCACGCTGGAGAGCTTGGCTGCTCCCGGTTGGCGCCAGTTCGAGCAGCTGGTGGGTGAGGCATTCCGGCGTCAAGGGTACGTTGTAGAGGAAACGGGCTTGGGCGGCGCAGATGGGGGAATCGACCTTGTGCTCTGCAAGGGTAGCCAGCGCGTCTTGGTCCAGTGCAAGCAATGGAGGCGTCGGCAGGTAGGTGTGAGTGTTGTACGGGAAATGGCGGGGCTTCTAGCCCACCACCGTGCGGATGGGGTCAAAATCGTCTGCGTGGGCACATTCACACCTGACGCGGAGGCATTTGCGCGAGGCAAGGCCATCGAGCTGATTGACGGCGTGACACTGCTGGAAATGATTCATGCAGCCAAGGAAGTGCAAAGGTCCGCGCAAGCACCCTCCTCCCCAGTTGAACCTATTCTTCCCAAGCAGCAGCTAATACCTGGGTCGATCAAGGCATGCCCCAGATGTGGCAGCATGCTAGTACAGCGAAAAAACCGCAGAACTGGAGAGCACTTTATGGGGTGCAGTCGGTTCCCGCGCTGCAGGGGTAGCGCAGATCAGCCCTAGCGGGATTTTCTCATTTGGCAATGATCCTGATTTTCGCTACACGCCTTCCCTGGGTGAGCGTCACTGGTGAGTCGACCATGTCCAGCGACGCTCGCGCGATGGTGAGCTGGTGTGGGAGCTGCCGCCGGCCGTCGTCCGGGCCCTGGTGACCGCTGGCCTGAAGGCTAAGCTCGGCCCTTGGACCTTGGCCACCGTGCGCCATCGCGTTGCCGTGCTGTCCACTGCGCACCGGCTCAAGCAAGTCGCTAATCCCTGCGAGCAGCCGGCGATCCGTACCGTGCTCAGCCGCGCGGCGCGGGCTGCAGTCAAGCGCGGCGAACGCCCGCGCAAGAGAACGGCGATCACGTTGATTGAACTGGAAGCCCTGCTGGCCACCTGCGACGACAGCCTAGAAGGTATAAGGGATCGTGCCCTACTCTGCTTCGGGTTTGCCAGCGGTGGGCGCCGGCGCAGTGAGATCGCCGCCGCCGACCTGCGCGACCTGCGCCGCATCGGTGAGGCGGGCTACATCTACCGCCTGGAGCACAGCAAGACCCAGCAGGCCGGCGTGACCGGGAGCTCGACCCCGGACAAGCCGGTGCTTGATCGAGCCGCCGTCGCCCTGCAGGATTGGCTAGAGGCGTCCGGGGTCACCGAGGGGGCGATTTTCCTGAGGCTATGGAAACAGCGCGTCGGCCCTGCCCTGTCCTCCGCCGCGGTCGGTGAAATCTTGCAGCGGCGGGCGCGATTGGCCGAACTGGAGGGAGATTTTGGCGGGCACAGCCTGCGCTCGGGGTTCGTGACCGAAGCCAGTCGGCAGGGCGTGGCGCTGCCGGCGATCATCCAACTGACCGAGCATCGGTCGGTGTCGAGCGTCGTGGGGTACTTTCAGGCCGGCGAAGCCTCAGCTAACCCCGCTGCCCGCTTGCTCGAAGACTGAGTCTTAGACAGCCTGTCGCGAACTTGCAAATCCGTGGGCTGCCATGCTTCCATTATTACTCAAGCAGATTTCCGTCCAATAGAGTTCAGGGAAAGAACTATGAAGCTCCGCCGGCTACGCATTCACAACTTCCGCTCAATCGCCTACGCGGACATCGAAGTCCACGATTACACCATGATCGTGGGCGCGAACAATGCAGGTAAGAGCAACATCGTTGCTGCCCTGCGGGCTTTTTACGAGGACATTAAGCATTCAAATGATGACCTCCCGAAGATGCCCGGTGCTAAGGTTGATGAGTCCTGGGTAGAGCTTTCATTCCACCTGACAGAAGCGGAGTGGGATGGGCTGGCGGACAAGTATAAGCAAGGTGCCGAGGGCCGCGACCTTACCGTTCGCCGCTATTTTAAGTCCACGGACAAGGAGCGCTTCAAGGTCAGCCAGAGCAACATTTACGCTATTGTCAAAGGTGAGCCGGAGAAAGACCTATTTTATGGGGCCAAGAATGTTGGAACCGCGAAGGTCGGGAGCATCATTTACATTCCGGCGCTGACCACTGCTGCCGAGCAGATGAAGACCAGCGGTCCGTCGCCACTACGTGACATGCTCAACCTAATGCTGAAGCGGGTGATCGCACAAAGCCAAGCCTTCAAGGAGATGGAGAGCGCATTCTCGAAATTGAATGATGAGGCGCGTGGTGAGGAAGGGTTCTTGTCGCGGATTTCAGGGCCCATCAACCAATCCATCGAGCAGTGGGGTATTCGCTTTGACATGGGTGTCAACCCGGTTGCACCGGAGGACATCACGAAAAACCTGATTCGTCATGGCTTCGTGGACGCGATGCTCGGCGAAACGTTGTTTGCGCTTGACCGCTATGGCCACGGGTTTCAGCGGTCGTTCCTATATGAACTTATCAAGCTGGCGCCCAGCTTCACTGATGTTAAAGTGGCTGGAAAGAAAGAGTTTGACCCGGATTTCACGCTTATCTTGTTCGAAGAGCCAGAAGCGTTTCTGCATCCAGCCCAGCAGGAAAACATGGCTTACCACCTTCGCAGGCTGGGGAGCGGAGACGCCCAGCAGGTAATTGTGACCAGCCATTCGACAGTCTTCGTTGGGAAGGTCGCTGACGATCTATGTCAGATTGTTCGAGTTCGTCGCAATAACGGGACCAGTGGCATCGGGCAGGTCAAGAAGGCAGACCTCAGTGGTGTACTTGGGCAAGGGTATGAATTCAAGACATGGCTGGAGGCGTACGTCAACGATCCGGCTGTGCCTGGCAACGCTAAAGGGAGCGCTCGAAAGCTTTTGCAAGGAGCAACCGAGGACGCAGCCATTGCCGAGCAGGAGGAGCGGTTTCGCTATCAGCTCTGGCTAGATTCCGACCGTGCGTCGATGTTCTTCGCCGACCGAGTACTTCTTGTGGAGGGCGCAACCGAAAAGGCCCTATTTGCATGGCTGCTTGCACGCGATTGGCATGATCTCTGCCGGCATCGCGTGGCGATCGTCGATGCAATGGGCAAGTATAACCTGCACCGCTACATTGCCCTTCTTGAAGGGTTCGGCATTCCTTATGGTCTGATGCTTGATGACGACCAAGACAAAGACCACCACAAGGTGGTGAATGAAATGCTGAAAAACAAGCTGAGTGAGAACCGGCTCGCCGCCGCGTGTTTCATCAATGAGTGTATGGAGAAGTTTCTAGGCTTGAACCTGCCCGTCCGGGACGATCAGAAGCCGCTCCACACGTTGAAATCGATTGAGGCGGGCGTCATTGATCAAGGCCGGATCGACGAACTTCGAAAGCTGTTTGTTAAATGTCTGGCACTCGAAGGAAATGAGGATGCTGCCGCATGAGCGCTACTAACTCCGCCCCCTGTGCATCCCCTGCCGCCGGCTCTGGCAACCAATGAGCTGACCTGAATCCTAAGCATGTCGGCTACAAAACTGCCAACTAGTTCTCCGACGCTTCCTGGACAGCGTCGATATCGTCGAAGATGCCCCGCACTTGATTTGCTTCCGGGTGTGACTTGAGCTTGCCAAGCTTCCGCGGCGCCGGCGAAGCGGGATTGTTGCCATCCTCATTGATCCAATTGGTGGCCTGCCTCGACTCGGACTCGATGATGGCGAGTGCAGCAGAGTCGTGCTGATAGCAGCGCCGCAAGTTTTCCAGTGAGGCCAGGAACGACCACATATGGTCTTCCCGAGACCGATCCGAGTCCCAGTCGCTTTGATAGTCGATCCGCACGCTGTGCAATTTCGGAAGCAGTTGCGCCTGCACCTGAGCCACCAATGAGGCATGTTCGGAGTCCGTGAAGACCTCGCGAATCGTGGCGTTATCCAGCGCGTCGGTGTCTCGCCCGTCGATCGCATATTGGCTGACGGTACGGACAAACTCCAGCCTATTAGCTTCCGGTAGTATCCCAAGAGCTTGCAGACGTGCCGCCAAACGCACCTCTGGTACGACGCTGAGCACCAGTCCCGGGCTGGAGACGGAGGCGAGAAGCTTGGGGTGCTTGTCCAAGTAAGCTGTGAGGAACTCTTTCGAGCAGCGATTGGACAAGAATCCCAGACGCTTTCGTCGCGCATCGAACCGCGACAGCCATGAATCCTTGTGCACTTTGCTTTCCCCGATCTGATCTAGTTTGCTCAGCATGACCGGAAACAGCGCGATGGGAACTACGACGGCCTTCTCGATACCAACATCGCCGCAGCTAACTTGCTCAAGCAGTCGCGCCGGGTCGCTGCCCTGTAGGTAGATGCCTAGCAAGTCCGGACTTTGCACTAGGTGAGCAGCGTAAGCATCGCCAATGGTCGGGTGTTTGAAGCGCCACAGGGCCTCCCCGCTGGCACTGGTACGAACCACCAAGCTGCCCGCGAGTGTCTCCAGGCCACTGATGCAGCCGCCCAGATCGCTGCCCAGGCGTTGCAGTGCGTCGACCTCTGCGGGCTCCAGCTCGATCGGGCTCGTCAGCCGGTCGTTTCTCATGTAAATGAGCGCGAGCGCGGCCTTGCTATTGGCATCCAATGCTTGCAGCACCTCGTGCAGCAGTTGCTCACGCTTTTCCACGAACTGACCAAGGTAGTACGAGTCGATAAAAAGACCCTTAGTGAACAACGGATCGGCCAAGCGCCGTGCCATTTCTGGAATGAAACGCGGGTGATCAGACACGGTTTCGAGAAAGGGCTTGATATTGGTGAGGAAGCTTCTCGGCTGTTTGCCGAGCTTTAGGTGGTTGTAAAGGATCTGCCGCCGCTCATGCCCGGTGAGCTCGTGAACATCGATGACCACCTGACTCTCCTTGAAAAGAGGAAAGGCACTCTCCTTCAGGTCTCGACGCGCTCGATTGTAGATATAGTCACGCGAAGTCATCACTATTTTGGCGCCCCTGCGCAGCATGGGCTTGAGCTGCGGCAGGACGCGGTTCCAGCCATGCACGAGGAATTCTTCGTACTGGGTCACGCCAAACGCATCGTCCAACCAGAAGAACTGGGACGGCTCGTCTGGGTTCCAACGTTTAGCAACTTCGGCCGGCTCATCCAACTTCAACAGTGAAGCATTCCACTGATCCAGGGCCGCCATTGCCAGCATAGAGGCGATCGTTGTCTTTCCTGCAGCAGGTTCGCCAACCAGTAGCACGAAACTGTGCCGGTCAAGAGCATCGACAGACCGCTGATAGGCCTCCGTCACCACGACCTTGGCCAGGTCTTCGCGCATCGATTCGATAATGGCGCGTGCCTGAGCATACGCGCGCTCGTCGAGGATCTGACTCAAGTCACCCAGGCCGTACACGCGCGGCACCAACATGCGAAGACGCTTGTTCTCTTGGATCTGTTGCGTGAGCCACGTCGCCCCATACACGACCACTTGCTTGACACCGGCAGCCAGAAAGAGCGCCTCGATCTCTTCCACGCGCGCCCCCGTGACGCCGGCATTCGTCAGTAAAACATAGCAGTCGCATCGACCTGCATTGACGAGGCGTTTGGCCTTTTCCACCTCATCGGTCAAATCGGCTAGTTGCAGCACGTAAGCAGGGCGGCTGGTGTGCTTGCACTGGATCACGAAACGCCCGGCGAGGTTCTCATTAACGGACGGCTTCCAAGTTCCAGAAAATGCTCCGTCGCGCCCGCCATCGTTTCCATCGAGAAACGACTCGACAGTCTGCCCCATAACCTCGCGCAGGATCGTCAGACAAAGATTTTGAAAGCTGTGCCAGCCAAGAGTGTGTAGTTCGTACATGGACCGAATTCTACTACGGGTCAAATGGTGCGCAGTGGAGTACGGTCGGAAGCTGCCCTTCCCTACTCCCGATAACTCGTCTATTCCCCTGCCATGGCAGCTTCTATTGTCAGGCAGTAGTAGGCGTTAGTCATAACCCCCGCCAAGCGGTGCAGCGCCGTAGAACTTTGGCGGGTAGGACTAGGCGCACGCCTTAGCGAGAGAGTGTCATGAATACCTTGTCCGCACACTGAAAAAGATAGTCAGTGGGGTCAGAGCCACTGTCTTTCATATGAAGCATGCTGCACAAATCATCGTCGTTCAGGACGATGATTAGTTTCCCATGCTCGCGCACCGCTCCGCGAGCCATCTTGTCAGCAGATGGCGAAGCCCCACTCCTGCTGAACACGAAGGCGCATTTTCGCAGAGCGTGGCCCAGCAGATATTTTTCAGTGGTTAAAATTTGCCCTTGGCCTATCTTGTAACAGTAGTTCTTAAACTCAAACACTACGTATCGACTTTGAACTTCATTGATGATGAAGGCCCAGAAGTCCGTCTGGGGAGTGGCCCGCGCTATTAGGTCGTACCTGGAAAGACCATCATCGGTAATCTTCTGGCGAGATTTCTCAAGAAAGTGCTCACCGAAAAGGTAGTCGACCACCCTTTCAGAAAGGTCTTCGAACTTGCGCCAGGTCTTCGTTCCACATGCGAGCGCGTGAAGTTCCTGGCATAGGTCGTAGCCTTCCGTCGAAGGGGGGCGAACGTTGTCTATTGAAGGCTGCGCCTGTCGCGAAGGTGAGGTGCTGCCATCACGAGTAGATGTCTGCAGGAGGGTCGCTCCTACATCGCGCCCTTCGTCGGCAGGAAGGCCCTCCCCTGACTCGTCTTCTAGAAGTGGAGCCAGCTTTTTGGCAAGCTCCTCGAATCTGCTCGCACTTATTAGAAGGTCAATCCTATCAAAAACTGTCAGCCCAAATTCCTGCTCTATAAGCAGTCGCTGCTGACCTGTAAGATTGCAAGAAACCACGAGAATTGGGTGAAGGTCACGGCTAGTCGCGATGGCGGTTACGGCTGCTGCCGCGCGCTTGATCAAGCCAAGCTGTGGTCGTGCCGTCCGGTAGTACTTGATCTCGACGGCATAACGACGGGCGGCGGTGAAATCCCATCCTTTGTCGCCTTCAACTTCTACGGGTAGCATCCCCATTAACTCAAAGAGCTCAACCACGATCGATTCGAACTTTTGATGAAGCGCAATCGGATCTCTCACAAGAAGTATCTCCCTATAGCCAAACCTCAGAATGGCCAAATCCCAGAGCCGGTCAAACAGCCTGTGCACAGCATGGCGTAAGAGGGCTCCTCCCTGGTGCGGCTCGATATTGCGGTACCTAATACTAACAAACAATCGTGTGATTTGTTCTTGCTCGATCAACGCGCGCCGAGGTTGTCGTCCGGGCCCGGGCGAAAGGCTTCTTTCCTACCCTAGATAAATCTCCTTAATCCTAATGTTGTGTTGCCGCTCGCATGCCCGGCCCGTTGGGCCAAGATACGCTTTCGGGCGGAAACGGACACTGAATTCGCTGCACTCGGACTATTAATTCGTAATTGAATGCAGCAGAGCTCAAGAACCTTGGGGGCACGGGATGAAATCAGTTCGTCCGGCTGTGGTTAGCCGCCCCTGGGGCCATATGATGGCACTTGTTCGGGCCATGACAGCTCAGGATGGCAGTGCGGAAACACTCGCGGCAGCGCAGTACAATTCGAAATAGCTCTCTACCGCTTGGGCCTTGACTCCGGCGTTCAGGAAGCTGGCGGGCGTTCTGCAGATGCATCGAGGTTGTCTACGACTTCCTTGCACGCCACACACCCTCGCTGCTTGCGATTCGTCATCCCGTCTACTTCTTCCCAGGAACTCTTCGACCCATGCGCCAAGGCCCCTTCTCTCGCCCGACCGTCGTTGCTGCGACGGAACTGCTCGAACAGCACACACAGGCGCGGTTCAATCAAATGGTTGTACGCCTTGCGCTCGAGGACGAGGTTTCACAGGACACGACGGTCAGCGTGGGGAAGAAGATCGCGGTGCTGAGCAGAGTAGTGGTGGCGCGAGCTGAGCAGGTGCTGCAGACCGTCGACGGGCCCGTGACGTTGGCGGAGGCGCTTGTGCGTGAGGCGGCGCAACTAGCGAAACCGGTCTCGACAGACGCGCTTCATACGGACTTCATGCGCGGACTCGCGCGGGACGGCTTCGTGCTTGTGCCAGCCGCGAGTAGCGCCCAGCGTGCGTCGCTCCGAGCCGCGCTTCCTGGCGAGATCCAACTACCTGCCACGGATGACGAAGTGCACCACTTGCTGAAGCAGTTTGGCTTCGCCACGCCCCTCGGCCACCTCGACCAGGCAATCGATGCCCACACTCGGGGCGACTGGGCCGCGTGCAACGGACAGCTGCGCGCCTTCATGGAGGGGTTTTTCGACGACATTTCCAGACATATCGATTCACCACAGGCCGCGCGGCTACCCGGAATCGGCAACCCTCTGAGCTAGCTCGTTCTCCTTTAATTGATTTGCCCTACAAACTGCGGCGCAAATAAGCAATGCAGCGAGCACGCACAGCCTCGCACTCAGAGTAGAGAACATAAATTAGAAATCCCTTTGATTTGCACCGAGGCCCGTTAGTGCACCGGCGACGCCACTACCAACGCGGTGGTCGAACTCTCGAGATGTTGCACTAGCAGCTGGTCTTCCAGGACATCGAGATCGACTTGTACTGGTCGGAACTCGTGCGCCAAAGCATTTCCTTGTACTGCTCCCGTACCAGGCCCGATTCGCCTGTCGGCCGAATGTGGGTCAGCAGATTCGCGCGCATGCCAACCAAAGCCGGCTGCAGGGGCACGACACGCCACGCTTCCCCTCCGACCGAGATGTACTGCACGTATGGCGAGACCGGGCGGCCCATGTCGTACCAGGTGCTGCACCACATGTAAGTGGCTACGACCGACCACGTCGATGAGGCCGGGTCGTAATCCATGACGACCGGGATCAGGAACGATCGCCACACAGGGGGCTTGGCAGCGCCATCCACCTGCGCGATCCGCAGTGTGGTCTCCTTTGGTTTCCAGCCGGTCGCACGCATCGCGATATCCCGCGTGATGGTGCCCTTCGCAGTGCGCTTCACCACGATCAGCCGGCCGTCGGACAGCCGCACTTCCTCTTTCCACGACTCACTCATGCGGCTGCAGCCGCCCATCGTCAGCAGTAGCGTGCACAGCAGGATCAGGCGCAAAGTGTGGACCAAGGCGGTGGTCGCCCATGCAATCTTCATGCTGAAGCCTCCTTACATCGTCAGAGATCCGTCATCTGGCCATTGCGGGCCGCAGGAATCACGGTCAGGACTTGGGGTTGCTCGACCTAGAACTCCGCTTCCTTGCTGGCAGCAGGCTGCAGCACTTGCCGCCCCACATCATTGCCGATGCTGAGGAACCCGATTCCACCGGACAACCCTTGTGCTCTCATAGGCTGCGATTGCACGACCGAAGAATAATCCGCAAAGAAATCAGGCTTGCGCCATTGGGCGGAAATCGATTCGCGGCTGCCGCCCAGATCGTTGTTCCAGGTCACCGCTTTTTCGGCACTGGGCGAGCCGAACTTGCGCTTGAGCAGCTCCATCACGCGCGGCTGCGCCTCGAACCCGGTGGTGTTGAAGCGAAGGGCGATCACACGCCCGTTGCGCAGTAGAACCAGGCCGCCCGCACCTTCCAGAGAAAAAGCGTCATCCGCGCCCGCGCCGATCGCCATGCCGATGGGCGCAACCCACGCCGGGAACTCATCCGTGGCGAAGACCAGGTAACCGTACTCTCCTGCCGCGAACTCCGTATTGCCCACAGCCATGTTTGTCGTGCCGGGCGCGACGCACAACCCTGTTGCCGGTGGGGTGGCCTTCGGCGCTTCCGGCGGCGGGGTCATCAGCTTGTTGAACGCCCTCGCCCCCATCCCTTTGTTGCTTCTGGGGGCAGCTGGAGCAGGCACGGATATCTGGCAAAGGGGCAGCGCCAATGGTGCCCCTAATTTGATTCCGAAAATGTCAGGTTCCGCCGCAGAGACCGGGACGGTAGACGCCATGGACAGTAGAACGACAAGCGAACTGGCTGCTGCAGTGAAACGCATAGGGCAAATCCATCCTGGATCATGGTTGAGGGGGAGTATATCCCCTATGGGAGGCCTGATCCTGGCGACAAGCTCGGGATGGCCTCACCCCCAAGCTTCGAAGGGGAGAGCCCGGCTCTACGTTGCGGCGGGTGGCATCGCGCGCAGGATCGCCTCGACCCGGCGGTCCAACGCTTCGCGTTCGGCATCGGATCCCAACCGTCTACGTGTGGCCTGCTCGAAAGTGTCCTCATAACACCAGCCCTGCAGCAGACACAGCCTGCTGGTAGGCGGGCTCTCTGGTCCGCATTCAAGGCCCATCCGGCATGCCGCGACCTGCCAGGCGCGCCCGGCGAGCTCGCCGTCGGCCAAAGCCGTGTAAAGCTCGGCGAATTGCATGCCGAGGAACTCACCCATGGCATCACCCAAGGCGAACATCGCCGCAGGATCGTTGGACGCCAGCACCTCTTCCAGCAGGGCAGCCGTTTGCACCTAACTCAGTGGTGGCTGTGGATTGAAGACGGTCTCCGTGACCCGTGCAGGCAAGTCGCCACCTTGTGCCGCCTGCGCATACAGTAGGCGCATGTCTTCCCATTCGATCGGTGCCCCGTCCTCCACGGCGGCGCACTCCTGCAGAGCGTGCTGCAGCAGGTAGCCCAACACGGTCGCCTTTTCTTCGGTCTCCGCGCTCCGGATGATGCGCTGGATCCGCTCCTTGTACTGTTCGACGTTTGGATAGATGTACATGCACTTGTCGTAGGCCTGTGCCAGCAGACGCTGAGAGGCTGGGTCACCAGCGTCAGCGCGCTGCTTCAGGGCCAGGAACCAGGCGCGCTGGGGGCTGGCCTTGGTGAAGTCAGGCCTTTGCTCGTCCGTCGTTCGTCCCTCATCTTGGCGTTTCACACGGGACGCCATTACGGCAGCCGGGGCGTCGCTGCCGGCGCCCCGCTTGTTGCCCTCTCACCCGGCCGGCCCCCAGGCTCAATGCCCAGCCCGAGTATCCACAGCTAACCGCTTGGTTCCTACACTTGGCCCATGCCTCCATCCACGCACAACTCCACGCCCGTTATGAAGCTCGACTCGTCGCTGAGAAGGAACAACGTCGCAGAGGCGACTTCGGCGGGCTTGGCCATTCGACCGAGAAGAATCGGGGCGACGATTGATCTACGCATCTCATCAGGGACTCGCTCCATCATCTCCGTATCTGTAGGCCCTGGGGCCACCACGTTGATGCGGATGCCGCGGGGGGCCAGTTCTGCCGCCCATGTGCGTGCATACGAGCGAAGGGCAGCCTTCGTTGCGGCATAGGTTCCGTAGTTTGCGATGCCGAGTGAGCTTGCTACCGACCCCATCAGCACCACGGCTGCACCTTCTTGAAGCAAGTCAAGGGCCTTCTGAAGGCCAAAGATCTGGGCGCGCACGTTCACCGAGAAGTGTCGATCAAAGTGTTCTTCGGTCACTTCGGCAAGTGATGCCGGCTCACTCAGGCCTGCATTCAGTACGAGGGCGTCGAGACGAGTGAACTGGCTGCCAACCTCTTTCATTACCCGATCAATGTCGTCACGGACGCTTGCATCGGCGACGATGCCACGGCCACCTGGACCTATCGCTGCGACGCCCTCCTCCACCTGTTTGCGGTCACGCCCGGTGATGAACACCGTTGCGCCTTCCGCAGCGATCCGAGCAGCCACGGCCAAGCCAATGCCCCTTGCACCGCCAACGACCAGGGCAACTTTTCCTTCCATCTTCTTCATTCGTGAGCACCTGTAAAAACCAAGAGTGCTGCTAAGATATACGCTGGATATCAAGTATCAAGAACGCACCATGACTAGCCTAGATATACCCGGTGATACCTGTTCGGCGGAGAGCTCTGCGAAAGTACTCTCTGACATGGCGCAGGTTCGACCGATGCTTGAGAAGATCGCGGACAAATGGACGATCATGATTCTTACCGTGATCTGCCCAAAACCGTCCCGCTTCAACGAGATCAAGCGCCGATTGGACGGAATCACGCACAAGTCTCTCGCAGACGCGCTTAAGCGCCTGGAGCGACATGGTCTGGTAACGCGGACCGTACTGCCGACCGCACCAATTGGCGTCGAGTATGCGATCACCCCTCTTGGTCACTCCCTGAAGCAGCCCTTTGAAGCGCTGTGTAGCTGGGCCTTGAAGAACGGCGGTGAGCTTGAAGCCGCGTGCACACGATACGACCAAGGCAAGCATTGAACCTGCGTAAGCCTGCGGCTCCCATTGGCGTGTTGGGCCTGGACGCATTCGGGTCGGTAGCAACCTCGCTTAGTGCCCGCTCGCTGCATCAACGAATGCAGAGAGATCTCGGTTGAAGCGTGTGGGCTCTTCGAAGAAGGGCGAATGGCCTGACCTTGCATACAGTTCAACTGTGGTCCTGGAATAAAGTTCCTTCGCCCGCGCTGCGGAGGCGCTTGGCTGAACAAGCGCATCCTGCTCACCGTAGATGAGAAGTAGCGGCTTATGCATAGAACCAAGTCCTTTGGCAGCATCGATCGACATGCCGTGGACGGCGCTCTGCATCTCGCTTGATGCCATGGCCGCAGCGGCGATCGTGCGCTGGAACGTTGCGTCGTCAGGCGCCGTGCTGAAACACAGCGCGACGAATTCCTTCTCGCCTTCAAGATGCAGTCGCAGGTCCGATGACGCCATGCCGCTGTAAACGGTGGGTTGAGCGACGAGTTGTTCCGGCTTGAGTTCGATGACCCCGCCTACATACACCGCGCCCGCAATCTGTCCGTCCCCAAACGCAGCCAGATAGTTGGTGATGACAGCAGCCCCGAGGGACCACCCTACCAGCACAGGCTCGCGTGCTCCGGAGTCCCTGATTACGGCCGCGAGGTCATCCGCCCAGCGACGGCCCTCGCGGTAAGCGTCCAGCTCCACTGGCTTGTCGGACAGGCCGTGTCCGCGCATATCAAAGGTGATCAACCGGTAGCGCTGCAACTCAGGGCTTTTAACCTGTCTGTCCCAACTGAGGTGACTACCCAGCAACCCGTGCACAAAGATGATCGGCTGCCCCTGAGGATTCCCCGCCTCTTGAACAGCGATTTTGACTCCGTCCGGTGACTCAACTGTGTAAGCCCGGTTTGTGCCGTGCGCAAGCAGTGGTGCCAGCAACAGAGCGATGTAATAGAGCCAGGTGTATCGAATGGATGAGCCTGGGGAAGAGACCATGGATGACGAACCTCATTGAGCGGAACTCAGAGGCTAAACGCTGACACTAGTGTTAGAGTCAAGTAGACGCTTCAAGGATTTCGCGATGTCCAAGCAACCCAGCAATGACCTGATGAAGATTGGTGAGCTAGCCGAGGCTAGCGGTGTCAGCGTGCGTTCGATCCGACACTACGATCAGCATGGGATGTTGGCATCTTCCCGATCAGGAAATGGCTACCGCGCGTTTCAACCGGTGTCGGTCAACCAGGTGAAGCAAATACAGCGCCTTATTGCAGCAGGCTTCAGTTTGGAGGAGATACGTAGTTTCCCGGAATGCATGCTGTTGATCGAAGGTGCCTTGGCGTGCCCAGATACCAGCGAGATTCAGCGCAAGAGGTTGGCAATTCTAGACAAGCAGATCGAAATGCTAAACAAGCAGAGGTCTCGCTTGCGTGCCATGCTTGTAGCTTCTACGTAAGAGTCTGCGATGTCCGTCCAGGACGCCGCCGTTACAAGTCTGTTCCACGCCAGATACGCCCGCCCTTGCTGATTGACGGCCCTCCACTGCCCACTCTCTAAGGACATGGATCACACGAGGCGGCACAGGGCATCCCAGCGTTTGGGCGATATGCCGTGCAGCATGGCGGTAAGTTCACCCACGTGGACGCTACCACCGGGCCGCTCGATCTCTCCAGATGTTGCACTAGCAGTTGATTTTCCACTACGTTGAGATCCACTTGTACGCCACGGAGCCCCGGCGCCATACCATTTCCTTGTCCGCTTCCCGGAGCAGGCGCGGTTCCCCTGTCGGTCCGGATGAGATGAATCCGTAGCCGTACCAGTCCATCTGCTGCTTGATCGCCTCGCTCAACATGGGCAATGGAATCAGCTTGCCGGCCTTAAGCGCCTCAAACAAACGCACTTCATCGTCGGCCGTGGTGACCCCGCCGCCAGCAGGCGTCCCACGCCATGGCAGCTGATCGGAGCTCGGCGTGAGCTTGCCGTCGGTCTGCCGGGTGTAGCCGCGGGAATACTGGTCGAGAAGCCTTGCGATATCAACCTGGATACATAAGCATCTGGCACAGGGCATCTTGCGGAAGCAACCCATTGCGGCGACGATACCCGCAGCCGCCTTTCTGCGGCCTGCCCGACGGGGGACGGACATGGAACTGTTGACGCTGGAACACTTTGCCGGGTGCGTGAATGAGACATTCGCTGCCGAGTACGATGGCATGGCAATGGAATTCGTGCTGGTAGAGGCCCGTCCCCTGCCCGCCTCCCATCCGGGCGCGGCGCGTGCACCATTCTCGCTGCTGTTCCGCAATACCGCACCGATTGTATTCCCGCAGAAGATCTACCCCCTGCGCCACGGTCGCGTGGGTGAAGTCGGCATCTTCCTGGTCCCCATCGCGCAGGAGCGCGCCGGTTTCCTCTACCAGGCCGTCTTCAACTAGGCTGCCAGCGCAGCGGCAGGTAAACCCCATCTTCCGAGGCGCCGGCTGCTACGAAGCCCAGCCGCGCATACAGGCGTTGCGCTCCGATGTTGTGCACCATCACATGCAGCGCGAGCCCGCGTCCGCGTGCGGCCGATGACTGCTGCTGGCGCTCGATCAGCGCGGCACCGATGCCCTGCCCCCGCCACGCTGGGAACAGGCTGATGTCGACCAGGCGGTCGTCCGCGCCGGTCTCATCCAGGTAAACGCGTCCCACCGCCTCGCCGTCAAACTCGACGGCCAGGTAATGCGCGCTGGGATAATGAGCCAGGTAGTGCTGGTGCTGCGCGATGAACTGCTGCGCGAGAAACTGCTGTTTGGCATCGGCGGGCCATGGCACCGCCTGCAGTTCCTGCTCACGCGTGCTGGCGTACAGCGCCGGCAACCACGCCAGGTCGTGGTCACCCAGCGGACGACAGCGCCAGCGCAAGTCCGACGTGGCCGCCAGCGCGGTCGAGCGCGCCGGCGGAAACGATGCCAAGGGCGGCAAGCCCATCACGGGAAGACGGGATAGTCGCCGGTCAGTGCGATGCAGAAGTTTACCGCCAGGTAGGGCTGCTGGTTGGCATGGGGCTGGGCAGCGCCTGATGTGGGCTTGAGCATGGTCGGCGACATCGGCGTGGTCGGCGGGCTGGTACTGAAGGGCTTCACCGCATTGGACCCCGGCTGCGAGAGACCGCCACCTGCCACCGGTGCGCTGCTGCGCTTGGCAGGGTCACTCTGCTGGAAGGCGGTGAGCACGTGTTGATGCGAAGGCATCTGCTGTTCGGTCAGGGTCACCGCGGTGACCCCGAAGGTATCGCCGGCCCTGCGCGGGGTCAGGCCCGGCCCGGTGCCTTGGGCACAGGCCGCACGCGTCACCAGGTTGGGAAGCTGGAACGTGCTGCTCCCATTGCCGCCGTAAGTGATGCCCAGCAACGAGTACAGCACACTGTTCTGTGTCACGGGCAGCGTGGCGCCATTGCAGAACGCCCAGCCGTAGGGGTTGTAATCGAAGCCGAACATCTGGATCTCACCGACAAAGGGTGTGGTCATGGTCGTCTCTCTGTGCGGGGGCGTGGGTCAGGACTGCGTAGGAAAGATGCCGGCGGACGCAATGCAGTACTGCACGGTCAGCGTGGGCATGCAGTTTTCATGCGGCTGGTTGCCGCCGGCGTTCGACACGGCAGTGGGTTCCATCTGCACGGCGGTCGCGTTAGCCACGTCGCTGACGTAGAAGGTTTCACCGCTCACTACGCCCGGCAGTGCCGTTGCACCGGGGGTGTCCAGGGAGGCGGCGACGCTGCTGGCGACCAGCCCGTGCGTGTGGCTGGGCATCTGCGGGAGGGTCAGCGTGACCGTCTCGCTGCCGCTGCGCTGGCCAAGCGGGCGCAACGTCAGACCGGGGCCCTGGCCCTGGTGTAGGGGGACGGCGCCGCGCAGGTCCGGAATGCCGAAGGTGGTCACCCCGTCGCCGCCGTAAGTGGTGCCCAGCAGGGTGTACAGGACATCGTTTTCGGCAATGGAAAGAAGCGAACCGTCGCAGGCAAACCATCCCGTGGGCACCCGCGCAAACCCGAACATGCGAATTTCGCCGACGTAGGGAACACTCATGTGGTTGTACTCCTTGTGTGGGGCCGGGGGCTCAGCTGCGGGAGGGGTAGATGCCGCTGAGGGCAACGCAGAAGTTCAGCGCGGTGTACGGCTGCATGTTTGGATGCGGCGAATTGGCGCCTGCGGGAGCCACCGAAGTCGGTGCCTGCATAACTTCCGCACCGCCCTGCGCTGCATAGAACTTCACCCCGCCATTGGTCCCGGCAAAGGTGCGGCTGCTCGGATTGCGATTGTCGCCGGAGGTGGCCACGCCGCTGACCTGGTGGCCATGCGGCGGCAGCTGATTGCTCAGCAGCGTCACCGTTTCGGTACCGGCACTCTGCCCCGGCTGCACCGGCGGTGGCTGCCAATTCGGGTCTGCGGACGGCCCGGAGCCAACCGGGGTGCGACCGCGCAGATCCGGCAGTGCGAAGTTCTGGCTGCCATTACCGCCATAACGGGTGCCGAGCAACGAGAAAAGCGCCTGGTTCTGCTGGATCGGCAGGATCTGCCCATTGCATTGCGCCCAATACCTGGGCGCGAAATTGAAACCGGTCATCATGATCTGACCGACGAAAAATTCGCTCATCTGATCCCCCTTGGATGCTGAGCGGCGGCGCCGGAGTGACGCGCACTTACTCTGAACGCCATTCAGGCTGTTCACAACCCCCATCGGGCGGGCACTTCCTTCGGTCCCTCAACTCTGTTCCAATTGCGCACAGGGGGGAGGCGTGGATGCCTGCCGCTGGCAACGTCAAGGAACGACGGGAGCGAAACGCTCGCGGGGCAGCCAGCAAAGGACGCGCACCTCGATGTTGTTCTGCATCCAGGTGAAATCTTTCCAAGGGGGAAAGGTCATGGCGTACCTTAATGACCGCGCGCGCTTCGCGCGTTTGTTCGCAGTCTCGGTGTTTCTATTCTTCGCCGCACTGTGCTGGCCCGGCGCCGCGCGGGCGGCGCACACCTCGCCGGTGTGCGCGGAAAAGTTCGCCACCGTGGCCAATGGCGGCACCGTCACGATAGAGGTCACCGACTGCGCCCAGGGAGCGGGAAACTTCGGCTACGGCCAGGTCGATGGCCCTGCGTTTCCCCAGAACGGCACGGCGAACCTTCGCGTCGACGGCAGCCGCTGGTTCGTCGACTACGGCCATGACGGCAGCAACACCACCTCCGACGCCTTCGAGTTTACCGACGGCGAAGCGCAAGGTAATGGCGGCGCAGTGCGGGTCAACATCACCGTCACCCCTGCCAATTCCGCCATCGTGGTCGCGCCGGCTACGCTTCCCACGCTGCGCGCCGGTACGGCGTTCACGCAGACCCTGAGCGCCAGCGGCGGCACGGATCCCTACACCTACAGCCTTGTGGGCGGCACCCTGCCCCTCGGCGTCTCGCTTGCCGGCGACACCCTCAGCGGCACGCCCACGCAGCGCGGCGCGTATTCCTTCAGCGTGCGCGCCACCGATGGCACGTCTGCAACGGTCGACAAGAGCTACAGCGGCACGGTACAGAATCCCAGCATTACCCTGGTGCCGGCCTCGGCCACCGCGATCCAGGGCGTGCCCTTCAACCAGGCGCTTTCTGCTACGGGCGGCGTTGCACCGCTTACCTACCAGCTGGAAACGGGCGCCCTGCCGACCGGCCTGGTGCTGGCCGGCAACGGGGTGATCAGTGGCAACGCGTCCTCGGCCCCGGGCAACTACCCGGTCACCATCCGCGTTACCGACAGCAGCACCGGTCCGGGTACGTATTTCGAGGTCGAGAATTTCACCCTCACTGTCAGTCCTCCGCCCAGCGTGTCCATTGCGGTGGCGCCGGCCAGCGTCTCTGAAGATGGCGGGACGAATCTGGTCTACACGGTAACCCGCAGCCTGAATCTTTCTTCGGCCACCGTGGTCAACCTCACCACCAGTGGCACGGCGGACAGCGCCACCGATTACACCGGTGCGGTCGCAGCGGTGACCATTCCCGCCGGTGCGACCACCGTCACCGTGGTCATCAAACCCACTGCAGACAACGTGGTTGAGGCGAACGAAACCGTCATCCTCACGGTGGCCGGCGGCAGCGGCTACACCGTGGGCGCGCCCGCCAGCGCCACCGGCACGATCCTCAATGACGACGTGCCTGCGGCGTCCATTTCGGTAGCGCCTGCCACGGTGAACGAGGACAGCGGCACCCCGCTGGTCTATACCGTCACGCTGGATCAGCCTGCATTGACGCCGCTCTCGATCAGTTTCGGTCTGTCAGGCACCGCCACCCCGGGAACCGACTATGCGGCGCCAACTGCGCCGCTGACGATCGCCGCCGGCGCCACCACCGGCACCATCACCATCACGCCTGTGGCGGACGCCACCCCTGAAACCAATGAAACGGTCCAGCTCACCCTGAGCGCCGGTTCCGGCTACACCCTCGCCGCGCCGACCTCGGCGACGGGTACGATCATCGATGACGACGCACCCGCGCTGTTCATCAACGACGTCAGCGTCAACGAGGGCAACAGCGGCACCACCGCCATGACCTTCACGGTTTCGCTCAGCGGGCCGGCAGGCCCGGGTGGAGTCGCGTTCGACATTGCCACCGCCGATGGCACCGCCACCGCCGGCAGTGACTACACTGCCGCCTCGCTGAGTGGGCAGGTCATTCCGGCAGGCAGCAGCAGCGCCACCTTCACTGTGCTGGTGCTCGGCGATACGTTGAACGAGCCCAATGAAACCTTCTTCGTCAACGTGAGCAACGTCAGCGGTGCCACCGTCTCCGACGGCCAGGCGCTGGGCACCATTGTCAATGACGATGCCGTGCCGACGCTTTCGATCAACGATATCTCCTTGACCGAGGGCAATTCCGGTACCTCGTCCGCCACGCTCACGGTGGTGCTGTCCGCGGCCAGCGGCCAAGCAGTCACCGTCAATTACGCGACTTCGGACACCACCGCGGTTTCGCCCACGGATTATGTGAGCAGCAGCGGTACCCTGTCGTTCGCGCCGGGCGTCCTCTCCCGCGACATCGTGGTCCAGGTCAACGGAGACACCACCCCGGAACCGAACGAGACCTTCGCCGTCACCTTGTCCGGTGCCAGCAATGCCATCATCGGCAAGGCCTCCGGCACGGTCACCATCGTCAACGATGACCAGCCGGTGACCGTAGCACCCGCGACGCTGCCGTCCCCTGTCGTCGGTGTGGCATACAACCAGGCCATCACCGCCACGGGGGGCAGTGGCAGCTACACCTTTGCAGTGACAGCCGGTGCGCTGCCGCCTGGCCTTCTTCTGAGTGCGACGGGCGCGCTGATCGGCACGCCCACGGCCGGCGGCTCGTACGCTTTCACCATCACCGCCACCGATACCAGTGCCGCCCCTGGCCCGTACACGGGCAGCCAGGCCTACACGATGACGTTGGGGGCGCCTGTCCTCCAGCTGCCGGGCGGACCGCTGCCGGATGCAACGCGATCGGAGGCGTATACCGCCACGATCGACCCGGCCAGTGGCGGTACCGCGCCGTATACCTATGCGGTCACCGCCGGTGCCCTGCCCCAGGGATTGGGCATGAACGGTGCCGGCGCCATCACCGGCACCCCGGCCGCGTTGGGAACGTTCACCTTCACTGTCACGGCCACCGACAGCTCGGGCGGTTCCGGCCCCTACAGCGTCAGCTCGTCCCGTTCGATCACCGTGGCCGACAGCCTGCCGGTGGCGGGCAATGTCAGCGCCACGTTCGGTTACGGGGCGCCCGCTGCTCCGGTAACGCTTGCGCTGTCCGGCGGCGCCGCCACCTCCGTCGAGGTGGGTAGCGCGCCGTCGCACGGCACCGCAACGGTGACCGGGGCGACGACGATCAGCTATCAGCCGACCGCTGGCTTTGCAGGCAGCGACAGCTTCACCTACATCGCCCGAAACGGCAGCGGCGCCTCCGCACCGGCGACGGTCAGCATCACCGTGGGCATGCCCAGCATCACCGTAAGCACTGCGGGCACGCTCTCGGCGGTAGCGGGATCGACCTACAGCCAGACCTTCAGCTGGGCCGGTGGCACGGCCCCGTATACCGGCTACCAGGTGACCCACCTGCCCGCCGGCGTTGCCATCGTCAGCAGCACGGCAGACAGTGTCACCATCAGCGGTTCGCCGACCCAGGCCGGCAGCTTCATGCTGGAGGTGACGGCCACCGACAGCAGCACCGGCGCCGGGCCGTTTACCAGCGGCCAGACGTTCACCCTCGCCGTGGCCAGCCCCACGCTTGTGGTAACCCCGCCGACCCTCTCACCCGCCATTGCGGGCACGGCCTACCAGCAGGTGGTCACCACCGCCGGCGGCGTAGCGCCGTACAGCTACGCGTTGAGCGGTGCACTGCCCAGCGGCGTGGTCTTCGATGGCGGCACCGGCGTGCTGTCCGGCACGCCGACCCAGGCCGGCAGCTTTGCGCTGACGATCACCGCCAACGACAGTACCGGTGGCACCGCGGGCAGCGTGGTGCAGAACTACACGCTGGAGGTCGCACGCCCGGCCCTGAGCCTGACCCCGGTTGCCGGTGCCTTGCCCGCTACCACGGCAGGCAGCGCGTACCAAGTGGACTTCAGCGCTGGAAACGGCGTGGCGCCGTACACCTTTGCCAGCAGCGTTGGCAGCCTGCCTGCGGGCCTGGTACTGGATGCGGCGAGCGGCCGGCTGGCGGGCACGCCGACCGCGGCCGGCACCTACAGCTTCAGCGTCACGGCTACGGACAGCACCACCGGCACCGCGGGCACCCTCACCCAGGCCTACACGCTGACCGTGGCCGCACCGGTGCTCACGCTTACGCCGGAAACGCTGCCGGCTGGCCTGTTCGCCAATGGCTACCAGCAGCAGCTGTCCACCACGGGTGGCACCGCACCGTACCGTTATGCTGTCACGGGCGGCGCGCTGCCGGGCGGTCTGTCGCTGGCCAGTTCCGGTGCGCTTACGGGCACCCCGACCGCTTCCGGTGGGTTTGCCTTCACCATCACCTCCACGGATGCACTGGGCTTTACTGGCACGCGGGATTACACGTTGCAGGTCACCCAGCGTCCTGATCCGACCCGTGACCCGGAAGTGCGTGGACTGCTGTCGGCCCAGGCCGATACCGCGCGCCGGTTTGCCACCTCGCAGATCGAGAACATCCAGCAACGCATGCAGCGCCTGCACGGGGCCGGCGGCAACAACGGCTTCAGCAACAACGTGAGCCTGGGCTACGGCGCGCAGCGGTGCGAGCCGGCGGTGGGCACCCTGCCCGGCGCCGGGTGCGATGCACAGCGGCGCCAGCCGTTCGACCGCGAGCCCGGCCTGGATGCGCCGGCCACCACTGCAAACGAGTCCCAGGCCCCGCTGGGGCTGTGGGTGGGCGGCAGCGTGCGTAGCGGACGCAGCAATGGGCGTGGCAGCGCGGGCGGTGACTTCAACACGGACGGCGTGACGCTTGGCAGCGACATGCAGGTCGGGCGCGACCTCGCATTGGGCGTGGCATTGGGCTACGGCCGCGACCGCACCGACGTGGGCGAGAACGGCAGCCGCAGCGATGGCCAGGCCTACACGTTGGCGCTGTATGCCAGCTACACCCCCGGTGAGCATCTGTTCGTGGATGCCTTGGTGGGCCACCAGCTGCTGGACTACGACCTGCGGCGCTATGTCACCAGCGACGGCAGTTTCGTGCATGCCCTGCGCGACGGTAGCCAGTGGTTCGGTTCGCTGTCGCTGGGTGCCGACGTGGTGCGCGGCAACTGGATGCTGACACCGTACGCACGGCTGGATGCATCGCAGGGAACCCTGGACCCGTATGCGGAAAGCGGAAGCGAGCTCTTCGCACTGCGCTACGGTGACCAGGATGTGGATACCAGCACCGGCAACGCCGGGTTCCGCATGGAATTCCGTAACACGGCGGTGTGGGGTGCGTGGACGCCGCAGCTGCGGGTGGAGTACCAGCACGACTTCAAGGGCAGCGGCGTGGCCACCATGCAGTACGCCGATCTGGTGGGCGTGCCGTTCTACCGCACCTCGCTGGACGGCTTCGACCGCAGCCGCTGGATGTTCGGCGCCGGTTTGATGTTCGACTTCCGACGCAACTGGGGCCTGCGGGTTGACTACCGTGGTCTGGTAGGCAGCGGCGAGGACCGCGACCACGGCGTGCAGATCAGCCTGGACAAGCAGTTGTAACGGGGCTGTTGGTGGCGCCGGGGTCCGCCCGGCGCCTGCCCCCCGTTATTTCCTTCCGCTTTATCTCGACGCTTTTCCATGGGACGTAGAAAGAGCACGAATGGATTCGACACCCTGACCCGTATGCCGTGGCCGATCGGCATTGCGGCCGGGGCAGTGGGTTTCTTCACCATCCGCTTCGCCATTCCGTGGTGGTTCGCCCGACAGGACAGCGGGCTGGCGAATGGCATGGCAAGCAATTTCTGGCAGGTCCTTGACCCGATCGCCTGGATGCTCCTTGCAGCATGTTGGTTGGCTGCCCTGCTCTCCTTCTTGGGGGCCCGCCGGCGTCGCCAGTTGATTGATACCCGCACCACATTGGAAAGCCTGGCAGCGCCTGGCTGGCGGCAGTTCGAGCAGTTGGTGGGCGAAGCCTTCCGGCGTCAGGGTTACTGGGTCGAGGAAAGCGGATTTGGCGGGCCCGACGGCGGGGTCGACCTGATCCTGCGCAAGCAGAATCGCTGCGTACTCGTCCAATGCAAGCAGTGGCGGCGCAGACAGGTAGGTGTAAGCATCGTCCGCGAGATGGCCGGACTGCTTGCCCACCACCAAGCCGATGCGGTGAAGATTGTCTGCGTCGGCACGTTCACGCCCGATGCCGAAGCGTTCGCTCGCGGGAAGCCCATTGAGCTGATCGGCGGAGAACAACTTCTGCAGATGATTCAGCACTCAAGGGACCCCAGCAAGGCGCCATTGAAAAGCGCTGAGCGAAGGGAGCCTGCGCTTGCCCCAATCGCGGATGCTCCCATGGAAGCCCGCAGCTGTCCCCGCTGCGGGAGCCCCGCAGTCAAGCGAACCAATCGGAATACTGGCGCGCACATCTTTGGTTGCAGCCAGTTTCCCCGCTGCAGGGGCGTAGCGGTTTGACGTGTAAAAGATGACGCCTTTGACCGTTCATACCATCCCATGACCGTATAGAAGCACCCCGGGGCGACGATGCCGCCGCCCCGCTGATCGCGTCACTTAGCTGATAGGCGCCAGCTTCCAACTGCCGCCGGTCTTCTCAAACCGGACCATCGCTTTGGACAGGGCTTCCGGTGATGGGTCTTTCGCCATGACAAAAAGCTCGCGTCCGATACCAAGGTACATCCGGGTTCCGGGTTCGATACCCAGTCCACGCATCCACAGCCCCCGCGCCTTCAGACACGGAATGGTTGGGCAGCCGGGATAGGTTTCGAGTCCGTCGTGATGAAGCGCATTGATCATTACGCTCTTCGGCGCGCGCCAGAAACCCCTGAGAAGGGCGCGTTGCTCGGGGGTCAAATTCGTCCAGTCGTCGTGCATGATGGTTCTCCTCTGTGTTCTCCCTCGCCGGGATGGCGAGGGAGTCGGGAGGTTCAGAACCGTGAAGTGAGGCAAAACGGTGCGACGTATTTCCGCGAGGGTGTTGTATTTCGTCACCCACCCGACACAAGTCTTGAAACATGCCAACCTCACTTCGGGTTCTGACACCCAAGGCAGACCATGCGACAGACGCGAGAGTAGTGGAACTCGTCCTGGCCCAGCGCATGTTCACCGCGTCAATGGGAACGCGACCGGGCATATGGCGAGCAAATGATTCTGTGACAATCCGAGTGCTGGCGCGCATTTGCAGCGGCACTGCATCGCACTTCCAGTGCCCTCTCTCGGTTGAAAGAAGTTTGCTTAACGACCCGCACCACTGTCGCTCCCAACCCAGACCGCGCACCCACAGCAAGATCCCGCAAACGCCCTCCCCCGCCCTGCGCTACGCTGCCACCCAGTCACTGGCACGGAGCAGGCGTCATGGGAGCGGCACGCAAGGCCTTGTGGTACATCGAGAGCCACTTTGCCGAGAACCCGTCGCTGGCCCAGATCGCCGAGGCGGTTGAGCTCTCGCCGTTCCACCTCTCACGCCTGTTCCAGGTCAGTACCGGCACCTCGATGGCGCGCTACCTTCGTGCGCGTCGCCTGACCGAGGCTGCACGCACCCTGGCGGCGGGCGGCGTGCCCATTCTGGAAGTCGCCCTGGCGGCCGGCTATGCCTCGCATGCGGCCTTCACTCATGCCTTTACGGAGCAGTTCAAGCAGGCACCGGAGCAGGTGCGCCGGGAAGGTCTGCAGGGACTGGCGCTGGTAGAGGCCATCAAGCTCGACGCCCCACCCCTGCCCTGCGAGGTGGAGCCGGAACGCCGGCGGCTGGGCCCGCTGCGCGTGGCCGGCATCCGCGCCCGTCATACCGCAGCCACCGTCGCATCCATTCCCTCGCAATGGCAGCAGCTGGCGCTGACCCGGGAACTGGGCAAGGACATCGCCTTCGGGGTCTGTTGCAACCGCGATGGCGAGGGTGCCTTCGACTACATTGCCGGCATGGAGATCGGTGCGAGCGCCGCCGTGCCGTCGGCCTGGCATGCCGTTTCCATCCCGGCCGGGGACTATCTGGTGGCGTGGCATGCGGGCCACATCTCTACGATCCGCTCCACCTGGTTCTGGCTGTTGAACGACCACCTGCCCCGCTCCGGCCTGGCCTTGGCAGACGCACCTGATTTCGAACGCTATGACGCCCGCTTCGACGACCGCACCGGACACGGTGGCGTTGAGATCTGGCTGCCGCTGTCCAACCCGAGTTGACCCAAGGAGAGTCTTCCGTGCGAGTACTGCCATACGCCTTCGTCCTGTTGTCTTGTCTGTTCGCGCCAGTGGCATGGTCGGCTCAGCCCTCCCCTGCTGTTGGGGAAACCCATGGCGTGGCGCACACGGCCAGTGCAGCGGTGCGCGATGCCGGGCACAGCGACCGCGTGCGCTATACGGTGTGGTACCCGGCCCAGCCAGGTGCGAAGGAGCAGCCACTCACGATTGGGCCGCCGGGCGCGCCGCTCTTCGAGGAGGGAGCTTCTGCCGTGGATGCCCCGGCTGCGCCGGGCCGCTGGCCACTGCTGCTGGTGTCGCATGGCAATGGCGGCAGTGCCCGCATGATGGGCTGGTTCGGTACTGCCCTGGCGCGCGCGGGGTATGTGGTGGTGGCGGTGGACCATCCCGGCAACAACGGCGTGGACCCGATGACGGACGCGGGCAGCATTCTGATGTGGAACCGGGCCGACGACCTCGCCGCCGCGCTGGCTGCGGTACAGGCCGATCCCGTGCTGTCTCCGCATGTAAATGCAGAGCGGTTGGGGCTGGTGGGGTATTCGGCTGGGGGGTTCACGGCGCTGGTGGCTGCCGGTGCGCGTCCAGACATGGGCAGGTTGGTCGCCTTCTGCAAGGCGTCGCCGAAGGATGGGGTCTGCGTGCCGCAAGCCGAGAATCCGGAAATGACCTTTGAGCGGCGGATGGCGGCGGTCGGTACGCCGGAGCTGGCGCCGTGGGTCGCCAAATCAGCGCAGGATGGCCGCATTCCCTACGTTCGCGCGGTATTCCTGATGGCGCCGGCGATTGTCCAGGCGTTCGAGCCGGGTGAGCTGGGGCGGTTGGAGATGCCGGTGTCGGTGGTTGTAGGTGAGGCCGATGCGATTGCCTTGCCCGACACCAACAGCGAGGTCATTGCGGAAGCGAATGGGAAGGTGCGCCTGCAGGCGTTGCCTTCGGTGGGCCACTACGACTTCCTCGCGGAGTGCACGGCGCTGGGCCGTGAGCGGGCGGGCAAGCTGTGCGAGGTGGGCGCGGACAAGGGCTCTACGCATCAGGCCGCTATCCGGCAGGCCAAGGAGCTGTTCGATTCCGCGCTTCGGTAGTCGCAGAAATGCCAAGGCACCGTTACGTGACACCTCCCGGTTGAGCTCGGGCTTCGTTTGGGGTCATGCGTTAGCGGGTGTTGATGGGTTCCGGGCGGTCGTCTGGCGACCGACCCTACCGGTCCATTGCATGAGACGGTGAGATTTCTGTCCGCCGTGACTCGCAGTCATCATCGACTGCGGGTTCCGGTGCCGGGCAGCAGGCTGCAGGCGCACTCGTTCCTCACGCGCGGGCCCCATCGCCTCGCCAGTAGTAGATAGTGGGCGTCAGCTGCCTTTGTCTGCCAGTGCATCGTGGAAGTCGAGCTCGTGGACGATTACAACCCGTGTGCCGGCCTTGCGCAGCTCTATGGCCTTCTCCACCTTGCGTCCGTAGCAGGCAAATGCCCAGCAAGGATTGCCTTCCGCGCCAATCACCAAGTAATGGACCTTCTTCGACGGCGACGAGTGCGCAGAACCCCCCAGCTCCTGGACGAGGCGTTCAAACTCGGCTCGGGTGAAGCGTGACGACGCGCCTGTAAAGCAGAACCCCTTATCCAAAAAGCTGATTTCGGGGTCGACTGCGCATAGGCCAACGACCACTTGTCCGTGGAGTACCGGCGCACGGTTGATTGTGCGGTCGTCGAGAAATGCAGTGAACTCCGCGAAGAAATCGTGGAGCATCGCTTGCTCCTTTTCATCAATCTGCTTGTCGGCCAGTACGCCGGTGATGAGACTGCCGACCTCGTCGAACGGCCAGCAAGTCTTGAGGTGTTCGTGGTCGGCCATCCAATCTGAAAGAGCCCGCAGCTCATCCACGGAGATATGCGTGTCGGCAACAATGCCGCCCATGATGGCGTGCAATCGCTGCAGGTCAGCAGTCACGGAGTCGTAGTACTCCGTCGAGCGAAGGCGCTCACAAAGCCAGAGTATGTCGGCGTGTTCCTCCTCGGTGAGAATGCCATCGGCTACGGCGGCAGTGACAACCGGTACGAGCTCGTTGAACGGGTGCTGGTCGCGCACCTCATCATGTTCGGCCAGCCATAGGTTGAGGTAGTCGAGCTCGAGGTTGTTGATGTGGCCGTCGATCGCAATTCCTTCGACGATGCCAATCAGCGCGTTGATGGCTTTGTCCAGTCGAGCTTTCGAGGTGAACTTGAAATAGTCGCGAGGATTCGGTTGCATTGCTTGAGCTCTCTGTTCTTCGCCGTCTCACGGCGTGTCTGGTCGGGCTGCAGGGCCAAGTTACACCAGCCCTGAGCCGCTTAAGGAGTATCTCGGGTCGCTGCCGAGGGCGCGCGCCTTAACTCCAAGCTCTTGAGGTCACTCGCTTGTAGAAGCAGTGTCGCTTTTCGCGCCTTATCCCAAAACACATAGGTGTCGCCCAAGCGGCCAATCAAGTTCAGCCCAGTCAGGCTCCTGGAATCGATTGCGACGTTCGCGACACGCTTTTCCTCACCTTGCGTGATCTTCTTCGCCCGCTCAGCGCCAAGCCAATTTGATGCTATGGAGACATACACAAGCATGACTACCGCGTAAGTCAGCCAAGGCGCCTTCTTGATGGCAGCGGGAACCGTCGGGGCGATTGAGACTGCCGCAAGGCAGACAACTGTCAGCAGAGCGCCTATCAGTACTACCCACGCGTTTGCCCACCATATGATGGCTCCCAGTCCGAGAAACAGGGCTATTGGCGCAAGGAAGCCAAGCACTCTGCGCTCTGGGCTGATACTGGTAAGCTTTTCCCCGAGCCAATCGCCCAACAAAATGGCCACAAACATCAGGCCGAGTGCCAATCCGATGCCCGCCAGGCCGGCCAGCGCAATCTCGCTCACGGCGACATATTGAAATGGGTCTAGACCAAAATGGCCCCAATAGGCTTTTAGATAGAGGGCGCCTTGGATCAGCCCGAACGTTACCAGCGCGGATCCCCCGCCGGCTACATCTGCTATCGACAGTTCCTTCGTCGTATGTTCCATAGACTGCTTCCTCTTCCTGAGGTTTGAATATAGCTAGGGGGGGATGGTTCAGCCAAGCACCGGCATGGAAGTTGGGGTGATGCTACTGCGCAGGTCTCGTTCTGGATCATGCGTTACCGGCTGTTGGTGGTGTCAGGGCGGTCGTCTGGCGACCGACCCTACCACTTTCGCTGATCGTTCCTGGCCCCGCATTGGACGGCTGTGATATGTAACAATCACAGTTACATATAACGGGACCCGCTCGGGCTGAGTATCCATGTCGACGTTCAAAGCCCCCTCCGCAGTCAGCAGTTATCAGCAGACAGCCCAGGCCAAGGTGCCTGGCATGGCGGCCCTCCACCGCATGACCCACATCCTGCTGGCGGAATCCGTTCCGCCCACGGGCGAGGTGCTGGTGCTGGGTGCCGGCGGCGGGTTGGAGCTCGATGCCTTGGCCAAGGCGCAGCCAGGCTGGCGGTTTGTTGGCGTAGACCCCTCACGTCCGATGCTCGAGCTTGCACGGGAGACCCTGGGTGCGAACGCCTCGCGCGCATTGCTGTTGGAGGGCCTCATCGAGGATGCGCCGATGCGGGAGTTCGACGGCGCCGCTTGCCTCCTGACCCTTCACTTCCTTGACCCTGATACGCGGCTGCAGACCCTGCGTGGGTTGTTCCAGCGCCTTCGGCCTGGCGGTGTGCTCGTGATAGCCCACCACAGCTATGCGCCTGAAGCCCGCATGCGCTGGTTGCGTCGCTCAGCCGCGTTCGCGTCGATAGACGGTGTTCTGGACGAGCGCGACGAAGCGTCGGTTGCGGTCATGGCGGACAAGCTCCCGGCGATCTCCGAAGGGGATGAGGTTGCGCTGCTGGAAGCAGCCGGTTTCATTGAGGTGGAGCTGTTCTACGCTGCGCTCAGCTTCCGGGGTTGGGTGGCGCGTCGGCCGTAGTAGCCACCCAAGGCACGCTGGCCATAGCCTCGGCGTTGTTTGGCGGCTTCCAGCCGATCATAGTCGGATGCGATCACGAGTACTCGACGGCACCAGCACTTCACACTATCACTTCAGTACCGTCCAGAGAGCACGAGCCGGCGGCAATCGTAACTCTGCCTCCCGATTGCATTTCGATGTCAACAGAGAGCGTCTTCCCCTCATTCTTCCATGTAACTTCGTTAATCGAACTACTTACACCCCAAGGCTCACTCCGATCGACCAAAACGTCGGTCACTCTTTCAAAAACAAGGCGACGCTCTGTCGAAGTCTCATCCAACGCACTTATCTGGACGGATGCACTCGCCCAGTCCACTCGAATACCCATCAATGTCCAATCATGCATTCTCCACCTCACTGCGTTGGTGCTCTACAACACACATGAAGACATCGAGACGTTAACCCCGGCGTCGAACAAGGTGCACAAGCTGCTGTGGTTGATCGGCGCCATTGCGCGACTGTGCCTCGCGTGACCTCGGGTACGATCTGAGTCGATAGCGGACGTTAGCATCCGATCAAGCGTATTGGTGGAAGTTCGTGAGCTTCTTTTTACGTCTTCGTTTCCAGGTCATGCGTTACCGGGTGTTGCAGGTTTCACGGCAGTCGTCTTGCGACCGACCCTACCGGGTCCGTGCCAGTCCGTACCTGTGAGCCGCTGGATCACCCAGCTACCACGCTCCGGATCACTGACGCGGTTCTATCAATGGCTTCGCGATCGATCTGCCAATGGGTCACCAGACGCATCTTGCCGCCGTACGCACCGTTGGCTCGTATGTCTGCCGCTTCAAAGGCCTGCATCAGTCGAGGCACGTCTACTCCATCGGGTAGCGCGAACCACACCATGTTGATGTGGACGTCTTCCATATCAACCTCGATGCCCGGCACTTCGGCCAACTGCTGCGCCAGGTACGTTGCATTGTCATGATCTACATCCAGCCGCTGCGTCATTTCAGTGAGCGCAAGAATGCCCGGGGCTGCGATGACCCCCGCTTGCCGCCACCCTCCTCCCAGCAGCTTGCGGTTGTAACGGGCGCGCTTGATGAAGGCCGCCGGCCCCGCGAGGATCGAACCGACGGGGGCGGCCAGGCCCTTGGAGAGGCAGCACATCACCGTGTCCACATGCTGGGTGATGGCTTTAACGTCGCACCCCAGGTAAGTGGCGGCATTGAACACGCGTGCACCGTCCAGGTGGATGGGAACGCCGTGCTTCCGGGCGATGGCGGAAGTGGCTTCCATCGTGGCCAGCGGGATCACGCGGCCGTTGCCGTGCGCGTTCTCCAGGCAGATCAGCCCGGTGCGAGGAATGTGGATGTCCTCCCCCACCCGGATACGTGACGCGATCTCGCTGGGCTCCAGCAATCCCTGCCTGCTGGCAATCGTGCGTAGCTGCACGCCACTGATCACCGCCGCGGCGCCGTTTTCGTGCCAGACCAGGTGCGAGTCATCGCCGGCGATCACTTCATCGCCGCGACGGCAATGGGTGAATACGGCCAGCTGGTTGCCGAACACCCCCGTTGGCACGAACAGCGCGTCTTCCTTGCCCAACATGTCGGCAGCGAGGCGCTCGAGCTGGATGACGGTCGGGTCGTCCTGATAGACGTCATCCCCTACTTCGGCGGTGGCCATGGCCTGGCGCATGGCGGGGGTGGGTTGGGTGACGGTGTCGCTGCGCAGGTCAATCCACGGCATTCCGGAACTCGCTGAAGTGGAGGCTTGCGCCCATTCTAGAACGTTGTGAAAGCGCCGTGAGTGTCTGGCTGAACGTGTTTGCTTTCGAGGCGTTCTGCAAAGGCCAGGGACTGCATCCGAACGCCGTCACGCTGCGTAGGTATAGAGGCACAACGTTGTGCGCCAAGTTCAGAGGACCTACCCATGTACAACTCCATTCGGCGTCTCGCTATCGCTTCGTGCATCGCAGCAGTTTTCGCAACCGCCAGCGTATCGGCTGCTAACAACCCGATGGTGGGTGGCGCGGCCATGTACCCCACCAAGACGATTGTCGAAAATGCGTCGGCTGCAAAGAATCTCTCCACGCTGGTTGCGGCCGTCAAGGCGGCTGGGCTGGTCGATACCTTGTCCGGGACGGGGCCGTTCACCGTCTTCGCGCCGACCAACGACGCGTTCGCGAAGCTGCCGAAAGGCACGGTTGATACGCTGCTGAAGCCGGAAAACAAGGCAAAGTTGACCCAGATCCTGACGTATCACGTGGTTCCCGGCACCCACACCGCGGCGCAGCTCACGGCAGCGGCCAAGAAAGGCGGTGAATCCAGCATGCTGACTACCGTTGAAGGCGAGAAGCTTACGGTCAAGCTCTCCGAGGGCAAGGTGTGGGTCGTGGATGCCAAGGGCGGCAAGTCAGCTGTGACTACCGCTGATGTCGGACAGTCCAACGGTGTGGTGCACGTGATCGATGGCGTGTTGATGCCCAAATAAGCGTGGGCGGGTGTTGCCGGCCGTCGAGTTGACGGCCGGCTCCGCCAGAGCGAGCAGGCCCAAGATCCAGGAACGGGCCACGCGTCGTTTCACGACCTCAACGAAAGCATTCCAAAACGCTAATGACTGCTTAACTACCGCCTAATTCAGCCTTAATCCGGGCCGGCCAGCATGCTCGCCATGTCCTGGATCCCCACCTCCCTCGCTGCCACGCTCCCCTCGATCCTGCCGCAATCACAGGTGGTGGGCCCTCACGATCCAGGCCGCAGCGCGGTGGAGCAGTTCATTGCCCACGTGTATCGCGAACGCTACGGTGCCACGCTTCAAGCGTTCCTGCCCCATCTGCTTGCGTTCCGGGATGAACAGGGGCGGCTGGTGGCGGCCGTGGGAATGCGTGTGGGCAGCGAGGGGCCGCTGTTTGTCGAGCAGTATCTCGATGAGCCGGTGCAGGCACTGCTGTACCACCGGGAAATCGCCAACGTGGGCCGTGACCGCATTGCTGAGATCGGCAACTTTGCCGCCACCGCCCCCGGCGTCGCACGCGAACTGATCGTCCGTTTGACCGGGATGCTGCATGCCGCACGCGTGCGCTGGGTGCTGTTCGCGGCCACCCAGCAACTGCGGAACACCCTCGACCGACTGCAGCTGGTGACGGTGGAACTTGGCGAAGCAAGCCCAGAGCGACTCACCGGCGATGCATCCCACTGGGGCAGCTACTACCAGGCTCGGCCGAAGGTGGTCTGCGGGAACGTCGCCGCCGGTCGTGCGTTCCTGCATCAAGCACGAAAACACGATGCGCGCGCCAAGACGGATCCTGATCCGTCTCTGCAAGCCATGGCGGGGGCGCAATGAGCGCGCTGACCTCTCCCCTGATCGCCGGTCTCGGCGGGCGCAAGGCACGCGTGCTCACTTCCAGCGCGGAAATTGCCGATGAGCAGATCCGGCAGCGCGCACTGCGATTGGCTGGTCGGCTGGAGCTGCAGGGCATCGATCGCGTCGCAAGCCAGTTGGACAACGGTATCCACTGGCTGGTGTTGGATCTTGCCCTGCACGAGCTCGGCGGCGTGCATGTGCCGTTGCCCACATTCTTCTCTCCCGAGCAGATCGCTCATGCCTTGGAGTCCAGCGGTGCCCAATGCGTTGTCACCGCCGGCGGTGCGCCTGCGCCACCAGGCAGCACGGGCGCACTGGGGACCTTGGATGGCGGGATGCTCGTCCAGTGGCGGACCGATCCGGCGACGTCGGTCGACCTCCCCGCTGGCACCGCTTGCGTGACCTACACCTCCGGCACGACCGGCCGCCCCAAGGGCGTGTGCCTGTCGGCCGACACGCTGCTTACGGTTGCCAGTTCACTGGTGCAAGGGTCGTCGGCGATTGCGCCGCGCCGCCACCTCTGCCTGATGCCTCTCTCCACCCTCCTGGAGAACGTTGCCGGGCTGTATGCAACGCTGCTCTCGGACGCGCAGATCGCGCTCCCGTCGCTGGCGGAAATCGGGTACACCGGCGCCACGGGCCTGGACATACCGACGCTGCTGCGGTGCCTGCACCGGTATCAGCCTGAGAGCGTCATCCTCGTGCCTCAACTGCTGCTGGCGGTGGTGATGGCCGCGGAAAACGGTGCGCCCCTTCCCGCCTCACTTCGCTATATCGCCGTCGGGGGTGGGCGTGTGGGGCCCGGGCTGCTGGCGCGGGCGCGGGCGCTGGGTCTGCCAGTGTTTGAAGGCTACGGGCTCACCGAATGTGCGTCGGTTGTGTGCCTCAATCAACCTGGCGCGAGCCGGGACGGGAGCGTCGGCAAGGCGCTTCCGCATGCCCGCGTCGCTATTGTCGACGGTGAAATCCAGGTCGAGGGTGCACGAGCACTGGGCTACCTCGGCGCGGAGCCGCTCCCCGAGGGCCCCATCCGTACAGGTGATCTGGGCCACGTGGACGCTGACGGATTCGTGCATGTCACGGGCCGCCGAAAGAACGTCTTCATCACCGCGTTTGGCCGGAATGTCTCACCCGAATGGGTGGAGAGCGAGCTGCTCTCCCATCCGGACCTGGCCCAGGCGGTGGTATGGGGCGAGGCACAGGCCGACAACGTCGCCGTGCTCGTTCCGCGTCGCGCCGACCTGGACGATGCCGCCCTCGCCCGCGCCGTAGCCGAGGTCAACGCCGGCCTGCCCGACTACGCACGCGTCTCGCGGATCGTGCGCTCACCAGCGCCATTCTCCGCAAGTGGAGGGCTGCTCTCCGCCAATGGCCGCCCCCGCCGCGACGCCATCCTGTCCCATTTCCAGGCCGAGGTCGATGCGAGCTATCGCCGCCCCGCCTCCGTTCCTTCCACGGGAGTATCCACATGAGTTTCCATTCCGAACTGCTCGCCCAGACCCAGCAGGAGCGAGCCACCCTGATCGCCGTGCCGATCATCCAGTCCGCGCTGGGGGGGCAGATCGCCCTCGAAGACTACGTCGCGTTTCTCGGGCAGGCCTACCACCATGTCAGGCACACCGTCCCGCTGTTGATGGCCTGCGGGGCGCGCCTGCCGGCCCGACTTGAATGGCTGCGCACCGCCATCGGCGAGTATATCGAGGAAGAAATGGGCCACCAGGAGTGGGTGCTGGACGACCTGGCTGCCTGCGGTGCCGACCGCGCCGAAGCCGCCGCCAGCCTCCCCTCCCTGGCCACCGAGCTGATGGTGAGCTACGCCTACGACACCATCCACCGCGGCAACCCGGTCGGCTTCTTTGGCATGGTGCTGGTACTGGAGGGAACCAGCGTGGCGCTGGCAACCCGTGCGGCAAACACGATCCAGACCTCGCTCGACCTGCCGAGAAACGCCTTCGGCTACCTTCTGTCTCACGGGGACCTGGACATCGAGCATGTCGGGTTCTTTGAGGGGCTGATGGACCGCCTGGACGACCCGGCGGATCAGCAGGCCGTCATCCATGCCGCGCGGCGCTTCTACGTTCTGTACGGGGACATCTTCCGCACGCTTCGCCAGGACGGCGTGCGCTGGGCGGAGGCGGCGTGATGAATCTCGCCGGCAGGACCGTCATCGTCACCGGCGCGAGTGGCGGCATCGGCGTGGCGCTGTGCCACGCGTTGGTCCAGGCGGGTGCCTCGATCATGGCCGTCGGGCGCAACCGCAGCCGGCTTACCACACTCGCCGCCGGGGTACCGGCCGGGCGCGTGCACACCGTGGTTGCCGACCTGTCCACGTCACTGGGCCGCTCGCATCTGATCGCTGCGATCCGACAGGCAAACATGTCCCCCTCGGTGCTGGTGCTGGGCCACGCCCAGAGCGCTTTCGGTCTGTTTGAAGACCAGCACCCCGATGCGCTGGAAAACCTGCTTCAGACCAACCTGGTCGGCTCGGCGCTGCTGATCCACGCCCTGTTGCCGATCTTGCGCCGCCACGAACAGGCCAGCGTTGTTGCCATCGGCTCCACCTTCGGCAGCATCGGCTTCGCCGGCTTCGCCACCTACAGCGCCAGCAAGTTCGGCCTGCGGGGGCTCATGGAAGCGCTGGCCCGGGAACACGACGGCACCGGCCTGAGCTTCCAGTATCTCTCTCCGCGCGCCACGCGAACCGCGTTCAATACGCCTGCCGTCGATGCGCTCAATGCCGAGCTCAAGGTCGGCAGCGATGCGCCGGAGGCCGTGGCCGCTGCGCTTGTCCACGCCATCGTCCAACGCGATCGGCGCCGCCAGCTCGGCTGGCCGGAAAAGCTGTTCGCGCGCATCAACGGCATGTTCCCCGCGCTGGTCGACCGCAGCCTGCGTGCCCAGCTTCCCATCATCAGGCGCCACGCCTCCCAAGTGCAGCCCATCCACGAGGACTCCTCCCATGAAGCAACGTCACGGTAAAACCATGTTCATCCTGCTCATCAGCGCGTTGGTCATGTTGGTCGGCATTGCGTGTGCTGCCGAGCCAGGCACGCCCATGACGGTGGTCCAGCTGCGCGACCGCTGGGCCCAGATCAACTACCAGACCAGCAAGCCGCAGCGCCAGACCGCATTCGAGGCGTTGGCCAGCCAGGCAGCGAAGACGCGGCAGACCCAGCCGCGCGATGCCGGCGCATTGATCTGGGAGGGCATCGTCCTTTCCAGCCTCGCTGGCGAGAAAGGTGGCATGGGGGCGCTCAGTCTGGTGAAACAGGCACGTGCGGACTTCGAGGCCGCCCTGAAAATAGATCCCCACGCACTTCAGGGGGCGGCCTACACCAGCCTGGGTGCCCTCTACTACCAGGTGCCGGGGTGGCCGTTGGGATTCGGCAATGACGACACCGCCGCGGCCATGCTGAAGAAAGGCCTGGCCGTGGACCCGAACGGGATCGATGCCAACTACTTCTACGGCGACTTCCTGCGCGACCAGAAGAACTGGCAGGGCGCCCAGGCAGCGTTCGAGAAGGCGATCGCTGCACGTGCCCGCCCCGGCCGGGAAGTCGCCGATGCCGGCCGTCGGGCCGAAGCGACCGCCAAACTCAAAGAAGTCCAGGGCCACCTTGCCAAGTGAACCCGGGACAACGAGACTGACTGCATGCGCATCCTGCTCGCCGAAGACGATGCATCACTGGGGGAAGGCATCCGGACCGCCCTGCGCCGAGCGGCTTACGCTGTGGACTGGGTGCAGGACGGTGCCTCAGCGCTGACGGCCATCGGTGACGGCGACATCGACCTGGTCGTGCTGGACCTGGGCCTGCCACGGATGGACGGGATCGACGTCATTCGCAAGGTGCGCGCAGCGGGCGGGTACGTCCCCATCCTGGTCCTCAGCGCCCGCGAGCGGGCGTCTGACCGCACGCTTGGGCTGGACGTGGGTGCCGACGACTATCTGGGCAAGCCGTTCGACACGCCCGAGCTGCTTGCGCGCGTCCGCGCCCTGCTCCGCCGGAGCGTGGGGCGTGCAACACCGACACTGGACGTCGGCGCATTAAGCCTGGACCCGGCCCGGCTGACCGCCAGCTGGAAAGGGCATACGCTGGACCTCACCCGCAGGGAGTTCGCCCTGCTGAGACTGCTCATGGAACAACAAGGCAGGCCGCTTGGGCGCGAGACCATCCAGCAGCACCTGTATGGTTGGGATGAGGACGTGGCCAGCAATGCAGTAGATGTGCATGTCCACCAACTGCGCAGGAAGCTGGATCCAGGCATTATCCGCACGGTGCGGGGGATCGGCTATGCCCTGGGCGACCCCTCGGATGCAACTGCATGACGTCCATCCGTCGCCGCCTGCTGGTGGTGTTGCTGGGGGTGCTCTCGCTGCTCATGCTGCTGGCGGCCGGCCTGAGCTATCGGGCCGGGCTGCAGGAGGCCGGGGAGATGTTCGACGCCCGGCTGGTGCAGTCCTCACGGGTGCTGTTGAGCCTGGTGGACGAGCCGCTCAGCGATCTGAGCGCGTTTCCCGGCGACCCGATCGTTCTGCACGGTTGGCACGGTCGCGCCGAGGGCGTGGGCGAGGCATTGGCCTTCAAGGACGGACATGCCTACGAGAACAAGCTGGCGTTTCAGATATGGGCGCCTGACGGTCGCCTGCTCCTCCGGTCAGACAGCGCGCCCACTGCGCCAATGGCAAGCCTGTCGCCAGGCTATGCGGATGTCGACATAGAAGGAGCGCAGTGGCGAACCTTTACGCTGCGCTCGCCAAAGGGCCGGTGGTTCCAGTCCGCCGAGCGCTCGGACATCCGCCAGGAACTGGCCGAGGACATCGCCATCGGCACGCTGCTGCCACTGTTGTTTGCGCTTCCGGTGATGGCCTTGGTCATCTGGCTGACGGTCGCCTGGGCGACGCGCTCGTTGCGGAAAGTCTCAACGGACATCGGTGAGCGTGACCCCGACCGAATGACGCCCTTGGATGACGCCAAGCTTCCGGAAGAGGTCCACGGCCTGGTCCGGGCGGTAAACGAGCTGCTGCAGCGACTCGATCTCGCCTTGGCGCGCGAGCGCCGCTTCATCGCAGATGCAGCCCACGAGCTGCGCACGCCGATCAGCGCAGTAAAAGTTCATGCAGACAACGCCAGGCTCGCCACGCTTGATGAAGAGCGCCAGGAGTCCCAGCGGCTGCTTGCGCGAGGAGTGGAACGGGTTGAACGCCTGGTATCACAGCTGCTGTCGCTGAGCCGAACCGAGCGCGGCATCGGAAAGGATGCGCTTCGCAAGCTGAGCCTGGACGCGCTTGTGAACAACGAGGTTGAAGAGCTCAGGCCCTTGGCAGCGTCTAAATTTCAGGTCGTGAACCTGGTTCTCGACAGAGCGGACGTCTACGGCGACGAATTCTCGCTGGGGCTGCTGGTTCGCAACCTCGTGGAGAATGCCATCCGGTATACCCCCCAGCGCGGGGTCGTGGTGGTGTCTACCGGGCAGACGGGCGAGCACTGCTTTCTTACCGTGGAGGACTCGGGTCCGGGCATTCCCAGGGATCTGCACGGCCGCGTGTTCGACCGATTCTACCGGGTGATCGGAAGTGGCGCGGAGGGCAGCGGATTAGGCCTGTCCATCGTCCAGGAGACAGTGGAAGCACACGACGGAACGATCACGCTTGGCACTTCGCAATGCCTTGGCGGCCTGAAGGTGACGGTTGAACTGCCTTCCCGGGTGCAGCTGCCAAGGTAGCAGGCATCTTCATCGCGAGCGATTCAACCTCCCGCCACCCCTGAACGGATACGTGACGATGCACAGAGAACTTCACCGAAGCCAGCGCGGCGGATGGCTGCGCGCCGGCGTTCTGGGAGCGAATGACGGGCTTCTTTCGACCAGCAGCCTGATCGTCGCGATGGTCGGGGCCGGGGCGGCAACGCACACCGTTCTCATCACTGGACTGTCGGGACTCCTTGCCGGCGCGCTTTCAATGGCTGCTGGCGAATATGTCTCCGTCAGCTCGCAGGCAGACGCGGAGACTGCAGATACCGAGAAAGAGCGTGGCGAGCTGACCAACCAGCCCGATGCAGAGTTGCTTGAACTGACCACCATCTACGAAAAGCGGGGGCTCAGCCCCCAATTGGCCGCACAGGTGGCGCGCGAGCTCACTGCACATGATCCCCTGTCCGCCCACCTGCGGGATGAGCTTGGGATACATGAGCTCACCAAGGCCCGGCCTCTGCAAGCCGCTGCCGCCTCTGCGGCTTCATTCGTGCTCGGAGCGCTCCCACCCGTTCTTTTGATCGCACTCCTGAACGACAGCGGTTTGGCTGCTGCGGTTGTGATCATGACACTGCTCATCTTGGGCATCTTGGGCGCACTTGCAGCAAAGCTTGGCGGAGCATCACAGCTGCGCGGGACCGTACGCATGATGATCTGGGGCGCCATTGCAATGGGAAGCACGTATGCGATTGGCCTGTGGTTCGAATCGCTGGCCGCAGGCTGATTGATGCGCCTGGTCGCCTCCGTCACATCAGAACTCCTTCTCCGGGTGATGTGCATGCCGCGAGCGCGTCCGCAGCTCAGATGGTTGCGGAAAACTCGCTGTTCAAGTGTGTGATCGCCGTTGTGGGCGGTTGCATTGCAACGCTACCGTGCCACTCCCGCCGCCCGTCCCAGCGGCGGGTCCAGCACCGGCCTGCCCGCCTTGTCCCAGCGCACGGGCTGCACCCGCGGCGAGCGTTTCGCGGTGCAGCCCATGTCGGGGCCCGGGTTGGCGTGGTAGATGATCCACGGTGTGCCATCGGCCATGTGGAAGAAGCCGTTGTGGCCGGGGGCGTATACATTGCCTGCCGGGTTCTTGACCAGGATGGGTTGCTTGGCTTTTGACCAGGCGTTGGCATCCAGCGGGTTGGCGCCTGCCGGGGCACGCAGCAGGCCAATGGCGTAACCGTCTGACCAGCAGGGGCTGCCGGAGTACGTCAGGAACAGGTCGCCTTTAGGGCCCTGCAGGAATTCCGGGCCTTCCAGGATCTGGCGGCCGCCCTGCCGCTCCCAGGCCTGGTCGGGGCGCGCGATGATCATTTCGTTGCCGACCAGTGTCCAGGGGTTGGACATTTCCACGATGGCCAGCACGCTGTCCGGGCCGACATACGGCGAGTACACGAAATAGCGCTTGCCCTCGCTGGTAAAGGTCGTGCCATCGATGCCGGGGTGCGCGGTGGCCAGTCGTCCACGGTCGTGCCATGTGCCCTGGGTGGGATCGGCGCTGCTGTTTTCCAGCACGAACACGCCGCGATGTGCGTCCTCCTGCCCTTCGGCGGCGTCGCTGGCCGCAGCGGTGTAGTAGATGTACCACTTGCCGTCGATGCGATGCAGTTCCGGGGCCCAGATCGATCTGGCATTCGGCCCCGTTGCCGGCGGATGCCACACGGTGACTTCCTTTGCCTCGGCCAGTTTCGACAGATCGCTGGTGGCGCGGATCGCGAGGCGATCGCCGTGCGTGCCCATGTAGTAGAACACCTGCCCTTCCTTGGTGATCCAGGGATCGGGGCCGGAGTCCAGCAGCGGATTGTCGTGGGCCGGATCAAGCGCGGACGCGCCTGCCGATGCCTGCAGGAGCGCCGCCACCACCAGCGCACGCAGTGTGCCGTTCACCATGTTCCCCTCCCGTGGAATGCCGCGCTGGCGGGCTTGCCAGTGTCGCGCAACCAAAACATATAATCGGACAATAGGCAACCGCCACCTCTTCCGCCCAAGGAACCGCCATGCACCCGCACGACACCGACAGCATCATTGGCATCAACTGGGGCAGTTCGAATCTGCGCGCGTACCTGATCGGCACGGATGGGCGGATGCTCGATTCGCACGAAGCGCCTGCGGGCGTGGCGACGCTGCAGCGCGAGGGCATGGTGGCGGCGGCAAACGAGATCCGGGCGCGCTGGCCCGAAGCTGGCCATGGGTACGCGGCCGGCATGATCGGTTCCAACGTGGGGTGGGTGGATGCCGGCTATGTGGACTGCCCTGCAGGCGCGGAAATGGTGGCGCAGCATCTGGTGCCCACGCGCATTGGCGAGCTTGCGCTGCACATCGTGCCGGGCATGGCCTGCGTGCGCGCGGTCGACGGCGCGCCGGACGTGATGCGTGGCGAGGAAACGGAACTGCTGGGCCTGCTGGCGGCCGGAAACGTGGACCCCGATGCCATCGTCGCCCTGCCCGGCACCCACACCAAATGGATCCAGCTGCGCCAGGGACGCGTTGAAAGTTTCATGACCTCCATGTCGGGCGAACTGTTCGACCGCCTGGCCAGCGGCGGCCTGCTCGCTTCGGTGCTGGAGGGGCCGGGCGAGCCGGGCCCTGCGTTCGCCGAGGGGGTGCGTACCGCAGCGGAGGGAACGCTTGGGCTGGGGGCCCTGCTGTTCGGCGTACGTGCACGCATGATCCGTGGCGCACTGCGCCGCGACCAGACCAGTTCCTACCTGCGCGGCCTGCTCGCGGGTGCCGAGATTGCCGATGCCGTGGCGCTGTTCCCCGCGCTGGGGGACGCGTCGGTGCCCCTGGTGGGCTCCGGTCCGGTCACCCGCCTCTACCAGGCTGCGCTGGCCGAGCGGGGCTTCGATGCACACACGGTGGCGTCTGCAGACGCGGTAATTCAAGGCTTTTCCGCCATCCACGCCATCGCCGGTCCGTCGCGCTGAGCCCCTCTCCCAACGGGCTTGCTGCGTCGCAACGTGCCTATTGTCTGATTATATGTTTTTGTACGCTCCACGACATCGAGAGGGGTCTTGAGCAATGCGTGCTGGCAAGGGGAAGACGGCGGGATTGATCGGCGCGTTGGCGCTGTCCGTGGTGGGGGCCGCAGGCGCCCAGGAGCGCACCGTGGTGGGCAGGACCGCCGACGGCACGCAGGTGGAATCGATCCTGCTGCGCGACGGCAGCGGCATGCAGGCGCGGGTGCTGACACTCGGCGCCGCACTGCACTCGCTGGAAGTGCCCGACCGCGACGGCACGTTCGCCGATGTGCTGCTGGGCGACAAGGACCTGCAGGCCACGCTGGACAAGCCGCAGTACTTCGGCACCATCGTGGGGCGCTTCGCCAACCGTATCGCCAAGGGCCGCTTCACGCTGGACGGCAAGACCTACCAGGTGCCGGTCAACAACGGCGCCAACAGCCTGCACGGTGGCACCCGCGGCTTCGACAAGGTGGTCTGGAAAATCGTGGAAGCCACCGCCGACCACGCCACGCTGCAACACGTGAGCCCCGATGGCGACATGGGGTTCCCGGGCACGCTGACCGTGACCGCCACCTATGCGCTGAAGGGCAATGGCCGGCTGGAGATCGACTACCGCGCCACCACCGACGCCCCGACCATCGTCAACTTGAGCAACCACGCGTACTGGAACCTGTCCGGTGAAGGCTCCGGTTCGGCGATGGAGCATGAGCTGACCATTCCGGCCAGCGCGTATACGCCGGTGGACGCGACCCTGATTCCCACCGGTGTACTGCAGCCGGTGGAAGGCACGGTGTTCGATTTCCGCAAGGCCAAGCCGATCGGCCGCGACCTGCGCCGTGGCGATGAACCGCAGCTGCTGCACGGCCAGGGCTACGACCACAACTGGGTGATCAGCAAGGCGCCGGTGCGCGAGCTGCGCGAAGTGGCAAGCGTGCACGACCCGCGCTCGGGCCGGGTGATGACCCTGCTGTCCACCCAGCCGGGCCTGCAGTTCTATTCGGGCAACTTCCTGGACGGCAGCACGGTGGGCAAGAGTGGCCGCGTGTACCGCCAGGGCGATGCCATCGCGCTCGAGCCGCAGCTGTTCCCGGACACGCCCAACCAGCCGGCCTTCGGCTCGGCGCGGCTGGCTCCGGGTGAGACCTACTTGAACCGGATCGTCTACGACTTCTCCACGGACCGCGGCGCCCCACCCCGCCGCTGATCCCGCGCCACGCGCACCTGCCGGTCACCGCACCGGCACCGCTACCACCACGTACCGCCCGCCTCCCGGTTCACGCCAGGACGGGCAGCTCATGACTGAAGGAGTTGCATCCCATGCGAAAGTGGCTTTCCCCCTTGCTGGCGACCCTGCTCGCCGTGGCGCCGATGGCGCATGCCAATGATGCTGCGCGCTGGACGCCGGCCCAGGCCGATGCCTGGTATGCGAAGCAGCAGTGGCTGGTGGGCGCGAACTACACCACCTCCAACGCGATCAACCAGCTGGAGATGTTCCAGGCCGAGACCTTCGACCCGGAAGCGATCGACCGCGAGCTGCGCTGGGCGCACGAACAGTTCGGCATGAACACCATGCGCGTGTACCTGCACGACCTGCTGTGGCAGCAGGACCCGCAGGGCTTCCTGAAGCGCGTGGACACGTTCCTGAGCATTGCGGAAAAGAACGGCATCCGCCCGATGCTGGTGCTGTTCGACAGCTGCTGGGACCCGGATCCGACGCTGGGCCCGCAGCACCGCCCCATTCCGGGCGTGCACAACTCCGGCTGGGTGCAGAGCCCGAGCCGCCACATGCTGGTGGACCCGGCCAACGACAATCACTTCCGTGACTACGTGGAAGGCGTGGTGGGCGCATTCGCCAACGACAAGCGCGTGCTGGCCTGGGACCTGTGGAACGAGCCGGACAACCCCGGCGGCGGCAACTACATGGACAAGCAGCTGAAGGGCGAGCAGGAACGCATCGCCGAACTGTTGCCGCAGATCTTCGATTGGGCGCGCGCGAAGAAGCCGATCCAGCCGCTCACCAGCGGTGTGTGGATCGGCGACGACTGGTCGCCCGGCGCGGCCTCGCTCACCGCGATCCAGCGCACCCAGCTGGAGCGCTCGGACGTGATCACCTTCCACAACTACGAGCAGCCCGAAGCGTTCGTTTCGCGGGTGGCACAGCTGAAGAAGTATGGCCGCCCGCTGATCTGCACCGAGTGGCTGGCGCGCGGCGCAGGCTCCAACGTGGACACCATCCTGCCCATCGCCCGCCGCGAGAACATCGGCATGATCAACTGGGGCTTCGTTGACGGTGCCATCCAGACCCGCTTCCCGTGGGACAGCTGGCAGCGCCCCTACACGATGGAGCCGCCGACCGTGTGGTTCCACGACCTGGTCAAGGCCGATGGCACCCCGTACCGGCCGCGCGAGGCCGAGCTGTTCCGCCGCCTTGCCAAAACCCCGCGCACCGCTGTTCCCGCGTTCTGACACCCATCCGCCCGCCATCGCCTGATGGCGGGCCACCTACCGCGCTCGCTTTCCGGAATCCGGAGATACCGCCATGAACCGTCGTTCTTCCCGCACCCTGCTTTCCCTGGCCATCCTGTCCGCCCTTACCCTGCCCGCCCTGGCGCAGGCGCAGGATGCCGGTGCGGCCACCCCCGACCCGGCGGCGCAACCGACCGCCGTCGATCTCGATACGGTCACCGTGACCGCCCTGCGCCAGAGCCTGCAGACCGCGCAGACGATCAAGCAGGAAGCGGCGATGGTGGTGGATTCGGTGGTGGCCGAAGACATCGGCAAGCTGCCCGACAACAGCGTGGCCGATGCGCTGCAGCGCGTGACCGGTGTGCAGATCGCCCAAGGCAACCAGGGTGAAACCACCGGCGTGGTGATCCGCGGCCTGCCGAACGTGATCAGCACGCTCAACGGCCGCGAGATCTTCAGCAGCTCCGGCCGCGGCTATGCCTTCCAGAACCTGCCGGCCACCGCGATCAAGAGCCTGAACGTATACAAGAGCAGCGAGGCCAGCCTGCCGCTGGGCGGCATCGCCGGCCTGGTGGACATCCAGCTGCGCCGCCCGCTGGACTTCGACGGCGCCGAGATCGCCGGCACCGTGACCGGCACGCACAGCAAGTACACCGGCGATATCGACCCCAACGCCAGCCTGCTGTTGAGCAACCGCTGGGATACCGATGCCGGTGAAATCGGTGCGATGGTCAACTTTGGCTACATCGGCAAGCGCTACGCCTACGACGCGGTGTGGGGCGATTTCCCGAAGGTGCTCGAGAACCCGGACGGCACGCCCATGCGCACCGACGACGGCAACCTGATCGCCGCGCCGAATGGCTGGGGCACCAACTACAACCACGGCGACCGCAAGCGCAGTTCGTTCAACTATGCGCTGCAGTGGAAGCCGACCGAGAACACCGAGGTCTATGTCGAAGGGCTGTACGACTACGTGCGCGACGACTACGACCAGGCCTTCCTCTTCAGCTTCCCGGTCGGGGTGGTCCCGCCCACGGGGCTGCAGGTGGGCAAAAACTGCTACGCCAACCAGCTGGAGGGCCCGCTGGCGGGGCAGACCATCTGCGATGCCACCAGCGGCTCCTGGACCGGCGACACCTATGCCGCCAGCAGCACCCAGGCGCACAAGCAGCGCGGCCAGGACATCCAGAACGCGCTGGGCTTCAAGTGGAACGGCGACCAGCTGCACCTCTCCACCGAGGTGACCCGCACCTCCGGCTACTATCGGGATGAGAACTTCATCATCGATACCTTCATGAACGGGCCGATCACCACCGTGTGGGATGGCACGGCGGGCAAGCACCAGAACTGGTACCTGGCTGGGAACCCGGCCATGGATCCGTCGCGCTTCTATCTCAATGGCCTGTTCCAGACCTGGGGCGAATCGCGCGGTGAAGAAAACAGCTGGCGCGGCGATGGCAAGTTCGATTTCCTCGACGGCCCCATCGCCTTCCTGCAGTTCGGGCTGCGCTACGCCGACCGAACCGCCAGCGCCAAGGGCAGCGTGGAAATCAGCACCCCGCCGCCGGGCGGCGCGGGCACCGGCAACATCACCGCCAACCCCAACCCGGACAACCAGGTGGTGGGGCTGTTCCCGGCCAGCAGCTTCTTCTGCAGCAAGCGCGGCAATTCGGCGCTCAGCCAGTCCTTCCTGACCCCGTGCTACGACTACCTGATCGGCAACGCCGACGCGCTGCGCAACTTCTACGGCCTGCCCGACGGGCTGGCGGCGGAAAACCCCGGCCGGTTCTTCGACATCGAAGAACGCAAGTCGGCCGGCTACCTGCAGGCCAAGTACGATTTCGATGTGTTCGGCCTGCGTGTGGACGGCCTGGTGGGCGTGCGTGCGGAGAAGATCAAGCGTGAGCTCAATGCCTTCTCCTTCGATGCCAGCACCGGGGTGTACAGCGCCATCACCCGCAACACGCAGGACACCAACACCCTGCCCAATGCGAGCACGAACCTGCACTTCAACGACGAGTGGCAGCTGCGCCTGCTGGCCGCCAAGACGTTGAGCTACCCGGACTTCGGCGCATTGAACCCGTCGATCTCGCTCAACCCTGGCACGGTGAATCGTGCCGGCGTGGCCAGCAGCGGCAACCCGGACCTGAGCCCGATCGAGTCGACCAACTACGACCTGTCGCTGGAGTGGTACTTCTCCCCGGTGGGCTACGCCAGCGCCGGGGTGTTCTACCGCGATATCGACGGCTACATCCAGAACTACATCACCAACGTGGTGATCGCCGGCGAAGACTACGAGCTGTCCTCGCCGCAGAGCGCCGGCAGAGGCCACCTGCAGGGCGTGGAGCTGGCCTACCAGCAGACCTTCGACTTCCTGCCCGGTGCGTGGGGCGGCCTGGGCGCGCAGTTGAACTACACCTACATCGACGGCGACACGAAATCGCCGGAGTTCATCGGCGGCCCGGTCATTTCCCGCCCGCTGCAGAACGTGTCGAAGAACAACTACAACGCCGTGCTGTTCTACGAGAACTTCGGCCTGTCCGCGCGCCTGGCCTATGGCTACCGCAGCCGCTACATCGACTTCTTCACCCAGCCCACCGTGGCCGGTACCGAAGACCAGGTGGAGCCGGCCAGCTCGCTGGACTTCTCGATCAGCTATGACGTGACCCCGCGTGCCACCGTGGTGTTCTCGGCCACCAACCTGCTGGGCAACAACCTGCACCAGTTCTGGGGCAGCGGCGATACCCGCCCGCGCGACATCCGCTACCAGGACAAGACCGTGGGCATGGGCTTCCGGTTCAAGCTCTGATGATGACCTCCCCCATGTCGATGCACGTCCCCTTTATGCCATTCTTTTGTCGGATAATAGGAGTGGCCGCAGTCTGCGGAGCACCAAGCCAAAGGGGCGCCTGTGAAACGGATCGAGGTACGCAACCTCCACGACCAAGTCACCCAGGAGATCGGCCAGCGCATCATCAGCGGCACGATCAAGCCGGGCGAGTACCTGCCCAAGGAAGAGCTGTTGGCGCAGACATTGTCGGTAAGCCGCTCGGCGCTTCGCGAGGGGCTGAAGGTGCTCGGCTCCAAGGGGCTGATCGAAACCAAACAGAAAACCGGGTCGCGGGTGCGCGAACCGCGGTTCTGGAAGCAGCTGGACAGCGACATCCTGGCCTGGCGCTGCGCGTTGATGCCCACCCAGGACTTCGTGGACAAGCTGGTGGAAATGCGCGAAGTGATCGAACCTGCGGCGGCCGCCTCGGCCGCGCAGCGGCGTTCGCCCGCGCAGCTGGCGAAGATCAAGGCTGCCTACCAGGCCATGGCCGACGCGACCGACCAGGACGCGTGGGCCAAGGCGGATCTGAGCTTCCACGAAAGTGTGCTGGAAGCCACCAACAACGAGCTGCTGGGCTCGCTGTTCTCGGTGATCGACGCCGCGCTGGGCACGTTCTTCCTGCTCTCGGCACAGACCGCCAAGGACTTCAAGTATTCGCTCCCGCGCCACTTCGACGTGTACGACGCGATCCGGCTGAAGCAGCCGGACGCGGCGCGCGCGGCCATGCTGGACATGATTGCCGATTCCCGGGCCAACCTGAAGGGAATCCGCACCCCACGCAAACCCCCTCGCTGAAGGATTTCGCATGAGCACCGCCTGGATGCAACCCCTCCCCTTGGTTGCGATCCTGCGCGGGCTCACCCCGCAGGAGGCTCCCGCCATCGGTGCCGCACTGGCCGATGCCGGATTCCATATCCTGGAAGTACCGCTGAACTCGCCACAGCCGCTGGAGAGCATCGCGCTGCTGGCCAGGCAACTCGGCGACCGCTGCCTGATCGGCGCGGGCACCGTGCTCACCACCGCCCAGGTGGATGAGGTAGCCAATGCCGGCGGCCGCATCATCGTGATGCCGCACGCGGATGTGGAGGTCATCGCCGCCGCGCACGCCAAGGGCCTGCGCTGCACGCCCGGCGTGGCCACGCCCACCGAGGCATTCGCCGCGCTGCGCGCCGGTGCCGATGCACTGAAGCTGTTCCCCGCCGAGCAGCTGCCGCCCCCGGTTCTGAAAGCCTGGTCCAGCGTGCTGCCAGCCGGCACCGCGCTGCTGCCCGTGGGCGGCATCACCCCCGAACGCATGGCGGCCTACCGCAGCGCGGGCGCGGCCGGGTTCGGCATCGGCTCGGCGCTCTATGCACCCAAGACCCCACCAGCAGAAGTGGCGCGCCGCGCGCGCGCGTTCATCGACGCCTGGAACAGCACCAACACGGACCCCCACGCATGAAGATCACTGCCATCACCACCTACCTGGTGCCCCCGCGCTGGCTGTTTGTCCGCATGGAGACCGACGCCGGCATCGTCGGCTGGGGCGAGCCCATCGTGGAGGGTCGCGCGCATACCGTGGCCGCTGCGGTGGAAGAGCTTTCCGATTACCTGATCGGCAAGGATCCCCGGCATATCGAAGACCACTGGAACGTGCTCTATCGCGGCGGTTTCTACCGGGGCGGCCCGATCCTGATGAGCGCGCTGGCCGGCATCGACCAGGCGCTGTGGGACATCCACGGCAAGGCGCTGGGCGTGCCGGTGCACGCGCTGCTGGGCGGCCCGGTGCGCGACCGTATCCGCGTGTACTCGTGGATCGGCGGTGACCGCCCGGCCGATACCGCACGTGCGGCCAGCGAAGCAGTGGCCCGCGGGTTTACGGCGGTGAAGATGAATGGCACCGAAGAAATGCAGATCGTGGACACCCACGACAAGGTCACGCGGGTGCTGGAGAACGTGCAGGCCGTGCGCGACGCGGTGGGCCCCGACATCGGCCTGGCCGTGGACTTCCACGGCCGCGTGCACAAGCCGATGGCCAAGGTGTTGATGCGTGAATTGGCCCCGTTCGGGTTGATGTTCATTGAAGAACCGGTGTTGTCCGAACACCTTGAAGCGATTCCGGAACTGGCGGCCCTCTCCCCCGCCCCGATCGCCCTGGGTGAGCGCCTGTATTCCCGGTTCGATTTCAAGCGGGTCCTGCAGACAGGCGGTGTGGACATCCTGCAGCCCGATCCTTCGCACTCCGGTGGCATCACCGAAACCCGCAAGATCGCGGCCATGGCCGAGGCCTACGACGTGGCCATCGCCCTGCACTGCCCGCTGGGCCCGATTGCCCTGGCCGCCAACCTGCAGCTGGATGCGGTCTGCTACAACGCGTTCATCCAGGAACAGAGCCTGGGCATCCACTACAACGCCAGCAACGACCTGCTGGATTACCTGGTGGACCGTTCGCCGTTCGATTACAAGGAAGGTTTCGTCAGGATTCCGGATGGCCCCGGGCTGGGCATCGAGATCAACCAGGCCTACGTGGACGAACGCGCCGCCGAAGGCCACCGCTGGCGCAACCCCATCTGGCGCCATGCCGATGGCAGCGTGGCCGAGTGGTGATGCCGATGACCCGTTACCCCAGTCTGGACGGTCGCGCGGTGCTGATCACCGGTGGCGCTACCGGTATCGGTGCCGCCTTCGTTGAACACTTCGCCCGGCAAGGTGCAAAGGTGGTGTTCCTGGACATCGACGACAAGGGTGCGCAGGCATTGCTGGACAGCCTGCACGACGTTGAACCGTTGCCGCGCTATCTGCGCTGCGACATCACCGACATCGCCGCCTTCCAGGCGACCATCGTTGAAGCACGTGAGCTGGTCGGACCGTTCTCGGTGCTGGTCAACAACGCGGCCAACGATGCGCGCCATGCCTTGGCCGATACCGGCGTGGCGGATTTCGAGCGCAGCGTGGCGGTGAACCTTCGCCACCAGTACTTCGCGATCCAGGCCGTGGCGCCGGACATGCGCGCGTTGGGCGGCGGTTCGATCATCTGCCTGGGCTCCACCGGCTGGATGATCAAGAACAGCGGCTACCCGTTGTATGCCATGGCCAAATCCGCGGTCCACGGGCTGGTCAACGGGCTGGCCCGCGAACTGGGCCATGACCGGATCCGCATCAATGCACTGGTGCCCGGCTGGGTGATCACCGAGAAGCAGCAGCGGCTGTGGCTGGATGCCGAGGGCGAGGCGCAGCTGCGGCGGTCGCAATGCCTGCCGGGCTATCTGCGTGCGGACGACCTGGCCCGCGCGGCGCTGTTCCTTGCCGCCGATGACAGCCGCATGTGCACCGGCCAGGACTTCATCGTGGACGGGGGATGGGTGTGACCGGCCCGGTGCGCGTGGCGGTGCCGGCGGGCAACACACTGGGCGAAGGCGTGCTGTGGTGCGACCGCGAGCAGGTGGTGTACTGGACCGACATCCAGCAGTCGCAGCTGTGGCGCTATCGCCCGCAGGATGGGGCGATTGCGCGCTGGCCGATGCCGGAGCGGCTGGCCGCGATGGCGCTGTGCGAGGCCGATGGCTGGCTGTTGTTGGCGCTGGCTTCCCGGCTGGCGTTCTTCCATCCCGAGCGCAACGAATTCCGCGACCTCGCAGACACGGTAGCGTCGGCCGTTGGCCGGCGCTCAGAGTCTCCGGCACCCCGTGGAGCCGGCCAACGGCCGGCGCTACCGGAATTGCGAGCAAACGATGGCGCATGCGACCGTCAAGGGCGATTTGTATTTGGCCTGCTTCATGAACCTGCTGAAGGCCCGAAGCAGGCAGTAGCGCCCTTCCTGCGCCTCAACGCAGACCTGACGCTGGAGATTCTGCCGCTACCCACCGTCGCCATTTCCAACAGCATCGCCTTCAGCCCATCTGGCGACACGATGTACTTCTGTGACTCGCTGCAGAAGCAGATCCTGCGCTGCGATTACGGCGACACCCTCGGGCCGGCCCACTCGTTCGTGGACCTGCAGGCCGAATCCGGCGAGCCCGACGGCAGCGCGGTCGACGCGGACGGCGGTCTCTGGAATGCCCGCTGGGGCGATGCCCGGGTGGTGCGTTACCTGCCGGACGGCACCGAGGACCGCGCCATTGCCACGCCGGTCAGCCAGCCCACCCGCCCTGCCTTCGGCGGCCCTGCCCTCCGCACGCTGTTCATCACCAGCGCGCATGACGGCATGGATGCCGCGGCCCGTGCACAGGACCCGCTTGCAGGCCACCTGCTTTCCCTCGATGACGCCGGGTTCGCCGGCCTACCCGAAGCCCGGTTCGCCGGCGACCCCAACAGCTTGCCGCCCCGCGCACCGCGTGGGACTTCCGCGGAGATTCCATGAGCCTTTCCACCCTTGATATCAGCATCGTGCTGGCCTACCTGGCGGGCATCTTCATCCTTGCGCAGTGGGTGTCGCGCGAGAAAGCCGGCCAGCAGAAATCGGCGCAGGATTACTTCCTGGCCAGCCGCAGCCTGCCCTGGTGGGCCATCGGCGCCTCGCTGATTGCGGCCAACATTTCGGCCGAACAGATCATCGGCATGTCCGGCTCGGGTTACGCCATCGGCCTGGCCATCGCGTCGTATGAGTGGATGGCGGCGATCACGCTGCTGATCGTGGGCAAGTGGTTCCTGCCCATCTTCCTGCGCAACGGCATCACCACCATGCCGCAGTTCCTGCAGGAGCGGTATGGCAACCGGATCCGCACGGTCATGGCCGTGTTCTGGCTGGGCCTGTACGTGTTCGTCAACCTCACCTCGATCCTGTGGCTGGGTTCGATCGCCATTGCCGGCGTGGCCGGGCTGAACCAGGATGTGGCGCTGGTGCTGCTGGGCGCATTCGCGCTGGCCTACCAGCTGTACGGCGGCCTGAAGGCGGTGGCGCTGACCGATATCGTGCAGGTATGCCTGCTGGTGCTGGGTGGCCTGCTGGTCACGGTGATCACCCTGAGCAGAATCGGCGACGGCAGCGTCAGCGATGGCTTCATGCAGCTCTGGCAGCAGCATCCGGAGCGGTTCGAGATGATCCTCAGCAAGGACAACCCGTTCTACAAGGACCTGCCAGGCCTGTCGGTGCTGCTGGGCGGCATGTGGATTGCCAACCTCAGCTACTGGGGCTTCAACCAGTACATCATCCAGCGGGCGCTGGCCGCAAAGAACCTGCGCGAGGCGCAGAAGGGCGTGGTGTTTGCCGCGTTCCTGAAGCTGCTGATCCCGGCCATCGTGGTGCTGCCCGGCATTGCCGCGGTGATGCTGGCCCCGGGCCTGGAGCGGCCGGACGCGGCCTACCCGACCATGCTGGCGCTGCTGCCCAGCGGCATCCTGGGGCTGGTGTTCGCGGCGCTGGTGGCGGCGATCGTGGCGTCGCTGGCCTCGAAGATCAATTCGGTGGCGACCATCTTCACCCTGGACTTCTACGCCAAGCGTGCGCCCGATGCATCGCAGGCCCGGCTGGTGCGCGTGGGCCGGATCGCGGCGTCGGTGGCCATCATCGTGGCGGTGCTGACCGCCCGCCCGCTGCTGGGTGGGTTCGACCAGGGCTTCCAGTACATCCAGGAGTTCACCGGCTTCTTCACTCCGGGCATCGTGGTGATCTTCCTTCTCGGCCTGTTCTGGAAGCGCTCCAATGAAGCCGGTGCACTGGCCGCCGCGGTGGGCTCGTTCGTGCTCTCGCTGGCGTTCAAGCTGCTGTGGCCGTCGTTGCCGTTCATGGACCGGATGGGCGTGGTGTTCCTGGCGACGCTGGCGCTGGCCGTGGGCATCTCGCTGGCCACCCGCGCCACCGGCGACCGTGACCGCATCCGTACCGATGATGTGGTGTACGCCACCGCGCCGTCGTTCAATGCGGCTTCGCTGGCCGTGCTGGCGATCCTGGTCGCCCTGTACGCAACCTACTGGTGATGACCATGCAGCCCACCCTTTCCCTTCGCGCGGCCGCGCTGGCGCTGCTGTTCGCCGCTGCGGCTCCCGCCATGGCCACCGACGTCACCTGGACGGGCACCGCCACCGTGGATGCGGCCAAGGCCGGCTGGGGCCGTCTGGCACGCCTGCCAGACGGCCGCTGGCTGGCGGTGACCACGCGCTATCCCGGCGGCGACACCACCACGTTGCAGTTGTCGGTGAGCAGCGACAACGCCCGGACCTGGACGCCGCTGTCGCGCGTGGCAGAGCCCAAGCGCAAACTCGACAACGGCGAGCTGTTCGTCCTGCCCGATGGTCGCGTGCTGCTGGCGATGCGGTCGCTGATCGATGGGGTGTCCTACCGGCTGAACGTGTATGCCAGTGATGACCAGGGCGCGCACTGGCGCTTCCTCAGCACCATCACGCGTAACGAAACGCCGGCCGGGCGCAAGGACCGCGGCGTATGGGAGCCGGTGTTCACGCGTCTGGATGATGGCACGTTGTCGGTGGTGTACGCCGATGAAACCCGGGCCGATGAGACCCCTTCCTTCAACCAGGTGGTATCGCAGCAATTGTCCAGCGACGGAGGCCGGACCTGGAGCCCGGCAGTAACGATCGCCAGCCAACCCGGCGGGGGAACGCTGCGCCCGGGCATGCCGGTGATGGCGCGTCGCCCGGATGGCGGCTTCCTGATGGTGCTGGAAACCTGCGGCGACGATCCGCAGTGTCCTGTCTCCTACAAGACCTCGCCGGATGGCCGCACCTGGCCCGTGGGACTTGGGACGCCGATGGCGGACCAGCGCTGCGGTCCCCACGTGATGACCACCACCGGCGGCACGATGTTCGTGACCTCCTGCTTCAACCAGGTCAGCGCGAGCGAGGACGGTGGAACCACGTGGACGACGGTCACACCGCCTGCATGGCCGCTCGGCTTCCGCCACTCCTGGCCGGCCGTCGTGGAGATCGGGCCGCACGAGATCGGCGTGATCAATGTAGTCGACGGAAGCGTGCGGATCCGCTTTGGTACATACCGGTAACGTGGATTGATCGGACGTCATCGGCGGGGTGCCTTTTGACGCGGACGCGTCGGACCGGCTGCAATACTGCCGGCACCGACATGCGAGCACCCGTACGATGATGACGAAGTGGCGGCTGACCCTGTTCAGGATCAGCAGGAAAATGTGGTTCCGCTCCACCCTGTACGGGGTGCTGGGTGTCGCCACAGCGCTGGCCGGTGCCGCCGCCCGGTTCGTACTGCCAGCCGGGCTTGCCACCCAGATCGGCGCCGACTCGGTCGGCAACATCCTCGGCATCCTGGCGGCGTCGATGCTGACCGTGACGACCTTTGCGCTGTCCACCATGGTGGCCGCCTACGGCTCGGCGGCGACCAACGCCACGCCGCGTGCGTCGCGGCTGCTGATCGAGGATACGCGTGCCCAGGGCACGCTTGCCACCTTCATCGGCGCGTTCCTGTTCTCCATCGTCGGGCTTATCGCGCTCAGCACGGGGATCTATGGCGACAGCGGACGACTGGTCCTGTTTGGCGCGACCATTGCGGTCATCATCGTCATCACGGTGACGCTGCTGCGCGCCATCGAACAGTTCTCGCGCTTCGGACGGCTCGGCGAAACCGTCGATCTGGTTGAGAAAGCCACCTTGAAGTCGATGCAGCAGCGGGCCGACGCGCCGTCGCTCGGGGCGGTGCCCTACCGGGGCATGCCACCCGCCAACACGGTCGATGTGGTCGCTGAGGAGGTGGGCTACGTCGAGCACATTGACGTGCAGCGGCTGGATGCCATCGCGGAGGAACACCAGCTGATCGTCTATGTCACCTGTCAGCCAGGCACCTTTGCCACGCCCAATCGCGCGCTCCTGCGGGTCGTGGGCACGCTCAGCGATGATCAGAGAGAGCAGATGCTGGCCGCGCTCACCATTGGCAGCGCCCGCAGGATCGAAAACGACCCGCGTTATGGCCTGGTCGTCCTTGCCGAGATCGGGGCAAGGGCGATGTCCCCGGCGATCAACGATCCGGGGACCTGCATCACCGTCATCGGCACCTGTGTCCGCCTGCTGCTGCGATGGGACGCGCTCGACTGCAACGACGACCCTGGGAAGGAGGCGCAGTATCGGCATGTGCGTGTTGCCCGGCTGCAGGTGGAGGATCTGTTCGAGGATGTATTCGCGCCGCTGTCCACGCACGCCGCCGCGTCGCTGGAAGTGAACATCCGACTGCAGAAGGCCCTGGCGGCCCTGTGCGCCGGCTGCTCCCCCGCTACGCGTGACGCCGCGTTGCGGCATGCGGCGGTGTCGCTGGAACGCGCCGAGCAGGCACTCGACTTCCCACGCGATCGCGAAAAACTGCGGGAAATCGCTGCCGCGGAGCACCGCACTGCCCAGCACTTGGCTGCACGCCACGCCGCGGACTTTCCGCAGTAAACCGTAGTGCTTCACGTCGTGGACCGCGCTGGGCTTGGGTGACTGGCGCCAACGCGGTAGAATGGAACGCTTTCGTTCGCAGAATGGAGGCCACGAGACACTATCGTGAAGCTCTTTCCCCTTGTTTTCCTGTGTGCTGCGGCAACCGCCACACAGACGCTCCACGCCCAGGATGCACCTGCCACACAGGCAGATCCCTACATCGACATCGGTGGCGCGGTCCGGTTCAATTACGGCTGGCTTGACTACGGCCCCACCAGCCGCCTGCAGCTTGAACTCCTGCGCGCAGACGTGAAGGCAGGCGCAGGACCGCTGTTCTTTTCCGCGCAGTACCGGTGGTACGACGGCTTCGATGCCGTGCACCATGCCTACGTTGGCTGGAACGTCAACCAGGACGCCCAGCTCAAGGCCGGCATCCAGCAGGTTCCCTTCGGTCTGCTTCCCACCGTGTCGCAGAGTTTCTGGTTCGGCTCGGGTTATTACCTCGGCATCGAAGACGATTACGATCCCGGCGTCACCTACCATCACCAGCGTGGCAACCACGCCTGGACCCTCGGCTGGTTCTCCGGCGATGAATACGGAAGCGGCGCCCGCTACGACCGCTACTCGTTCGATGTGGCCCAGACCGCCGCACTTCCCTACCGGGAGCGCGAGCGCGTGCATCTGCGATACGAGCATGCAGGTTCGCTGGGTGACGGCGAGCTGCTGCTTGGGGTTTCTGCGTTCAGCGGCCAGGTGCAGGACACCACCACCCGGCGCCACCATGGTCACCAGGGCGCGGCCGTGCATGCGCAATGGAAGCGGGAGGGCTGGACCACCCAGCTGCAATGGGCCCGTTACCGTTACGACGTGCCTGGCGACCGGATTGCGATGTCCGCGTTCATGGCCCCCTTCGAGATTGCAGCCGAAGCCGACGTCCCCAGCCTCAACGTGGCGTATTCCTTCGGTGCCCGTCGTTGGCTCGATGACATCACCTGCTACAACAACCTCAGCATGACCCGCCCGCTGGGGCGCGGTCCGGGCGTGCGGGATTCCTGGCAGAACGTGACCGGGTGCAGCCTGCAGAAGGGCATCATGTTGACCTACGTCGACTGGATTGCCGGCAGGAACATGTGGTTTGCCGGCGGGGACGGCATCGGCATCGACGAAGGCGGACCCTCGCGCTGGCACAGCCGGCTGAACCTCAACATCGGCTTCTACTTCTAAGCGCGCCGCGCATTTCCGCGCCGCCGTTCACTCACTGGAGGACCTCATGCAGAGCCCGGCTCCGCCTTCCACTCCTGTTCGCCAGCGCATTCTGCCGCAGGTGTTCATTCCCACCGCCGCCATCGTGCTGCTGCTCCTGGCGCTGTCCATCTTCGTGCCCGAACAGGCCACCACCTGGTTCACTGCGGCCAAGCGCTGGACCGCCAACGACGCAGGCTGGTTCACCATTCTCTCTGTCGCCGGCTTCCTGGTCTTTGTCGCAGGCGTTGCCATCAGTGGCTACGGGCGGATCAAGCTCGGACCGGACCACAGCCGCCCCGATTACAGCTATGCGTCCTGGTTTGCCATGCTGTTTGCTGCCGGCATGGGCATCGGGCTGATGTTCTTCGGCGTTGCCGAGCCGATCATGCATTACGCAACCCCGCCAACCGGCGCGCCCGAGTCGGCCGAAGCGGCCCGGCAGGCCATGCGCATCACGTTCTTCCACTGGGGCGTGCACGCCTGGGCCATCTACGCCGTCGTTGCACTTGCCCTGGCCTACTTCGCGTATCGCCACAACCTGCCGCTGCGGGTCCGCTCGGCACTCTACCCGCTCATTGGCGAGCGCATCCATGGACCGATCGGGCACGCAGTCGATACCTTCGCCGCGCTGGGCACCATCTTCGGCCTCGCCACCTCGCTGGGCCTGGGGGTGATGCAGATCAATTCCGGACTCCATTACCTGTTCGGGCTGGAAATCAGCACGCTGGTGCAGGTGTCACTGATCGGCATCATCATCCTGGTGGCCACCGGCTCGGTGGTCGCCGGGCTCGACAGCGGCGTGCGCCGGCTGTCGGAGATCAACATGATCCTGGCGGTGGCTTTACTGGCCTTCGTGCTGGTCTGCGGCCCCACGGTGCACCTGATGCAGGCGTTCGTGCAGAACACCGGCATGTACGCCTCCCAGCTGTTTTCGATGACCTTCAACCTGTATGCCTATGAACCCAGTGGCTGGCTCGGCGGCTGGACGTTGTTCTACTGGGGCTGGTGGATCGCGTGGTCGCCGTTTGTCGGCATGTTCATCGCCCGCATTTCGCGGGGCCGTACGGTGCGCGAGTTCGTGGTCGGCGTACTGCTGGTGCCGCTGGGCTTCACCTTCCTCTGGATGACCCTCTACGGCAACTCCGCGTTGTTCATGGTCCGGGCCGAAGGCGTCCACCAGCTGGTCAAGGCCGTTTCGGACGACAGTTCCATGGCGCTGTTCGAGTTCCTGCGCCACCTGCCGCTGACCATGGTCACCTCGTCGCTTGCGGTCGTGCTGGTGGCGCTGTTCTTCGTGACGTCGGCGGACTCCGGCGCCCTGGTGATCGACATGCTGACGTCCAAGGGCGAGGAGGAATCTCCGCTCTGGCAGCGGATCTTCTGGGCATTGCTGGTGGGCGGGATCGCGGTTGCGCTGCTGATGGCCGGTGGCCTGGAGTCCCTGCAGGCGGCGACCATCGCCAGCGCCCTGCCGTTTACCGTGGTGATGATCCTGATGTGCTGGGGCTTGCTGAAGGCCATGCGCCTGGACGCCACCAAGCGCTCGATCTCGCGCGATGCGCGCCTGCTTCCGGGTACCAGCGACGACTGGCGTGCCAGGCTCAAGCTGCTTGCACACAATCCGGTCAAGATCGAGGTGCTCGGCTTCATCCGCGACCACGTGCTGCCGGCGCTGGAGGAGGTTGCCGTTGAGCTTCGCAAGCAGGAGCTGCCGGTCGAGGTCATGCAGGGCGACGACGGCAGGGCGTGGCTTCGCGTGGGCCACGGGGACGAAATGGACTTCTTCTATTCGGTGCGGCCACAGCCTTATGCACCGCCCACCTTCGCACTGCAGGACCCGCGTCGCCCGGTCAGTGAGGGCACCCGCCATTACCGCGCCGAGGTCTATCTGCGGGAGGGCGGGCAGGACTACGACGTGATGGGCTGGCCCAACGTGCAGCTGATCCACGATGTGCTGGACCAGTACGAACGGCACCGCCAGTTCCTGGATCACGTCCGCTGAGTTGAAACCCCGGCCAACCTGCTACGGTTGGCCGGGAGTCGGGGGTCCCTGTCGCCGCGCTTACGCGGGGATCTTGATCGACTTCACGTTCACGAACTCCTTCAACCCTTCCGGGCCATGCTCGCGGCCGTAGCCGGAGGCCTTCACCCCGCCGAACGGCAGCGACGGTGAGGCAACATCGAAGGTGTTGATGAACACCATCCCGGTATCGAAATACTTCGTGGCCAGCTCACGGGCACGCTTCACGTCGCGACTGAAGATGCCGCCGCCCAGGCCGTAGCGGCTGTCGTTGGCAATACGCATGGCATCCTCATCATCCTTTGCGCGGATGATGGCGGCCGCCGGGCCGAACAGCTCGTCGTCGTACGCCACCTGGCCCGGCGCCACGTCGGCCAGCACGGTGGCCGGATAGAACCAGCCGGTACGCTCCGGCACGTTGCCGCCCACCAGCAGCCGGGCGCCCTGCGCGACGCTCCTGGTGACCTGTTCGTGCAGCTTGTCGCGCTGGGCCTCGGAGACCAATGGTCCCAGCTGGGTGTCCGACGCGTTCGGATCGCCCATCCGGATCGCCTCGAACTTGCTGGCGTAGGCTGCTACGAAGGCGTCGTAGTTCTTCAGCGTCACGATAAAGCGTTTGGCATTGACGCAGGTCTGCCCGTTGTTGAACAGGCGGCCCTTGACGCAGGTCTCCACCGCAAGGTCGAGGTCGGCATCGTCCAGCACCAGGTAAGCGTCGTTGGAGCCCAGCTCCAGCACCGTCTTCTTGAGCGCTGCGCCGGCCTTCGCAGCCACGGTGCGACCGGCCGCCTCGCTGCCGGTCAGCGTGACCGCCCGGACCAGGTCGTTTTCCACGATGGCGTTGGACTGGTCATGGGTGATCAACAGGACGCCGAACAAACCCTTGGGCAGGCCGGCACTTTCGTAGATGTCACGAAGCAGCAGACCGCTGCCGGTGCAGCTCTCCGCATGCTTGAGCAGCACGCCGTTGCCAGCCATCAGGCTGGCGATGGAGTAGCGGATGGCCTGGTAGGCCGGGAAGTTCCAGGGCTGGATGCCGTACACCACGCCGATCGGCGAATGGGTGACGATGCCGGTTGCGCCCTCAACATCGCGCTCCTCGTCGGCCAATGCGGCAGGCCCTTGCTTGGCGGTGTAGTCACAGATGGCGGCGCACAGCTCCACTTCGGTGCGGCTGTCTTCAATGAGCTTGCCGACCTCGCGGGTCATCAGCTGGGCAAATTCTTCCTTGCGCTCGCGCAATGCCTTGGCGATGTCGCCAACGACTTTCGCGCGCTCGTCCAGGGAACGCAGGCGCCATGCCAGGAAGGCCTCATGGCTGGCGGCGACGACGGCGGCGGCTTCGTCGTCTGACATGTACGCATAGGTGGCGATCACCTCTTCGGTCAGTGGGTTGATGGTAGTGAGCTGCTTGCTGGACATTGAAAACCTTCGTTTCGTGGGGAAACACGCGAATGAAGGAGCTTCGCCCCCAGCCGGTTCCCACATGGTGAAGTCCGGTACCGCGCCGGTTGACCCGGCCTTCACAGAACCCACTGCCCCCCAAATGCAACGATGCCGGAGGCGACCCTGCCCTTCCCCCCCGGTACCTTATGCCCCACCTTCGTCGTCTCTTTGGCCGCTGGTTGCGTCTACGTCGTCTCGTGCGTTGGCGTTGGCGCGAACGCCAGGCATCGCCTCCGGCGGTCGAGGCCACGGAAGGGCCACTGCGTGCCGCGCTGTACAGCGTTGAGCAGATGGAGGTGTATGGCAGGGCGTTGGCGCGGCAGCACCGCGTGCGGATGCGGCCCAGCCCGGAGCGCCTGCTCGAACGCCTGCAGGCCAACGAACGGGTGTTGGAGGACGCCAATACCCTGCTCAGCAGCGTGGTGCGCGAACAGCGCCCGGTGACGCCGGCCGGCGAATGGCTGCTGGACAACTACTACCTCATCGAAGAACAGATCCAGACCGCGCGACGCCACCTGCCACGCGGCTACAGCCGCCAGCTGCCGTCGCTGGCGTCGGGCCCCTCGGCCGGGCTGCCGCGCGTGTATGAGCTGTCCATGCAGGCGATCGCGCACGGCGATGGCCGTATCGACGGCGATACGCTGGGCCGGTTCATCGCCGCGTACCAGTCGCTGGCGCCGTTGAGCCTGGGCGAATTGTGGGCGGTTCCGATCATGCTGCGCCTGGCCCTGCTGGAGAATCTGCGGCGCATGGCCGCACGGGTCATGCGCGATGGAACCGACCGTCGCCTGGCCTCGGAGTGGGCGGAGCAGCTCAATCGTGCGGCGTCGGACACGCCGACCGATGTGGTCCTGGTGGTGGCCGACATGGCGCGCTCCGAGCCGCCCCTGACCGGCGCGTTCATTGCCGAGCTGACCCGCTCGCTGCAGGGGCGCGGCGGTGCATGGGCAATGCCCGTGGCCTGGCTGGAGCAGTGGGCCGCGGCGGCCGGGCAGCGGATCGAAGACCTGGTTGCCGCCGAGGGGCAGCAGCAGGCGGCCGATCAGGTATCCATCAGCAACAGCATCGGCAGCCTGCGTTTCCTGTCCACCATGGACTGGCGCACCTTTGTCGAAGACATGAGCGTGGTCGAGCAGCGCCTGCGCGAAGACCCGCTGGCCGTCTATGCGCAGATGGATTTCGGCACCCGTGACGCCTACCGGCATGTGGTGGAGAAAATCGCGCGCGGCAGCCGCATCGCCGAGGAGCGGGTGGCCACCATCGCGCTGGAGCTGGCGCGTGCTGCCCTCCCCGCCGACGGTCCGCGCGCACATGTAGGCTACTGGCTGGTCGGCGAAGGCCTGCACGCCACCGTGGAGGCGGTGGCCGACGCAGCGCCACGCCACCGCAGGGCGACGCGCCTGGCGCATCGCGTGCCGTTGCCGCTGTACCTGCTGCCGATCACCGTGCTGGCGGCACTGGCCACCGCCGGCCTGCTGGCCACCGGCACCGGCGCGGTGCCGGTCTGGCTGGCCGCGCTGCTGGCACTGCTGGTGTTTAGTGAGCTGGGCATCGTGCTGGTGAACTGGACGGCGACGATCCTGGTCGCGCCGCGCCCCTTGCCCAAACTCGATTTCAGCGAAGGCATTCCCCCCGCCTGCGCTACGGTGGTGGCGGTGCCGTCGATGCTGTCCAGCACCGACGGCATCGACGTTCTGGTCGAAGCGCTTGAGGTCCGTTTCCTGGCCAACCGCGACCCGCAGCTGCGCTTCGTGCTGCTGACCGACTTCCTGGACGCGGCCGACGCGCAGGCGCCGAATGACGACGCCCTGCTCGCGCACGCGGTGCAGCAGATCGAAGGCCTGAACCAGCGCTACGCGTCCGGGCACGGCGATCGCTTCTACCTGCTGCACCGGCCCCGCCAGTGGAATCCCGGCGAAGGGGTCTGGATGGGCCATGAGCGCAAGCGCGGCAAGCTGGCAGCGCTCAATGCCCTGCTCCGGCATGGTGATGCCGCCGCGTTCATGCGGGTTGTCGGCGATGCGGCGACGCTGGTCGGCGTCCGCTTCGTCATCACCTTGGATTCGGACACGCAGTTGCCACGGGACGCAGCCCGTGCGTTCGTGGCGACGCTGGCCCACCCGCTCAACCGCCCGCGCTTCGATCCTGCGCTGCAACGCGTGGTGGAGGGCTACGGCATCCTGCAGCCCAGCGTGGGCACCAGCCTGGGCCGGCGCCGTACCTCGCGGTTTGCACGCATGTTCGGCAGCGAGCCCGGCATCGACCCGTACACGCGGATGGTGTCGGACGTCTACCAGGACCTGTTCGACGAAGGCTCGTTCGTGGGCAAGGGCATCTATGACGTGGAGGCCTTCGAGCATGCCCTGGAAGGTCGCCTGCCCGAAAACCGCATCCTCAGCCACGACCTGCTGGAAGGCTGCTATGCGCGCGCCGGGCTGGTCAGCGACGTGCGCCTGTATGAAGACTATCCCGAGCGCTACGTCGCCGACGCCAAGCGCCGTGCGCGCTGGATCCGCGGCGACTGGCAGCTGTTGCCGTGGTTGCTGCCGTGGACGCCGCGCGCGGGGTCGGGGTGGGAGCGCAACCGGCTCAGCCTGTTGTCCCGCGGCAAGTTGCTGGACAACCTGCGCCGCAGCCTGGTGCCGGTGGCCGCGCTTGCCTTGCTGGCAGCGGGCTGGCTGTGGGCCGACACGCCGGTGGCCTGGACCGGCTGGGTGCTGGCGCTGTGGTTCGCGCCGCCGTTGATCGGCATGCTGCGCGACGCACTGAGCGTTCCGGACGACACGCCGCTGGAAGCGCACTACATCAAGGTGGGGCGCGGAACGCTGCAGTCGTTGCTGCGCGCCGCCACGCAGATCGCCTGCCTGCCCTATGAAGCGCTGCTGGCCGCGGGCGCGGTGCTGCGCACGCTCTGGCGCATGGCCGTCACCCGCCGCCACCTGCTGCAATGGAATCCCTCCAGTGAAGTGGAGCGCCGCCTCGGGGGTGATCGCGGCGCGGAGTGGCGGGTCATGGCGCCGGGGTCGCTGCTGGCGCTTGCGCTGGTGGCCGTGGTGGCCAGCCTGCGTCCGCAGGCGCTGCCCATCGCCCTGCCCTTCCTGCTGGCGTGGACCTTCGCGCCCGCCTTGATGGCGTGGCTGGGCCGGCCGCCGGCCGCGATCGTGGCCGAACTGTCGGACACGCAGCGGGCGTTCCTGGGCCGGTTGGCGCGGCGCACCTGGTCGTTCTTCCAGGCCTGGGTGCGCGAACAGGATCATTGGCTGCCACCGGACAACATCCAGGAGCATCCGGCCCTGGTGGTGGCACGGCGCACCTCGCCGACCAACATCGGCCTGTCCCTGTTGGCCAACCTGTCGGCATGGGACTTCGGCTATCTCCAGCAGGGCGCGGTGGCCGAACGCACCGCGCTGGCGTTCGGCACGCTGGACCAGCTGCCACGCCATCGCGGCCACTTCCTGAACTGGTACGACACCGAAACCCTCGCGCCGCTGCCGCCGCGCTACGTCTCCACGGTGGACAGCGGCAACCTCGCCGGCCATCTGCTGACGTTGCGCCAGGGCCTGCTGGCGCTGGTGGATGCGCCGGTGCTGTCGCCGCACACCTTCGATGGCCTGGCCGATACCCTGGGCGTGGTGGAGGAGGAACGTCAACGGCTCCAAGCCGCCGACACCCAGCTCGCCGAGGCGCTCAACCAGCTCCGCCAGCAGCTGGCCTCGACACGGGAAGACCTTCCCGTCGGAATCGCGCCGACGCTTGTGCGGCTGCAGGAACTGGCCGGACGGGCCGACGCCCTGCTGGCGCAATGGCCGGCGCCGGCGTCGCCTGGGGAAGGCGAGCTGCACTGGCCGGCCCTGTTCGCCGCCGAATGCCAGGCCGCCACGGCCGCACTCGACGCGATTCCGGCCGAGGCCCGCGCCGATGCGAATGCGCCGATACCCAGCCTGCGCCAGCTGGCCGCCCTGCCCGGTCCTGCCGGCGACGAGGCACGCGCACGCATCGAGCAGCTGCAGGCGCTGGCGCACCGTGCCGGGCAGTTCTCGGTGATGGAGTACGGGTTCCTGTTCTACCGCTCGCGCAACCTGCTCTCGATCGGCTACAACGTGGACGACCACCGCCTGGACAACAGCTTCTACGACCTGCTGGCGTCCGAAGCGCGGCTGTGCGCGTTCGTGGCCATCGCCCAGGGCGAGCTGGCGCAGGAGAGCTGGTTCGCGCTGGGCCGGCTGCTCACCGAGGTCAACGGCACGCCGACGCTGCTGTCGTGGAGTGGCTCGATGTTCGAGTACCTCATGCCGCAGCTGGTGATGCCCAGCTTCCCCGACACCCTGCTCGACCAGACCGCGCGACATGCGGTGGAAGCGCAGATCGTGTACGGCCGCACCCTGAACCTGCCATGGGGGGTGTCCGAGTCCGGTTACAACGCCGTCGATGCACGCCTGAATTACCAGTACCGCGCGTTTGGCGTGCCGGGACTGGGGTTGAAGCGCGGCCTGGGCCAGGATCGGGTCATCGCGCCCTACGCCAGCATGATGGCGCTGATGGTGGCCCCGGAAGCGGCCTGCCAGAACCTGCAGGCGCTGGAAGCCCTGGGGTTCGCGGGGCGTTTTGGCATGTACGAGGCGATCGACTACACCCCGGCGCGGGTGCCGCCGGGCCAGGATCACGTGCTGTTGCGATCGTTCATGGCCCACCACCAGGGCATGGGACTGCTGTCGCTGGATTACCTGTTGCGCGACCAGCCGATGCAGCGCCGCTTCGTGGCCGATGTCGAATTCCAGGCCACCTTGTTGCTGCTGCAGGAGCGCATTCCGCGCATCGGTGTATTCCACCCGCATGAGGTGGAAGCGCTGGGCGAGCACGCCGCCATGGGCCAGGATGAAACGGCGCTACGCGTGCTGCGCAAGCCGGGGGGTCCGCGCCCGGAAGTGCAGCTGCTGTCCAATGGCCGCTACCACGGGATGCTGACCCATGCCGGCGGCGGCTACAGCCGCCACGGCGACCTGTCGCTCACGCGCTGGCGCGAGGACGGCACCACGGATGCGTGGGGCACCTTCTGCTACCTGCGCGACGTGGACAGCGGCGAGTTCTGGTCGGCCGCGTACCAGCCGACCTGCGTGGCGACGGACAGCTACGAGGCGATCTTCTCCGACGCCAAGGCCGAATTCCGCAGCGCGCACCTGGGCTGCGAGAGCCACCTGCAGGTGGCCATTTCGGCCGAGGACGACATCGAACTGCGGCGCCTGCGCCTGACCAATCGCAGCCGTCGCCCGCGTACCATGGAGATCACCACCTACGCCGAAGTGGTGCTGGCACCGGCCGCTGCCGACGACGCGCATCCGGCCTTCAGCAACCTGTTCGTGCAGAGCGAGATCCTGGCCGCCAAGCAGGCCGTGCTGTGCACGCGGCGGCCGCGTTCGCACGACGAAGTGCCGCCGTGGATGTTCCACCTGGTCGCCGTACATGACGCCGACGTGGCGGCGATTTCCTATGAAACCGACCGCGCGCGCTTCCTCGGCCGGGGCAATACGCCGCGGACGCCGCAGGCGTTGACCGCAGACAGCGCGCTTTCCGGCACGGCCGGCTCGGTGCTCGACCCGATCGTGGCGATCCGGGTGCGGGTGGTGCTGGAGCCGGAGCAGACCGTGCAGCTGGACATGGTCTATGGCATCGGCGCCGACCGTGCCGGCTGCGAGGTCCTGCTGGACAAGTATCGTGACCGCCGCCTGGCCGACCGCGTGTTCGACCTGGCCTGGACGCACAGCCAGGTGGTGCGCCGGCAGATCAATGCGACCCAGGCCGAGGCACAGCTGTACGAGCGCCTGGCCAGCCACGTGCTGTATGCCAACCCGCTGCTGCGCGCCAGCGCCGGGGTGCTCCAGCAGAACCAGCGCGGGCAGTCCGGGCTGTGGGGCCACGCGATCTCCGGCGACCTGCCGATCGTGCTGCTCAAGGTCACCGATGCGGAGAACGTGGAACTGGTCCGGCAGCTGGTGCAGGCCCACGCCTACTGGCGCCAGAAGGGACTCCACACCGATCTGGTGATCTGGAACGACAGCAAGGCCGGCTACCGGCAGGAACTGCAGGACCAGATCCTGGGCATGGTTGCGGCCAGTTCGGAAACCGGCCTGCTCGACCGCCCCGGCGGCATCTTCGTGCGGCCGGTGCAGAACATGACCCACGAAGACCGCATCCTGCTGCAGGCGGTGGCACGGGCGGTGATCAGCGACGAAGACGGCACGCTGGTGGCGCAGGTGGGGCGCCAGACGCCTCCCGCGCGCCGGGTGCCGGCGCTGGTGCCGCGTGCGGTGCAGGCGGAACTGGCGCTGTCGCTGGAGGAGAGCGCCGGCGTGCCTGTCCTCGCCGACCCGGGGCCCGAACCCGGGCTGCCGCCCGGCCCCGCGCACGACGAGGACGTGGACGACCCGTGGCCGTTCCTGCCGTATCGCGGTGCCGGCCAGTTCGACAACGGCACCGGCAGCTTCAGCGAGGACGGCCGCGAATACGTGGTGGTGCTGCGCGAAGGTGCCCCGACGCCGGCGCCGTGGGCGAATGTGATCGCCAATGCCCGCTTGGGCACGGTGCTCAGCGAGAGTGCGCCGGGCTACACCTGGTTCGAAAACGCACACGAGTTCCGGCTGACGCCCTGGCTCAACGACCCGGTGTCCGACACCGGTGGCGAGGCGTTCTACGTGCGTGACGAAGACACCGGTCGGGTGTGGTCGCCGATGCCACTGCCGCGCCGCGGCACCGGCGCGTACCGCACGCGCCACGGCTTCGGCTACACGGTGTACGAGCACATCGAGGACGGCATCGTCAGCGAGCTGTGGGTCTTCGTGGACGTCAATGCGCCGCTGAAGTATTCGGTCCTGCGCCTGCACAACCTGTCGGGCAGGCCCCGCCGGCTGTCGGCCATTGGCTACGTGGAGTGGGTGATGGGCGACCTGCGCCCGAAATCGCGCATGCACGTGGTCACCGAGCGCGACCCGCAGACCGGCGCGCTGCTGGCACGCAACACCTACAACACCGATTTCGGTGGCCGCATGGCCTTCTTCGACACCGATGCCGAAGGCTGTGGCTGGACCTGCGACCGCCTGGAGTTCCTCGGGCGCAATGGCGGCCTGCATGCGCCGGCGGCCCTGCGCCGCGAGCGCCTGGGCGGTCGCGCGGGCGCCGGGCTGGATCCCTGCGCCGCCCTGCAGGTGCCGCTGGAGCTGGCGCCGGGGGAGCGCAGTGAAACCACGTTCCGGCTGGGCGCGGGCCGCGACCGCGAGGAAACGTTGACGTTGGCACGGGGACGCCAGGGCGCGCACGAGGCCAACGATGCGCTGGACGCGGTGCGGATCTACTGGCGCCATGTGCTGGCCAGCGTGCAGGTGCGTACGCCGGACCCGGCGCTGGATGCCCTCGCCAACGGCTGGCTGGTCTACCAGACCCTGGGCAGCCGCTACCTGGCGCGCAGTGGCTATTACCAGTCCGGCGGCGCGTTCGGCTTCCGCGACCAGTTGCAGGACGTGCTGGCGCTGGTGCACGCACGGCCGGACCTGGCCCGCGAACACCTGCTGTTGTGCGCGGCGCATCAGTTCGCCGAAGGCGACGTGATGCACTGGTGGCACCCCCCGCAGGGCCGCGGCGTGCGGACCCGCTGCTCGGACGACTATCTCTGGCTGCCCCAGGGCGCGTGCCGCTACCTGGAAGTGACCGGCGACGCCAGCGTGCTGGACGAAGTGGTCGGCTTCATCGAGGGACGCGCGGTCACGCCGGAAGAGGAAGGGTATTACGACATGCCCACCCCCTCTGCCCTGCGCGGCACGCTGTATGCCCACTGTGTGCTTGCGCTTGAGCGTGGCTGCCAGTTGCTGGGCGAACGCGGGCTGCCGTTGATGGGCAGCGGCGACTGGAACGACGGCATGAACCGCGTCGGCGACCAGCAGCGCGGTGAAAGCGTGTGGCTCGGCTTCTTCCTGCACGACACGCTGCGCCGCTTCATCGTGCTGGCCAATGCGCGTGGCGATGAACACCGCGCGCACTGGTGCCAGGAGCAGGCCGACCGCCTGCGCCACAACCTGGAGCTGCATGCCTGGGATGGGGCGTGGTATCGCCGCGCCTGGTTCGACAACGGCACGCCGCTGGGCTCGACCGAAAGCGAGGAATGCCGCATCGATTCGATTTCGCAGAGCTGGTCGGTGCTGTCCGGCGTTGCCGCGCCCGAGCGCGCCGGACAGGCGCTGGATTCGCTGTACACCCACCTGGTGCGCAAGGACGCCAAGCTGATCCAGCTGCTCGATCCGCCCTTCGACAAGACCACCGAAGATCCGGGCTACATTCGTGGCTACGTGCCGGGCGTGCGCGAAAACGGCGGGCAGTACACCCACGCAGCCGTGTGGGCCGCGATGGCATTCGCCCACCAGGGCGACGCGGAACGCGCCTGGGAACTGGCCGCGATGATCAATCCGCTCAACCACGCGCTGGACCCGGAGGCGGTGCAGACCTACCGCGTGGAACCCTATGTGCTGGCCGCCGATGTGTATGCGGTATCCCCGCACGTGGGCCGCGGCGGTTGGACCTGGTATACCGGGTCGGCCGGTTGGATGTACCGGCTGCTGGTCGAATCCCTGCTGGGTATCCGCCGCCAGGGCGATCAGCTGTCGCTTGCACCGTGCCTGCCGGATGACTGGCCGTCGTTCGAGCTGAGTTATCGCTTCGGTCGCAGCCGCTACGACTTCGTGGTGACACGACATGCGCGGGATCAGCCGACGCTGCATGTGGATGGCGTACTGCAACCGGGGCTCAGCGTGGCACTCCGCGACGACGGCCACCACTACCAGGTGGCACTGGACCTGGAGGCGCCGCCCGGGTGAGCGTGCGCCCCGACATCCAGGACCGGTTGGACGCGCTGGACGCCATGATGGCGCACTGGCTGGCGCATGTGCGCCATCCAGCGCAGTTCTGGCCGCAGTTCGAGCGCCTGGCTGCGGAGATCCTGGATCAGTGTTCGCCGACCGAGCGGGAACAGGCGCACGCGTCTATCGAGGACATGCTCAAAGGACATGCCGTGGCGCTTCCGCCGTGGCATCCGGGTCCGCCCCCCGATGGTCGATGACCCAGCGTTCGGCCAGGTCAAGCGCCGCCTGGGTCGAGGCGCCGATGACAGGGTCCGCGCCCAGGAAGGCCACGTGGGTGGACCGCGTCAGCTTGCCTGAGCGCCGGAGCTGCGCGGCCAGCCGCTCACCCACGCCACTCAGGTACAGCGCACCCGCGTTCGCGGCCAGCCGCTGGGCATAATCATCCAGGATCTTGATCAGGGTCGCGTCGGCTGCGCTGTGCCCGCGCAGGCGCAGCACCACGGCGGCGGCGGAGGCGCCGGCGGGATCGGGCAGCGCCTCCTGCAGGGTGCGTGCGCCGGCGAAGAACAGGCTGCCCCACGCGTCCAGCACCACCACCTGATGGCTGGCCAGCTGTCGGGGCGCCGGGTGTTCTTCCACCTGTCCGTCAGGGCGCCGCACCAGCATCCTGACCGACACATCGGTGGCCGCGGACAGGATGAAGGAAACCAGGGTGACCGCCACGCCCATGCCTACCGCGGCGGGGATGGACAGGAACAGGCACGCCGCGAACGTCACGCAGATGGCGATGCGGGCGCTGCCGCCCACCCGCCAGATCGAAAGCGCCTCGCGCCAGTTGATCGCACCGATGCCGGCGCCGATCATCAATGCGGCCAGGCTGCTGGTGGGCGCGAAACCGACGATGCCGGGCGCCAGGAACAGGAAGGCCAGCAGCCAGAGGCCGGCGCTGATGCCCGCCCACCGGCTGGCCGCACCCAGGCTGACATTTAATGCCGTCTGCCCGACCGAGCCACCCACCGCGATCCCCGACAGCAGCCCGCTCGCCCCGTTCGCGATGCCCTGGGCGACCATGTCGCGGGACACATTGGACGGCCCTTCCTGCGCCGCCGCCAGGCTCTGGCTGACCCCCGCCGCCTGTATCGCCACGACGGCGGCGATGGCGAAGGCCGATCCGACCAGCTCGAATCCCAGGTACTCGAACGTCAATCCACGCGGGAGCGGAAATCCCTGCGGGATGGGGCTCTGCTGGCCAACGGTGGACACGTCGTGCCAGCCCAGTGCCAGCGCCGCCAGCGTGGGGAGTACCAGCGCCAGGATGGGTGACCACAGGCTGAGCCGGGTGGGTTTGAGCAGCAGCAGGAGCGCCAGCGCGGAAAGGCCGACGGCGGCGGTATGTGGCGCGATCCATGCGGCGCCGGTGTTGGCCGGCTGTGCGGTGTAGCCCACCAGCGCGGGCAGCTGGGACAGCACCAGGGTTACGGCAACGCCGAGCAGGAACCCGGTCATCACCGCATGCGAGACAAAGCGCACCAGGCGCCCGGCCTTCAGCACGCCGAACAGCACGAGAAACGCGCCGGTCATCACGACCAGCAGCATCAGCGCACCGGGTCGGTCCGGCGGCGGGTAGTTCGACAGCGCTTCTGCCGCCGTGACGGCCGAGGCACTGGTAGTGGCAACGACCATGCGCTGGCTGCTGCTCAGCGCCCCGCCGACCACCGGACCGATGGCATTGGCGTACAGGCCCGACACCGGATTGACCCCGACCAGGGCGGCGGTGGCCAGTCCGTCGGGCAGCGCAACGACCGCGTCCACGAGGCCGGCGAGGAGATCGCGGCCCCGGGAACGCGGGCGTCCGGTGCGGCCGGGCGTGCCTGCGCCCGGCCGCTCCTCCACGGGCTCAGTTGCCGGCGGCAGTGGGGTTCTCCATCTTCTCCTGCGCCTTTTCCAGCGCCTTCTTCAGGCTCAGGGTGTCGGCGCCCTGCGAGGGCGGGAACTCCATCAGCGACTTCAGGTGCGCGGCGATGATCGGACCGCCGGCGGCCGGCGCCCACATCTTCGCAGCGAAGAACTTGCGGCCGATGTAGCCCCATTCGTGCGACTGCGGATCCATCTTCTCCATCGGGTCCATGCGCAGGTTGAACACATAGGGGACCGAGGGGTAATACTTCTCGTCCCACCAGCTGCCTTCGCGTTTCACCCCGATGTGCATCTTCCAGTTCCTGACCCGCACCGCCATCAGATCGGTCTCGTCGTAGTAGAAGATCTCCTTGCGGGCGGAGGTCTTGGACTCGCCGGTCCAGTGGTCGAGGTTGTTGTAGCCATCCAGGTGGACCTTGTACCTGGTTCCATTGAGGCTGTGTCCCTTGAGCAGGTTTTCCTTCAGATCGGGAAGCCCGGCCGCGGCGGCGAGTGTCGCGTACACATCCTCGTGGTTCTGGATTTCGTTGGACACACTGCCTGCAGGAATGCGCGCCGGCCACTTCACCAGGTGCGGAACGCGCACGCCGCCCTCCCAGGTGGTGCCCTTTTCGCCGCGGAACGGCGCGTAGCCGCCGTCGGGCCACAGCATCATCTCGTTGCCGTTGTCGGTGCTGTAGATGACGATGGTATTGTCTTCGATGCCCAGTTCGCGCAGCTTGTCGAGCAGCTGGCCGACCTGCTCGTCGTGCTCGAGCATCTTGGCACGCACCACGTCTTCCTCGGCCCGGCCCTCATCGACGGCCTTCTGGATCCAATTTTTTGGCGAGTGCGAATGAATGTGGATGGCGGTGGTGTTGAACCAGCAGAAGAACGGCTTGTCGCCCTTCCCCACTCGATCCAGCCAATCCAGGGTCTTGTCGACCACTTCGGCATCGAAGGTTTCCATCCGCTTGCGGGTCAGCGGGCCGGTGTCTTCGATCTTCTGCTTGCCGACACGGCCGAATTTGTCATCGGTGGTGGCGTCGTCCTTGTCCGACGCCCACGCATGCAGGACGCCGCGCGGACCATACGTCTTCCTGTATTCCGGATTCTTCTGGCCCGGGTAGTCCAGCTCTTCCGGTTCTTCTTCCGCGTTGAGGTGGTAAAGGTTGCCGAACCATTCGTCGAAACCGTGCACGGTCGGCAGGAATTCGTTGCGGTCGCCGAGATGGTTCTTGCCGAACTGTGCGGTGGCATAGCCCACCGACTTCAGCACCTCCGCCAGGGTCGGGTCGCTGGCCTGGATGCCGCGGGTGGAGCCGGGAATGCCGATGGTGGTCATGCCGGTACGGATCGGCATCTGGCCCATGATGAAAGCGGCGCGGCCGGCAGTGCAGCTGGGCTGGCCGTAGTGGTCGGTGAACAGCATGCCGTCGTACGCGATGCTGTCGATGTTCGGCGTGTGCCCCATCAAACCGTGGGTGTACGCACCCACATTCCACATGCCGATATCGTCGCCCCAGATCACCAGGATATTGGGTCGTTCACCTGCGTTTCCGCCTGCGTCTTTGCCCTTGGCCGACGCGGTCTTGGTTGCCTTGGTCACTGCACTTCTCCGGTTGCCCGTGAGGGGGAGCGCTGAGTGTCCGGCATTGGCGGGCCCGCTACCTCAGTAGTTGTACGCACCCGGTACAAGTACTTTCCGCGCGACCGCACGCCGCTGCGAATCTGCCCGATCGCCCGGAAGCAGTAGTTTTACCGATGCGTTTGGACACGTGCGCAGGTGTGATGTCTCCACTGTTCATGCAATACGGGAGACCCCATGGCTGGCGCGAACACGGCGAGCGCATTGCTCCCACGCACGCATGCGATGGCGCTGGAACCCCGGCTGATGTTCGATGGCGCGGCGGCGGCCTCAACCGACCCGCACCACCCCGCCGCCGACGCACCGCACCGGGAAGCCACCCAGGCCACCCGCGCCGAGGCGGTCATGCGCGCGGCCGCTGAATCCGCTGCGACAGCCCCTGCCCCGGCGTCCGCCCCGCCCCGCGATCTGCTGGTGATCGACAGCCGCCTGGCCGGGGCCGAGCTGCTGGCCGCCAACGCCAACCCCGGTGTGCAGGTGCTGATGATCCGTCCCGGTGAGGACGGCCTGCAGGCCATCACCCAGGCCCTGCAGCACGCCGGTGGCGTGGACAGCATCCAGATCCTCACCCACGGTGCGCCGGGCAGCTTCCAGCTGGGCAGCCGCACGGTCAGCGCGGACGATGCGTCGGTAGCCGCCAGCGTGGGGCAGTGGAAAGGCGCGCTGAGCGCCGATGCCGACATCCTGCTCTACGGCTGCCGGATCGGCGAAGGCGTCGAGGGCCAACGGCTGGTGCAGAACCTGGCCGCCTGGACCGATGCGGACGTGGCGGCGTCCGATGATGATACCGGGGCTGCCGCCGCCGGCGGCGACTGGGTGCTGGAAACCCGGGCGGGCAGCATCGAGCACGGCCTGGCCCTCGATGCCGGCATCCTGGCCGGCTACAGTGCCCTGCTTGCCGATGCGACGCCTACGGTGCAGCTGGGCGGTGGTGGCGATGTGCTGATCGGCGACACGTTCACGTTCACCGCCACGTTCACCAATCCCTCCAGCCAGGAGGGCTACGCGCCGTACATCGACCTGTTCATGCCGGCCACGGGCAAGGACGGGGACGATGGCGCCAGTTTCGTGTCGGCCACGTATCTGGGCCAGGCCGTCACCTCGTTCGTGCTGACCTTCGATGCCGCGGGCACTGCCGTGCACCCGCTGCAGCGCGATACCAACGGCCAGCCGGTCACGATCAACGCCGCGGCGTTCGGCCTGCGCGCTGGCGACCAGCTGGTGGTGCTGGAGCTGCCGTATGCATCGGTAGGCGCGGACCAACCGGCGATCGCGCTGCAGATCACCGCGCGCATGAGCAACCTGGCCGACACGGCCGCCAGCAACGGTTCGCCCGACCTCGGCATCGTGGCGCGCGGGGGTTTCCAGTACGGCAATGACTCGCTCAACAATCCACTGGCCGACCCCACCCTGGTGCAGGCCGGCACCAGCGCGATCCAGGTACATCCCACCGTGATCACGCTGAGCCAGAGTGTGAATGCGCCCGAAGGCAAGACCGCGACCGGCGAGAACTACAGCCGCCAGCTCACCGTCACCGCCACGCCGGCACCGGGCCAGACGCTTACCGGCGTCGTGCTGGAACAGGACCTGCCAGCGGACATCAAGGTCACCGCGATCACGCCGCCGGCGGGCGGTGAAGTCACCGGACTGGTTCTGGCCGATGGCAGGGTGGTGACCGGCGCGTCCGAGATCCGCATCCTGCTCGCCGCCGGCGCCTACGTGGCCCACTACACCGTGGAAGTGCCCACCCTCGCCGGCCCGGCCAGCGTGGTGGTGGAGTTCCATGTGCCGCAGCCGGACGCCACGGGCGCGCCGATCCTCGACCCCAACAGCGGTGCACCGGTGCAGATCGATATCGCCGCGCCCACCGCCGGTGCCGAGTGGGTGCCGCTGGATCCGCGCGATGCCGGCCCGGCCGGGGCGATCGACCTGACCGGCACCGGCCAGCCGGTCAGCTTCCTGGCCGAATCGATCGCCCTGTACAAGCAGGCGCAGTACAGCTCGGACGTCGGATTTCCCGGCCCGACCCCGGGCGATGCCTTCACCTACACCCTGACGCTCAACCTGTCGGACTACTACCTGTTCGGCATCAGCCAGCTGGGCCAGGGCAACTTCGTCATCTACGACGCGGTGGGCGACGGTCAGGCCCTGGTCGGCAGCCCGACCATGCGGGTGTCGCTGAACGGGGTGGACTACACCATCGCACTGGTGACGCTGACCACCAACAACCCCGACGGCTCCACCTCGGTGGTGTTCGACGTCGGCCTGTCGCTGCGCAACCTGTTCGGCAATCCCGGGCAGCTGGCCGGCGACATCGCCGACGACGGGGTGCTGCAGGGCGCCACGGTGGTGCTGATCAGCTACACCACCATCATCGCCCAGGCCTACACCACGCCTTACCCGCAAAGCGAAATCAACGAGGGCGATCCGGTTGGCAACGACGCCAGCGTGGAAGCCAGTGTGCTGGCCGACCGCATCAATACCACCGGTTTCGTGGTCACCGACGGCGACAGCATCACCGGCACGGTGCCGGTCAGCCGGGTGGACATGGCGGTGATCGGGGTCAATGGCGGCGCGGTGCCGCCCAACGGCGAGCTGCGCCCGGGCGACACGGTCACCTTCCGGTTGGGCTACGACCTGGTCACCGGCGACTACGAGAACATGGTGCTGACCGGCTACCTGCCACTGCCCCTGTTCAACGTGTCCGGCATCGCCTGGACCCAGGGTGGTGCCAGCGGCCAATGGGACTTCGGTGGCGGCAACACCAATACCGACCCCAGCGTGACCGTGCGCAGCGGGCCGGGCAATGCGGTGATCTTCGATTTCGGCAACTGGCAGGTGAACCAGACCGCAGGGGGCAGCCGCATCGAGGTGGTGTTCACGCTGACGGTGGGCGATCAGCCGTTCGCCGACCTGCGCCAGCTGACCATCCTGGGAACCAGCGACCAGACCACCACCATCGACCAGACCCACCTGCAGTCGGCGGCCGCGGCCACCATCCAGTCCATCGCAGAGCCGTCGCTGCTGATGTACCACGGCGTGGTGTCCAGCACCCATGGGACCGTCACCGGCACGCTGGGCAGCTGGAATGCGCCCGGCACCGGCGGTGCACCGTTCAGTGGCAGCCTCACCGACGCGCTGGCGGTGAACGGCAACATCAGCGGCATCGACGGCGGCGACCGCCTGCGCCTGGCCACCGCGCTGGAAAACCTGGGCGGTGGCAGCGCGTATGACGTGACCACCGACATCGCGCTGCCGGCCGGCGTGCAGTTCGTCGGCGGCAGCCTCGCCAGCGCCAACCTGCTGGTCTACCGCGGTGATGGCACGCAGCTGATCCAGGGCGTGGATTTCACCGTCGTAGGCAACCGCATCGAGTTCATCGACAGCACCGCCAGCGGCGCGCTGATGGCCGGGCGCGCGGGCTCGGCGAACGACCTGAGCGGCGCGAACGTGGTGGTCATCACCTACGAGGTGACCGTGGTGGACGCCATTGCCGCGTCGGCCACGATGCAGAGCGCGGCCACGCTTACCCGCTACGCCAGCGTGGAAGGCGGCAGCAACTTCACCCAGGGCGACACCGAACGTGCCCTGCAGCAGGTGGCGGCGCCTGCGGTGAGCGTGGTGTACGCCGGCGGTTCGCTGGACAACGGCGATTCCACCGCCGCCCATACCCAGGGCAATGCACTGGCCATCGGCGAAGGCATGCTCTACGACATCGTGGTCACCCTGCCCGAGGGCAGCACGCAGCTGCTGCGCATCCAGGACCTGGTGCCGGATGGCCTGCGCCTGGACCTGTCGTTCGGCGGCGGCACCGGCTATGAGCTGATCACCCTGGTCGGTGGCAGCGGGGCATTGTCGGCCGATTTCAACGGGACCGTGCTGATCGCCTCGGTGGCCGGCGTGGGCGGCATTGTCGGCCAGAACGGCGTGGACGGGCAGATGGTGTTCAGCCGTGCCGATGCGGGCGCCGACAACGTGGTGGGCAACAACAGTTTCGTGATCCGGGTGCGGCTGGTGGCCGACAACAACAGCGGCAACCAGGACGGCCGCACCCTGGCCAATTCGGCGCAGCTGACCTACAGCGATCCCGACGGCGACACGCCGAACGGTGCGGTGGCGCTGGAGCGCACGGTGAACCGCACGGGCGGTACGCCCAGCGTGGTGATCCGTGAACCGACCCTGGTGATCACCCAGGTCACCGATGCGCTGCCGCCGCTCGGCGTGGATGAAGCGGTACCGGTGACCTTCCAGATCACCCTGCGCAATACCGGCAGCAGCAGCGATTACAACGCATTCGACATCCGCTTCGTCGACCAGCTGCCGTCCCAGATGGACGGCTACACGCTGCTGGGGGTGACGTTCACCGGCGGCGCCAGCGCCAGCAGCGCGACGCCGTTCATCATCGAGAACGGCGTGCTGCGCGTGGCCGACGGGGTCAAGATCGACGTACCCGCCGGCGCCAGCATCGTCATCCGGGTCAACGGCACGGTCAATGACACCGCCGCCGGGCTGCCGAACTTCCCCAACACCGCGGTCGTGAGCTGGACCAGTCTCGACGGCACCAATGCCGGCGAGCGCACCGGGGTGGATGGCCTGCTCGACAGCGGCGTGCTCAACGATTACAGCGCGGCCAGCACGCTCTACGTGCCGGTGCTGCGCGGTGTCTACGTGTCCCGCGTGGGCGGCCTGCCCGACACTGCCCCGGCCAACCCGACCAACGACGACACCGAAAGCGTGGCCATTGGCGAGGTGGTGCGTTACCGCGCGGTGGGCGCGTTCGCGCAGGGCGTGACCGGCGAGTTCGAGCTGCGCGTCACCCTGCCCAACGGGCTGGGCTTCATCAACGATGGCACCGTGCGGATCGGGCTGATCTCCGACGGCGGCCTCACCAGCAGCCTCAACCTCGTCACCGGCGGCGCGCTGTACATCAGTGGCGATGAGAACAGCGACCAGGCGCAACCGCTGGCGGTGGACCTGTCCGGCGCGCCGCTCACCGGCGTGTTCGACCTGCAGCACCTGCAGGTCCTCACCGATGCCAACGGCAACACGGTCCTGGTGTTCCGCCTGGGTACCATCACCAACAACGACGCGGACGCGGACTTCGAACTGTACGCGGTGGAGTTCAGTGCGCGCGTGCTCAACCAGGCCTCCAATACGGCCAGTACGCGGCTGGGGGTCAGTGCCGACGAATATTCCACCGGTACCTATCTCACCAGCAGCCAGACCGTCTACGAGCAGATCGTCGAACCCGCCTTCAGCACGCTCGACAAGCGCGTCTATGACTTCAATCCGGTCTACAGCGCGACCACCGGTCGTGCCTCGGTGGATATCGGCTTCCTGCAGAGCGGCGGGCAGCCGGCGTTCAACGTGGTGCTCACCGACGCCTTCCCCGGTGGCAGCGCCTACACCTTCACCACCCTGACCATCGGCGGGACGACTTACACCGCCGGCAACCTGCCGCCCGGGGTCAGCGTGGACACCAGCAACGGTATCCGCGTGCAGTTCGACCAGCTCGATCCCGGCGTGCGCGTGTCGGTGCGCTACGACGTGACCGTGCCGAACCAGGCCGCCATCGCCAACAGCAACGCCACCCTGACCTGGACCAGCCTGCCGGACGACTTCACCGGCTGGGGTGGGTCCAGCGTGGGCGCGGCCGGGACCTCCAGCGGCGAGCGCACCGGCACGGGCGGTTCGCCGAACGTGTACATCCTGCAGGAAGGCGCCGGGCTGGGCGTGATCAGCGGGACGCTGTGGGACGACACCCTGTCGGCCACCGCCAGCCCCACCCCGGACGGGACCGGATTGGCCGGGCAGACCGTCACCCTGACCTGGGCCGGGCTGGACAACGACCTGGCCACCACCGCCGACAACCGCATCTTCACCGTGGTCACCGATGCCAACGGCCAGTACCGGTTCGGCACCCTGCCCTCCGGCGTGTTCCGTATCGATGCGCCCGCGGGCCCGCTCACCTACCCGCAGCCGCTGGGCGAACTGCGCATCCGCATCGACAGCGACGGTGGCGTGCTGGGACCGGTCGGGATCAGCCTGGGCGAAGGCAGCACCGGCCAGGCCAACGCCGGCTACGTACACCAGAACGTGGCACCCATCAATCAGGTCCCGGGCACCCAGGCCGGGCTCGAAGACGTGCCGCTGGCGATCGGCGGCATCGCGGTAAGCGACATCGACGCCGGTACGCGCGCGCTGGACGTGTTGCTGACCGTCAGCCACGGCACCCTGTCGCTGAGCGGCACGCCGGCCAATGTCACGGTGACCGGCAGCGGCACCGGCAGCCTGCGCCTGAGCGGCAGCATCGCCGACCTCAACGCGGCGCTGGCGCTGCTGCAGTACCTGGGCAACCAGGATTACAACGGCGCCGACACGCTCACCGTGACCACCAGCGACCAGGGCAATTTCGGCGACGCCGACGGCAACGGCACGCCGGGCCAGCCCAGCGATGCGCTCACGGCCATCGACACGGTGGCCATCGTGCTTGATCCGGTCAACGACGCGCCGATCGGGGTGGACGACGTGGCCATCGCGGTGGAGGCCGGCGGCGACAACAACAACCAGCCTGGCACCAACCCGGCCGGTGACATGCTGGCCAATGACATCGACGTGGACATTGCCACCAACGGCGACATTCTCACCGTTACCCAGCTGCGTGCGCTGGACAGCGGCACTGTCGCCACGCCGCTGCCGCAGAACCAGCGCACCGCGCTGGTGGGGCGCTACGGCACCTTGTACTTCCATGCCGACGGTGCCTTCGAATACATTCTCGACAACCGCAATCCCGACGTGGAAGCGCTGCGCCTGAACACCCAGCAGCTGTTCGACACGTTCACCTACGATGCGGTGGACACCGGTGGCGCGGCCACCTCGGCGATCCTGTCGATCGTGATCCATGGCGCCAACGACGCGCCGGTGGGCGTCAACGATCGCGGCGATGCCATCGAGCGCGGCGGCGTCGCCAATGCCAGCGGCGGTGCGGACGCCACCGGCGACGTGCTCGCCAACGACACCGACGTGGATGCGGTGGCCAACGGCGAAACCCGCCGCGTGGGCTATGCCCGGCCCGGGGTGGAGACGGCCAGCGGCGCGTTCCAGACCGTGCCCGCAGGCACCACGTCCAGCAACGGCACGGTGATCATCGGCCTGTACGGCACGCTGACGCTCGGGGCCGACGGCAGCTACCGGTATGTGGTGGACGACAGCAACATCACGGTACAGGCATTGATGGCCGGCGATGAACTGATCGATTCGTTCACCTATGGCGTCGGCGATGCCGCCGGCCTGTTCGATCTTGCCCGCCTGGACATCCATGTTGCCGGCGCCAACGACAACCCGGTGGCCAGCGACGACGTGGCCGACGCCCAGGCCGGCTCGACCGACGACGACACCCTGGAAAGCAATCCCAGTGGCAACCTGATCGTGGATATCAGCCGTCCCGGCGATCCGCTCGACGACGGCCACGATTACGACGTGGACCGCGCCGACCAGCCCAACACCGTGCTGCGGGTCACCGGGGCCGCTGCGGGCGCCGACCAGACCGGTGCGCTCGGCGCGCTCGACACCACGCTCGTGGGCCTGTACGGCACCTTGCTGGTGCGCGCCGACGGCAGCTATCTGTACAACGTGGACAGCAGCAATGCGGCAGTGGTGGCATTGTCCGCCGGACAGACCCTGGCCGATGTGTTCACCTACGAGATCGTCGACAGCACCGGGCTGACCGCGCGTGCGAACCTGACGGTGACCGTGTACGGCGCTGAAGATCCGCCGGTGGCACAGAACGTCGTCGATGTCGCGCGGGAGGCCGGCGGCGCAGGCAACGCCACGCCCGGCGAGAATCCCACCGGCGATGCGCTGCGCAACAGCTTCGACCCGGACGGCGACCCGATCGAGGTGGTCGAGATCCGCACCGGCGCCGATACCGCCGGGGGCACGGTGGGCGCGATCGGCGTGCGGCTTCGCGGTGAGTACGGCTGGCTGACCCTGCAGGCCAATGGCGACTACCTGTACGAAGTGGACAATGACGACGCGCGGGTGGAAGCCCTGCGCACGCCGGCGCAGAACCTGCAGGACGTGTTCACCTTCACCCTCGGCGACGGCACCAGCCGCTTCGACTCGGCGCAGATCCGGATCATCATCCTCGGCCAGAACGACGACCCCGTCGCCGTGGCCGATGTCGCCGATGCCGTGGAAGCCGGTGGTGTCGCCAATGCAACCGCCGGCCTGGACCCGGCCGGCAATGTGCTGGACAACGACACCGACGTGGACGCCAACGACCTGCACCTGGTCGACACCGTCACCAACAGCAGCGGCGTCGGCGGCACCGTGGGCACGCCGCTGCAGGGCCTGTACGGCAGCCTGCTGCTGGGCGCCGACGGCCAGTACGTGTACCGGGTGGACAACAGCCTGGCAGCCGTGCAGGCGCTGCGCACCTATGCCGATACCCTGACCGAGGTTTACACCTACGAGGTCACCGACCGCACCGGCGGTCGCTCCACCGCCACCCTCACCATCACCCTCCACGGTCAGAATGACGCCCCGGTACTGGTCGCCGACAGTGCCGATGCGCTCGAGGCCGGCGGCGTGGCCAATGGCACGCCCGGTGTGGACCCGGGCGGTAACGTGCTGGGCAACGATGCCGACGTGGATGCCGGCGACAGCCTGGTCGTGCGCAGCTACCAGTTCGGCGCCAGCACCGCGCTCAGCGGACAGGCCCTGGCCGGCCGCTACGGGAGCCTGACCCTCAACGCCGATGGCAGCTACAGCTACGTGGTCGACAACGCCAACGCGGCGGTGCAGGCGTTGCGCACCAGCGCCGACGCGCTGATGGAGGTGTTCACCTACCTCGCCGCGGATCTCACCGGGGCGACCCAGGCCACCACGCTCACCATCACCGTGCGCGGCGCCAATGATGCCCCGGTGGCGACCAACGACATCGACGTGGCCGTCGAGAAAGGGGGGGTGGGCAACGCCGACCCGGGCGTGTCGGCCAGCGGCAACCTGCTGGGCAACGACCGCGACGTGGATGCCAACGACAGCCTGGCGGTGGCGGGTATCCGTACCGGCAGCGAAGCCGCCGGCGGCGCGCTGACCGCGGTGGCCGGTGCGACCGTGGTGCGCGGCACCTACGGCGACCTCACCCTGAATCCGGACGGCAGCTACCGGTACGTCCTGCGCGATGATGATGCGAACGTGCAGGCCCTGCTGCCGGGCGAGATCGTCACCGACATCTTCACCTACCAGGCCCGCGACGCGGCCGGGGCGGTGGACCTGGCCCAGCTCTCCATCCTGGTGGTCGGCGCCGACGATGTCCCGGTGGCCGGCAACCGCATCGAAGTCGCCGTCGAAGCCGGTGGCGTGGCCAACGCGGTCCCCGGCCTGGACCCCAGCGGGACGCTGCTGGACAACGTGGCCGACGTCGATGACGGCGTGGCGGCGCTGCAGTTCACCGCGGTCAGCAACGGCATCGCCGACGGCACCATCGGCCAACGCCTGCAGGGTCAATACGGCGAGCTGCTGCTCAACGCCGATGGCACGTTCCAGTATTTCGTCGACAACGACAACCCGGCGGTGCAGGCCCTGCGCGGCAGCGGCGACCGCCTGTTCGACGGCTTCACGTACACCGTGACCGACCCGCACGGGGCCAGCGCATCGGCGGTGCTGCTGATCACCCTGCACGGCCAGAACGACACCCCGGTCGCCCGCGACGACATCGCCGACGCCTTCGAGGCCGGGGGCGACGACAACCGCACGCCCGGTGTGAATCCCACCGGCAACGTGCTGCTCAACGACAGCGATGTGGACGGCGCAGGCTACGGCGAAACCGCACGGGTGGTGGCGGTGCGTACCGGCGCCGAGGCCGGCAGCGGCAGCGCCGGCGCGCTCGGCGTGGAACTGCGTGGGCGCTACGGCTGGCTCACCCTCGACGCCGACGGCAGCGCCCGCTACCGCCTGGACAACGCGATGGCCGAGGTCCAGGCGCTGCGGGGTCCCGGCGACACGCTGGAGGACGTGTTCACCTACACCCTCTCCGATACCGATGGTGCCACTGACCAGGCCAGCATCACCGTGGTCATCCATGGCGCCAACGATGCGCCGGTCGCGCGCGACGATGCCGCCCAGGCGGTGGAGGCCGGCGGCGTTGGCAACACCACGCCCGGGGTCGACCCGACCGGCAACGTGCTCGACAACGATACCGACGTGGACGGCCCGGCCTATGGCGAGCAGTTGCACGTGGTGTCCTACCGCAGCGGCGCGACCGTCAGCCTGGCCGGCAATGTGCTGGCCGGCCGCTACGGCCAGCTGGTGATCAATGCCGACGGCAGCTTCCGCTACGAGGTGGACAACCGCAATCCGCTGGTGGAAGCCCTGCGTGGGGCCGGCGACCAGCTCAGCGAACAGTTCGTCTACCAGATCCGCGATAGCGCCGGGGTGCTGCGCTCGGCCACGCTGGTGGTGACGGTGGTGGGCCAGAACGATGCGCCGGTGGCCGTGGACGACGCGCTGGACGCAGTCGAGGCTGGCGGCGACGGCAACCAGCTGCCGGGGGTGGACCCCTCCGGCAACGTGTTCGCCAACGATATCGAGGTGGACGGCAGCGCCTATGGCGAAACCGCCACGGTCACCGCGATCCGTACGGGTGCCGAAGCCGAAACCGGTACCGCGGGCACGGTCGGCAGCGAGCTGCGCGGCCGCTACGGCTGGCTGACCATCGACGCAGCCGGCAATGCACACTATCGCCTGGACAATGCCATGGCCGACGTGCAGGCGCTGCGCGCGGGCGGCGACACCCTTACCGACGTGTTCACCTATACCCACGCCGACCGCGATGGCGCCGTGGACCTGGCCACGATCACCGTGCTGATCCATGGCAGCAACGACGCACCGGTCGCAGTGGACGACACCGCCGTGGCGGTGGAAGCCGGTGGCGTGGCCAACACCACGCCCGGGCTGGATCCCACCGGCAACGTGCTGGACAACGACAGCGATGTCGACGGCAGCGGCTACGGCGAGGCGCTGCAGGTGGTGTCCTACCAGGGCGCGGGCGGCAGCGTTGGCGCCGGTGCCCTGCTGGCCGGGCAATACGGGCAGCTGCTGATCAACGCCGACGGCAGCTACCGCTACGTGGTCGACAACGGCAATCCGGTCGTCGAAGCGCTGCGCGTGCGGGGCGATCAGCTCAGCGAGCGCTTTACCTACCAGGTGCGGGACGCCAGCGGCGCAGTGCGCAGTGCGACCCTCACCGTGACCGTGCAGGGCGCCAACGACAACCCGGTGGCCCGCGACGACAGCGGCGTGGCCAGCGACCAGACGCCGGCGCCACAGGTCACGGGCAACGTACTGCCCAACGACGGCGACATCGATGCCGGCGACGCCCGCAGCGTGGTCGCCGTGCGCCCGGGGCCGCTTGCCGCCGGCGGCAGCGACAGCGCCGCCGGCGATCGCGTGGCGGGCCGCTACGGCTGGCTGGTCCTGCTGCCCGACGGCAGCTATCGCTACGACATCGACCTGCAGAATCCGGAGGTGCTGGCCGCCGCCGGTTTCGGGCCGATCCTCCGCGATGTGTTCACCTACACCATCGCCGACCGGGAAGGCGCTACCGCGCAGGCGCAGCTGACCCTCACCCTGGAGATCGGCGCCCCCTACATTCCGGTCGGCGGCAACCCGCAGTACTTCGAACGTTACGACGAGGCACAGCACAGCGCGGCCCGCCTGCCCGACGTGCAACCGGCGGTGTTTGTCGGCCCCACCGTGGAGCGGCTCGCCACCGAGCGCGCAGTGGCGTCGTCCGGTTTCGGCCCTGCGCCGCTCGGCAACCGCTACCGCACCGTGACCAGCATCGGTGCTGGACTCGGCGAGGTCAGCGGTCAGTTCGTTGCACGGGCGGTGGCCCAGAGCCGGGATGCCAGTGCGCTGGAGCTGGCCCGCTTCGAACAGCGTCCGCAGCGTGTCGATCTCAGCGCCGACGGCCTGCTGCCTGCCCCGGGCCTGGAGGCGACCACGCCGGCCGGGCTGCTGCGCGGCCAGTTCGCCGAACCGCGCCCGACCCCCACCCGCTCCGCGGAAGGCTTCTCGCGCCAGCTGCGCCAGGCCGCCGACGCACAGCGCCTTCCCGTGAATTGACGAGTTGCTTATGACCAGCCGCCGCTTCGCGATCCGTCCCCACGCCGTGCTCTGGTCCTGCGCGGCTACCTTGTTGCTGGGCGCCTGCTCCACGCAGAAGGCACGGCCCTACACCGAGGACCAGCTGCGCGAGCGCGTGGTGCAGGACCAGCAGCGCATGTACGCCGACCAGGAACCGGTCACCGCGCCGATCACCTTTTACGACGCCGCGGCGCGGGCGCTCAAGTACAACCTGGATTATCGGCTGAAGCTCATGGAAAGCGCGCTGGCCGCCGACCTGCGCGATGTCTCCAGTCACGAAATGCTGCCGCGGCTGGTGGCGTCGGCCGGCATCGTCGGCCGCAACAACGATTCCGGTGGCACCTCGATCGGTATCGAGGACCGGCAGCAGAGCCTGCGCCCGTCCACCTCCGAGGAACGCTACCGCGACCTCAACAGCCTGGGGCTGAGCTGGAGCCTGCTCGATTTCGGCGTGGCCTACTACCGCAACCAGCAGAAAGTGGACCAGGTGATGATGGCCGAAGAGCGTCGCCGCAAGGTGGCGCAGAACGTGCTGCAGGATGTGCGCAATGCCTATTGGCGCGCGCTTGCGGCACAGCGGCTGATGCCCGAGGTGGACGGCCTGCTCGCCCGCACCAACCGGGCACTGGAGTCGGCGCGCCAGGCCGAACGCGATGGGGTGGCCGGACGCCAGGAAATCCTGGCCTACCAGCGCGCCCTGATCGATTCGGTGTACATGCTCACCGTGCGCCGCCAGGACCTGGAATTCGCCCAGGCCGAGCTGGCGGCGTTGATGTCGCTGCCACCGCGTTCGCGGATGCAGCTGGCCGACCTGCCCGAGCCGGCCCTGCCGGCCGAGGTGGCCGCCGTCGACCGGCTGGAGCAGATCGCGCTGCACCAGCGCCCGGAGATCATGGAAGAGTGGTACCGCAAGCGGGTCGACATGAACCACCTCCGCATCGCCAAGAGCCAGTTGTGGCCGAACATCAGCGTCAGTGCGGGCTACCAGTACGATTCGAACACGTACCTGTACAACAATCACTGGAGCGACACCGGCCTGCAGGTGTCGATCAACCTGCTGCGGCTGCTGCAGCTGCCGGCACTGAACCGGGCGCAGGAATCACAATCGGCCGCGGACGATTACCGCCGCATCGCGCTGTCGATGGCGGTGCTGACCCAGGTGCGGGTGGGGGTGCTGCGCTACGACCTGGCCCGGCAGGAGGTGCGCTTCGCCGACGAGAGCCTGCGCGTGGACAAGAGCCTGCTCGACTACGCCACTGCTGCACGCGGCACCGCGCTTGGCTCGGAACTGGAAGTGATCCGCGCCGAGAGCCGCTACCTGCTGTCGCGCTACCAGCGCGAAGCGGCCTATTCCAGTGCGCAGGCGGCCTGGGGCCGCCTGTACAACTCGGTGGGCCTGGACGTGTATCCGGCGCAGCTGCAGTCGCACGACGTCAAGACCCTGGCCGCGGAGATCGAACGCACGATGCGCAGCAACGAAACCGCCGGGCTGGCCCCGGCCGACATCACCGGCGGCCTGGAATGAAGCCGTCGATATCGCTCCCCTGCCTGCTGTGCGCGCTGCTGATCGCACCGCTGGCGACCGCCCAGGCGCCCGCGCCCGTGCGCAAGCCGCAGAGTGCCTACAGCGACCCCAATGCCATCCGCGTATTGCTCAGCGCGGAAAATGAAACCACGTTGTCGGTGAAGACCAATGGCACGCTGGGCGCGCTCAAGGCACGGCTGGGGCAGAAGGTCGCCAAGGGCGACACGCTGGTGGCGCTGGACTGCAGCGAAGCCACTGCCCGTGCCCAGGTAGCCGAGGCCGAACTGGCCATGGCGCGGCAGAACCTGGCGGCCAAGCAGAGCATGCGCAAGCTGGACGCGGTGGGCGACATTGAAGTGGCCAGCGCCCGCACCGAAGTGCAGAAGGCCACGGGCGCGCGCACCCTGGCCAACACCCAGTCCGGCTATTGCCGGGTGCGGGCACCGTTCGCCGGGCGCGTGGCCAAGGTATACGTGCGTCCCTACCAGACCGTGGCTGCCGGCACCCCGGTGTTCGACCTGGTCGGCGACGGACCCCTGCGGCTGCGCTTGAACGCGCCGTCCAGCCAGATGCGTACCCTGAAGGACGGCATGCCGTTCCAGCTGCAGGTGCTGGAAACCGGCAAGACCTACCCGGCCAAGGTGACCGCGGTGAATGCACGGGTGGATGCGGTCGCCCAGACGGTCGAACTGGAAGGGCGCGTCGATGGCGAGTTCCCGGAGCTGATCGCCGGCATGAGCGGGATCGCGCGATTCGGCAGCGCCAGGTGAACGCGCCGGCATCCGCCCTCACTGCGGTGCCGTGGCTGCTGGCGCTGTCGGCGATGCGCGACCGCGCCCTGGCGGCGGACAGCATCAACGCGCTGGCGTTCTCCATCGCCAACGACCCGCATCCCCTGCTGCGCTACTACCAGGCGCTGGTGTTCGCCGCGCCCGGGGTGCGGCCCAGGCTGCTGGCGGTGTCGGGCCTGGCGATGCCGGAGGAAGCCTCTCCGTACCTGGTCTGGCTGGAGGGCGCCTCGCGCTGGTTGCAGGGGGTGATGGACACACCGGAACCGCGCCTGCTCGAACGCGGCGCGCTGCCGGTACCGGACGACCTGCAGGAAGGCTGGAGCGAATGGTGGCCCGATGCGGTGTGGTGCGTGCCGCTGCACGGGCGCGAGGGGCAACGTCTCGGGTTGGCCGTGTTCCTGTTCGAGCAGCCGCCCGAAACCGCACTGTTGGCCCAGCTGCAACCGGTGGTGCAGACCTGGGCGTACTGCTGGCAGGCACTGGCGCCGCCGCCGCGCCGCCGCCGCTGGCTACCCTCGCGGCGCCAGCGCTGGATCGCAGGCGCTGCCGTTGTCGCGGTGATGCTGTTGCCGGTGCGGCAGACCGCCCTGGCCCCTGCCGAGATCGTCTCGCGCAATGGCCAGGTGGTGAGTGCACCGTTGGATGGGGTGATCGCCGAACTGCAGGTGCGCCCGAACCAGCGGGTGCGCCGCGATCAGCCGCTGTTGCGACTGGACGAAACCACCCTGCGCAACCGCGCCGAAGTGCTGCGCCAGCAGGTAGCGGTAGCCGATGCCGAGCTGATGGCCGCCAGCCAGAGCGCATTCGACAACCCGCAGAGCCGCTCCGAGCTGCTGCTGCTCACGGGCCGCTCCCAGCAGCAACGCGCCGAGCTGGCGGCAGTGGAGGCGCAGCTGCAGCGCACCGAAGTGCGTGCGCCGCGCGACGGGGTGGCGGTGTTCGCCGACCCGAACGAATGGATCGGGCGACCGGTCAATACCGGCGAGCGCATCCTGCTGCTGGCCGACCCGCAGCGCCCGGCGATGCAGATCGAGCTGCCGGCGGCGGACGCCATCGCCCTTGAAACCGGGGCGAAGGTCACCCTGTACCTGTCCGCCTATCCGCTGCGGCCGCTGCACGGGCGGGTGCTGGAAACCAGTTACCAGGCCCGACCCAGCGACGACAACGTGGTCTCGTACCGGCTCATCGCCAGCATCGACGATGCGCCGGTGAAGGCGCGGCTTGGGCTGCACGGCACCGCCAAGATCTACGGCGACCGCGTGCTGCTGGGCTACTACCTGCTGCGCCGGCCGATCGCCGCGTTCCGTGGCTGGAGCGGCCTGTGAGCGATGCTATCGCCCCGGCCGACCTGCCGCTGCCAGCCCTGCGGGAAGACCTGCGCCTGCAGCGCCTGCCGTCCGACCGCGCCGGTGAACCGGTGTGGATGATCCATGACACCGTGGTCAACCGCTTCTTCCGGATCGGCTGGCTGGAATTCGAGATCCTCAGCCGCTGGGGCGGTACCGCGCGCGACATCGCCACCCGGCTCGCCGCGCACACCGCGCTGCGTCCCAGCGCCGAGCAGGTGCTGGCCTTCGTGCGCTTCCTGGAGCAGAACCAGCTGGTACGGTTGTCGATCCAGGCGCTGGACACGCTGCGCCAGCAGGGCGAGTCCCGGCGCCGGCTGGACGCACGCTGGCTGCTGCACCACTACCTGTTCTTCCGCATCCCGCTGACCCATCCGCAGCGCTGGCTGCGGACCGCCGCCACCCATCTGGACTGGCTGTTCACGCGCTGGACCGTGGGGGTCATCCTTGCCCTGAGCGCGTTGGGCCTGGTGCTGGTGGGGCAACGCTGGGACGAGTTCTCTGCGGCGGTAAAGGACTCCTTTTCCGCGGAAGGTCTGGTCAGCTTCGCCCTGGCACTGGCCTTCGCCAAACTGCTGCACGAACTGGGCCATGCGCTGGTCGCCACGCGACTGGGGTTGCGCGTGGCGCACATGGGCATCGCCTTCGTGGTGATGTGGCCGATGTTGTACACCGACACCGGCGAAGCCTGGCGGCTGCCGCACGCACGCCAGCGCCTGGCCGTGGCCAGCGCCGGCATCCTGGCCGAACTGGCCCTGGCGGGCATCGCCACGCTGGGCTGGGCATTGGCCGAACCGGGGCCGGTGCGCGACGCGCTGCTGTACCTGGCCACCACCGGCTGGGTGTTGACCCTGGCGCTCAATGCCAGCCCGTTCACCCGCTTCGACGGCTATTTCATCCTGTCCGACCTGCTGGATTTCCCCAACCTGCACGAGCGCTCGTTCGCGCTGGCACGCACCTGGATGCGCCGCCACCTGCTCGGCCTGCCCGAGCCGTGGCCGGAACCCCTGCCCCAGCGGCGGCGGCGTGCGCTGGTAGCGTTCGCGTTCGCTACCTGGCTGTACCGGCTGGTGCTGTTCTTCGGCATCGCGCTGGCGGTGTACCACTTCTTCTTCAAGGCGTTGGGCATCGCCCTGTTCGTGGTGGAGATCGGCTGGTTCATCGTGACCCCGGTGCTGCGCGAGCTGCGCTACTGGTGGCAGCACCGGGCGCAGGTGCCACGGCGCTGGCGGCGGTGGCACCTGCTGGCGGCCGGCGGCCTGGCGCTCCTGCTGCTGGTGCCATGGCGCACCCAGGTGCAGGGCTACGGCATGGCGCGCGCCACCGAGCAGCTGCGGGTGTTCGCGCCCTTCGCCGCCCGCGTACAGCACCTGCATCCGCCGGGACGGGTGGACAAAGGCGCGGTGCTGGCCGAACTCGACCAACCCGACATCGCCGCGCGCCTGGGCGGTACCGAAGCCAGCCTGCAGGCGTTGGAGGGCCAACTGTCGGCGCTGATGGCCGACCCCTCCGGCCTGCAGCAGCAGGCGGCAATGCGCCAGCGCACCGCCGTGCAGCAGGGCGAAGCCAGCGCGGCCCAGGCCGAAAGCGCCCGGCTGCGGTTGGTGGCGCCGTTTGCCGGCATCTGGAGCGATGTCGACCCGTATCGCGGCAAGGGCCAGTGGGTGGGCAACCGCGAGATGCTCGGCATGCTGCACAACCCGACGCGCTGGCGCCTCGATGCCTATGTCAAGCAGGACGATGTCACCCGCATCCGGGTCGGCGACGCCGCCTACTTCCTCACCCCCGGCAGCGCCGGCCGCGTGGCCGGCACGGTCAGCGCGATCTCAGGCACGCGCGCCCGGCAGCTGGACTGGCCGGCGTTGTCCGATCGCTTTGGCGGCGCCATTCCCACCCTCGCCCGCGACGACGCGCTGGTGCCGCGGCTGCCGGTCTTCCATGTGGTGATAGAACTGGAAGGACCGCCGCCGCCCGGGGTGGAGACCTCGGGCAAGGTGCACATCCGCGGTGCGCGCCGGAGCCTGCTGGGTACGGCGGTGCGCTGGATGGCGGCGGTACTGATGCGCGAAAGCGGGTTCTGAAGCGTGCCGGCAGCGGCGCTGGATCAGACTCCCGGCAGATCCCTGTCCCAGTAAGGCGCCTCCCCGATCCGTTGCACCAGCCAATCCAGGAAAGCCCGCACTTTCGGCGCCAGTTCGCGGGCGCTCGGATATACCGCCCACAGTGCCTGCGTGGAGGTCAGCGGGTGGTCGGCAAGCACCGGCACCAGCGCGCCGCTGCGCAGTTCATCCGCTGCACACCAGGTGGCCATCAATGCAATGCCCAGGCCGGCGCATGCGGCGTCACGCACCGCGCCGCCGTCGTTGATCCGCACTGCGGCGGCAACGCGCTTGCTGACGCTGGCGCCGTCCGGCGTGGTGAATGTCCAAAGATCCAGCGTGCCGACCACCAGGCAGGCGTGCTGGTCCAACGCATCCGGCGTCGCGGGAGAGCCGTGCCGCGCAAGGTAGTCGGGAGAAGCCACCAGCACGCGCCGGTCGGGCGCGATCCGTCGGGCCACGAAGGAGGAATCGGCAAGCTCGGTGTAGCGCACCGCGACATCGAACCCGCCTTCGACCAGATCGACCAGGCTGTCGGAGATGCGCAGGTCCGGGCGCACGCCCGGGTAACGCGCCATGAAATCGGGCAGCCCGGGCACGATGTGCATGCGCGCGAACGACGCCGGTGCCGCGATCCGCAGCACCCCGCTCGGCGCGGCCTGCTCACGGTGCAGCGATGCCCTGGCCGCGGCCGCCGCGTCACGCACGTGCTCGGCGTGCGGCAGCAGCGCCAGACCGTCTTCGGTCAACGTCGCCTGCCGCGTCGTGCGGTGCACCAGGCGTGCGCCCAGACTCCTCTCGAATGCGGCCAGCCGCGCACTCGCCGCAGCGGGAGACAACGCCAGGTCGCGTGCGGCCGCGCTGATGCTGCCCAGCCGGGCGATCCGCACAAACAGGTTCAGGTCGTTGAAATCCATTGCGACGTTCGGCCAGATGAACAGTATCAGGCAGCCATGATCCCGCAACGGCGCGCCCGCGTCACCGCCGACGGTGACGCCATCTTCAATCCATGCTTGAAACAGATTCAGCGTAGCGGCGGCTACCGGGTGCGCAGGCGCAACGCCAGCATATGCCCAGCCGACGCAGCCCGCGTCGATCGCCTGAAGGAAGACTGCTGATGAATGGAACAATGAACGCCGTGGTACTGACCCGCTTTGGCGGTTACGACGCCTTCGAAATGCGGCGCGTGGCCGTGCCGCCGGTCGGCGCCCGCCAGGTGCGGGTGCGCGTGCATGCCACCGCCCTCAACCCGCTTGATTACCAGATCCGCCGCGGCGACTATGCCGCGCATGTACCCTTGCCCGCGGTCATCGGCCACGACATTTCCGGCGTCATCGAGGAGTTGGGATCGGAAGTCACCGGGTTCGAGGTGGGCGACGAGGTCTACTACACGCCGCGCATCTTCGGGGCCATGGGCTCGTATGCCGAACAGCACGTGGCTGATGTCGAGCTGATCGGCCGCAAGCCCCGCAACCTGAGCCACCTGGAGGCGGCCAGCCTGACCCTGGCCGGAGGCACGGTCTGGGAGGCCTTCGTGACCCGTGCCCAGCTGGGGATCGGCGAAAGCATCCTCATCCATGGCGGCGCTGGCGGTGTTGGCACGCTGGCCATCCAGGTCGCCAAGGCCACGGGGGCGCGGGTGATCACCACGGCACGCAACGACGACGCGGCGTTCCTGCGCTCGCTCGGCGCCGACGAAGTGATCGACTACACCACTACCGACTACGTGGACGCCGTGGTGGCGCTCACCGACGGCAGCGGCGTCGATGTGGTCTTCGATACCGTCGGCGGTGACACGCTGACCCGCAGCCCGCGGGTACTCGCCGATTTCGGGCGTGTGGTCAGCCTGGTCGACATCTCCACCCCGCAGAACCTGGTGGACGCCTGGGGAAAGAACGCGGCCTACCATTTCGTGTTCACCCGGCAGAACCGCGGCAAGCTCGATGCGCTCACGAGATTGGTGGAGCGCGGGTTGGTCAAGCCGGTCATCGGTGCCGTGCTTCCGCTGGCCCGGATGGGCGAGGCGCATGCGCTCCTGGAGGGCGGCAGCGCACGAGGGCTGCGTGGGAAGGTGGTGATCGACGTCGTGGGTCAGACCGTGTCGGTGCCCGCGTGATGGTGACCGAACTGGCGTTCCTGGCCATCACGCCCTCTTCCAATGCAGCGTTCGAGCAGGCCTTCGCAGGCGCTGCCGGCCTGCTCGATGCTGCGCCCGGTCACTTCGGGCATCGGCTGCTGCGATCGCTGCACCCCGAAGACGCGTATCTGCTGGAGGTCCAGTGGCGTGACCTGGATGCGCATGTCGGGGTATTCGAGCGCAGTGCGGACCACGAGCAGTTCATGGCAGCACTGCAGCCGTTCCTGGTGGGAGAGCCCTTCGTTCTGCATGTCTAGCAGAACGGGAAGATGGTCATCGATGTGCCGGGTCAGTCCAGGAACGTTTCGCGCCGGCCGCGTGGGAAGGACCGCCGCCGCCCGGGTGGAGACCTCGGGCAAGGTGCAGATCCGCGGTGCGCGCCGGAGCCCGCTGAGCTCACTCCATACCCAGCGCTGCGGCCAGCTTTCGAACGGTCTGGTGCGTATACAGCTCCGCCAGCGGTAACGGCGGAAGCCCCTGCTTGCGCATCGCCGAGGCGATACGGATGCCGATCAGGGAGTTGCCGCCAAGGTCGAAGAAGTTGTCGTCGATATCAATCTGTCTGCCCATGACGTCCTGCCAGATGTCCAGCATGCGACTGCCCCCCCAGGTATCAGGTTGGGCACCCGGGTCAGCAGGCGCAGTCCGCTGCGGAACGCTGGCCTGCAGGGTCCGGAGCTGTTCCGTATCCAACTTGCCATTGACGGTCATGGGCATGCGTTCGATCTTCACGATTGCAGCAGGCATCATGTGAGCGGGTAGCAGATGCGCGGCGCGATCACGAAGCCCTGCAATGTCCGCGTCATCGATTACCACATACGCATCGATCCGCGCCGTAGCGGCGTCGCGTGGATCCGGCTGATTGAGCAGGACCGCTGCGGCCTTTACGCCGGGATACTCGAGCATCACGCGGCGAATCTCGTCAAGCTCGATCCGGAAACCGCGCACTTTCACTTGGCTGTCCAAGCGGCCAAGGTGTTCAAGCGAGCCATCCGCGCCCAGGCGACCGCAGTCGCCACTGCGGTACATGACGCCCCCTGTGTAGGGGTCGGGCAGGAAACGGCTTGCGGTGAGGTCGGGGCGATTGTGGTAGCACGACGCAACCCCGACGCCGCCGACGTGGATCTCACCGACGCTACCCGGTGGCAGTAGTTGTTGACGGCCGTTCATGACATACAGATGCCAGCCCGGAAGTGCGCGACCGACCGAACGGGAGCCCCGCAGCGCATCGCCGCGCTTGACGTCATGCCAGGTGACGTGGACCGTGGTTTCGGTAATCCCGAACATGTTGACCAGGCGGCACTGCGCAGGGGGATGGCGATCAAACCATGGCAGCAGAAGCTGCATGTCCAGCGCTTCTCCACCGAAAATGACCAGGCGCAGTGAATTGGCAATGCGGTCGCGCTGATCGGCGTCGATGAGCTGATAGAAGGCTGACGGTGTCTGGTTCAGAACGGTCACGCCATGCTGGTTGATCAGCCCTATGAACTGCACAGGGTCGCGGGAAACGCCGTGCGGCACGATGACAAGATGCGCGCCGGTGAGCAGGCAGCCCCATATCTCCCAGACCGAGAAGTCGAAGGCGCTGGAATGGAACAGTGTCCAGGTGTCCGATGGCACAAGCGCGAATTCCTGCTGCGTTGCCCGTAACAGGTCCAGTACATTGCAGTGCGGCACCACCACGCCTTTCGGTCGGCCGGTCGATCCGGAGGTGTAGATGATGTATGCGGCCTGGCTGTCGGGCCAATGCACGCCTGCAGACGCGTTTGCCGACGCTGCGCTGCTCCCCGTCAGTGCCGTGATATCGACGGTCGGTACGTCGAAGTCGACGTGCGCGCCAGCAAGCGTTATGACCAGCGTCAGCGAGGCGTCCTGGGCGGTGTACCGCAAGCGTTCGGCGGGATAATCGGGATCCATGGGAACGTAGGTGGCCCCGCAGCGCAGGACGGCGAGCATGGCCACTACAACGTCCAGGGATCGGGGAAGACAAAGCCCGACGAAACTGCCCGCGACCACGCCACGTGCAGTCAGGTGTGCCGCCAGGTGCCGGGACTGCGCATCCACTTCGGCATACGTCAGGGAGCGCGCGCCCTCGGTCAGCGCGGTTGCATCCGGACGCTGCATTACCTGCTCTGCGAATACCTCTTCGATGCGCCGGGGCACGGCGGACGGCGGGCGTCCACCGTGGCCCAGGGCGGCTATCCGCCGCAGGTCCGCATCCGCCAGCAGTTGCACTGCATCCACGTCCTGGTCGGCAGCGCCGATCTGAAGCGCGACATGCCGCACGCAGCGCAGCAGCCAGTCCACCGTGCTGGCACTGTAGCGGCTTCCGTCGTAACGGCAGACCAGGCCCGGCTGGGTTGGATCGGCCAGGTAGAGAGTCAGCGGGAACACCGGCGCATGGCCACTTACATAATCGCAGCGCACGGCGCCCGGACACGGAGATGGTGCCGGCGCCGCGAACAAAATGCCAATGGCGACTTCCACAGGCGTTTGCGAGCGTGCGCTCAGCGCTGTCAGCAATGCATCGGTGATCCACGGCGCGTGCGCCAGCCGCCCCTGCAGTACCTGAACCACGCCGTGCGTGCCCTTTTCCGGGGGCATTGCCAGATCGACCAGCTGGTAGCATTCCGGCTGCAGAGGCGCCACCGCATCGTTCCCGACGCTCGGCGCTGCCCGCGCAACCGCCACTGCAGGCGCAGTTGCCCCGTGGCACCGCTGCAGAACCAACGCCAGGGCGGCCAGCCACTGTTCCGGTGTCAGTTCCGCGTCCACTGCCACCTCGAGGCAACGCACCTCCGGGATGACGGCGCTGTCGGGCAGCGCGGGTAACGCCGACAGCTGCGCGCGCATCAAAAGGTCCAGCTGAGCTGCTTCAGGACTGGCCCCGCGATCCGCTCCACGGGTGGCTGGCGCGCAGCCCTGCCCGAGCAACGACAGCGCTACCCGCTGCAATGCCTGCTGGTCCAGCCGGGTACGGTCCGCTACCACCACCAGGTCGCGCTCACCATCATCGAAATGCAGCAGCGTTGCCCGTAGTTCCTGCCCTGGGCCGCCGGCCAGCGGTCGGGAGCATTCACGTGTGCGACGCTCCCGCGCCTGGTCACTGTCCGCAGCCCATTGGACCCGTTCGACGACAAGGGCAGCATGGCCACTCTCATGTTCCCCATGCTGCGCATTGAGACGGAGCTCGATATCGTGCAGCGCCGCCTGCGTGGACAGACGGATTACTACGGCGTGCGTGCGCGAAGCAGGACCTGCGTGGCCCAGTCGGGCGAAGGGGGAAACAGGGCGCGGGTCTTTCATGTACGTATCCATGTAAGGGCGTGAACAGGATCAGCGGATCGAGAATCCACCGTCTACGATGACACTGCTTCCAGTGACCCGGACAGACTCGTCGGAAGCCAGCCAGACAGCGGCCCATGCGACATCCTCGGGTTCAACCAGGGCGTTCATCGGTTGCGCCTGGACGAACACCGCCTCATGCTCCGCAATGGGCACGTCGAGCGAGCGGGCAATTTCGGACAGCATCCTGCCCTCCACGCGCGGTGCATCGTGTACGGAGCCGGGACAGATGGCGTTGACGCGCACCTTGTAGGGGGCGTAATCGAGCGCGACAGCCTTGGTCAAACCGATGATGCCGTGCTTGGCGGCCACATAGCCGGCGAAGTTCCGGTAGCCCACGCAGCCCGCGGTCGAGGCGATGTTGATGATGCTGCCGGTACGTCGCTCCACCATCAGCGGGCCCACCGCCTGAATCAGGCGCCAGGCGCCATTGAGATCGACATCGATCATCAACGTCCACTCGTCCTCGGTGATCTCGTGGGCGATCTTGCCCGAGGGGGCGGCAATTCCGGCGTTGTTGACCAGGATATCAATGCAGCCGAAGCGTCGGGTCGCCTGACCAATGGCGTTGTCGATCTGCGCCCGATCGCGCACGTCCACACTCGCCGAGAGGACGGAAACATTGGCCTCTCTGCACAGCTCGGCGGTATGGTCGAGCTGGCTCTGTGTACCCAGGGGGTACGGCACGCCTGGAACATCCGCAGCTACGTCCAGCAGGACCAGGTCCGCGCCTTGTGCAGCGAAGTGCTGCGCCATGGCGCGCCCCAGGCCACGTGCGGCCCCGGTTATTGCCGCCACCTTCCCTCGAAGTCTCTGTTCATTGCTGCCCATTCGTTACCTCCCTGCAACGTGGTGTATCGATCAGAGCAGCTGGCGTTCAATCAGTGCAAGGAGTTCGCCGGGGCGCTCGGTCAGGTACATGTGGCCGCCGGGCAGCGTGGCCGCCTGTGAGCGCGAGCGCGTTGCCCTGCTCCAGCCCGCTACTTGACTGTCACTGATCAGGCTGTCGGCGTCGCCTCGCACCATCACGATAGGGACATCCAGCGGTTCCTCGCTGCGTGGCTGGTAGTCCTCGTGCATCTGCACGTCGGCGCGAAGCATCGGCAACAGCAGCTCGGCCATCATCGGGTCGGTCAGGGCCGGATGGGAATAGCCAGCGAACTCCGCTACCCGGGTAAGGAAGTCGCCATCGTCAAGGCCGGTGGCGCGTTCCCTGCGCGACGACCAGGGATCGGGCGAGCCGCTGACTACCAGACCGGAGACGCGCAGCCCGGGCTGTGCGGCAAGAGCGTGGGCAAACTCATAGGCGAGCACGGCACCCAGGCTGTGGCCGAACACAATGATGTCCTGCTCGGGGTCCAGCAGCGGGGCAACCTCGGGCACCAGTCCGGCCACGGCCTGGTGTACATCGGTGTAACACGCCTCGGTAAAGCGCTTTTCCCTTCCGGGCAACTGCACGGGCAGAACGTCGAGACGCTGGGACAACGGCTTCCAGTCGGCGAAGACCGAAGCACCTGCACCTGCAAATGGAAGACAGAGCAACTGATGGCTGTGCATGTGGGTTTACCCTTCAATTCGATGGAAAGTGGGGCCGGGTAACGGCTCAGTCCTCGCGAAGCGCGGCGACCAGCGGCATGGTGGCAGCACGGGCGGCGGGGAACAGGCCGCCAATGAAGCCGATCGCCAACGCCCACCTCAGGCCGGACAGCATCAAGTCCGGGGTCACCTTGAACTGGAATGCCAGCTCGCTGAATCCGCTGAGCGTGGATATGGTCTTGCCGTTGAATATCAGCCAGGCCAGCCCTGCCCCGATTGCCCCCCCGATCAGCGCGAGCCACATCGCTTCCAGCATCACCGATATGACAACCGATCCTGCCTGGAAGCCAATGGCACGCAATGTTCCGATCTCGCGTGCGCGCTGCTCGACGGCGGCGAACATGCAGTTCAGTGCGCCGAACAGCGCTCCGATACCCATGATGGTACCGACCACAAGGCCGATCATCTTGGTGAGCTGGAACAGGCTGTTGGACTGCCGGGCAAAGAACTCGCGGGTGGTTACCGCGTCCACCGTCACGCGCGGATCGTTGGCCAAGGCATCCTGCAGCATCTTCAGCGCCTGCGGACCGTCCAACTTGACCTGCACGGACGAGACGCTGCTGCCGCGCCGGTATATGGCGGCGACCGCCTGACGGTCGCCCCAGAGCTCGGAGTCGTAGGCGTCGCCCGACTCGAAAGCACCGACGACGGTCCACAGGTTCGTGCCCAGCCGTACCTGCTGGCCCGGCTCCAGGCCGGCGAACCGTGCACGAGCACTTCGCCCAACCACCAGCTCGTACAGACCCGGGGTGAACGTGCGTCCTTCGACGATTTTCATTCTTGGTCGCATCTGCCAGGCATCGGGATCGACGCCCCGCAGCGCGAGGTTGGTGAGCTCTCCTTCACCTTTCGAGTGCGCGGTTACCGGCACGGTCAGTTCGGCCGACACCAGCGCATCGCCCTTGGCGTCGCGGGCGACTCCCGGCATGTGCGAGATGATGTCCACGTCACTGCGCACCAGCACCGATGAGGTTTCGGCAAGGGCGCCGCTTCGGGTCACGATGGCGGTTTCATCGCTGCCGCTGCCCTGCAGCGTAGCGCGGAAGCCTTCGCCCATGGCCAGCAGTGCAATGAACACGCCTACCACGCCCGCCATGCCGAGGATGATGACCGAGGACGTGCCCAGCCGGTCACGCAGTGTACTCAGGCCGACCAGGGTGACCGACGCGACGGTCCTGCCGCTGGCGGTCAACGCCATCCATGCGGCGAAACAGACGATCACTGCGGCAATCACGGCCAACGGCAGCATGGTGAGCGCATACACGCCCGCCGCAGCGACCAGAAACAGAAGCACGTTGATGATGATGATTTTCATTGTGCAGTCCTCAGCGCCGTGCCAGCGCATCGATGATGTTCAGGCGCATGGCGCGCAGGCCAGGCAGCAAGCCCACGAGCAGACCGATGAGCAGCATCAACGGCAACGCGTTCATCCATGCCTGGGCGCCCACGCCTTCCGGGCTCATCAGCCCGCGACTGGCGGCGGCCATGCGCGGCGCGATGAGTGTCACCAGGGTCATGCCCAGGCTTCCGCCGATCAGCAGCAGCAGTACCGATTCGCCGAGCACCATCCCCAGCAGCTTTGCATTGGTGAAGCCCAGCGTCTTCATCACTGCCAGCTCCGACGTGCGCTGACGGATGGCCTGCATCATGGCATTCCCGGTAAGCAGTACCAAGGTAAAGAAGACCGCGCCCATGATCGAGGTGACGATCAATCCGATGTTGATCATCTTCTTGACGAATGCGGCTTGGAATGCCTGTTCTGTCTGGGTCTTGGTTTCGTGGTCCGAGTTGGCGGTCATGTCATCAATGGCTCGCGCGACGGCATCTGCGCGCGTCGGGTCTGCGACCCTTACCGCATACCAGTGTGCGGTATCCGGCCCGATTGCATTCATTTCGTCGAAGTATTCCCAATGGAACAGGAACATGTTGTTGAGCGAATCCTGCCCCGGGTTCCTGGAGTGATGGATGCCGGAAATGACGAACGGCCAGGCGCGTTCGCCGGAGCGAGGGGCAAACAACGTGGACTGCATCGGAATACGATCGCCGATCTTCCAGCCGTGCTCGCGAGCAAGGTCGACTCCGACGATCGCACCGATGCGGGTCTTCTCGAAATCGGCACGCTGCTCGGGTGCGAGTACGATTTCGGGATAGACATCGAGGTATTCCGGGCTCACGGCGACGGTAACGACCTGGTTTCTGGGGTCCTGGTAGACGCCGCCGAACCAGTTGGCGGCAGCCACATCGCGGACACCCGGAAGGGAGGCGATGCGCTGTTTGAGTGTGATGGGCAATGGATGCTGCATGGACATCGCCGAGGTGGTGATCAGCCGCCCCGCCCCGTCGGCGTTGTCACCCGTGGAGAACGCCACCCGCACCGTATCGAGCAGACCAAACAGCAGGAAGGCGGCAGCAATCGAAACGATGGTGAAGATGGTTCTCACCTTGCGCCGGAACAGTGACGTCCAGATCAGGTCCAGATAGGTCATGGCGCCCCCTCAAGCCAATGCCGCGTCAGCGATGCGCTGCGGCTCCGGTGCGCCGCCGTACTCCGGCGCGTCGACCGCGAGTGCACCCTTGTCCAGGTGCAACGTTCGCGAGGCATACTCTGCGGCGCGCGGGTCGTGGGTGACCATGATGATGGTCTTGCCATGATCGCGATTGAGCTGGCGCAGCAGCCCAAGCACATCCTCGGCGGACTGACGGTCGAGATCGCCCGTGGGTTCGTCGCAGATGAGAATATCCGGGTCGGACACGATCGCACGTGCGATGGCCACACGCTGCTGTTGGCCTCCGGAAAGCTCGGTGGGCTTATGCGAGGCGCGGTCGGCCAGCCCCACCACCTGCAGCGCCACCGCTGCGTTCTTACGCTGCTGGGCGCGAGGCAATCGAGTCAACATCAACGGCAACTCGACATTGCGCTGTGCCGACAACATCGGCATCAGGTTGTAGAACTGGAACACGAAGCCTACATGAGCCGCGCGCCACCGCGAGAGCTGGCTGGCGCTGAGTGAGTCAATGGCAACGCCATCCACCAGCAGGCTGCCCGATGTCGGGCTGTCCAATCCGCCGATCATATTCAGCAGTGTGGTCTTGCCCGAGCCGGAGGGGCCCATCAGGGCGAGGAACTCGCCGCGATCAATGCTCAGGTCGATGCCCGCAAGCACCTGCACTTTCTGCTTCCCACGTGTATAGGCTTTGGAGATTCCCTGCAACTGCACGAGCGGTTGTGTTGTCATCTGAGCACGTCCTTCTGTGATGATGCGAGCGGGATCCGCAGCCCGCCACTGCTGGAATGACTCGGCGGTGTCAGTCCCATCCTGCGGCTGAAACAGATCGGGCTTTGTCGATTGCTGCGGCGGGAGCTGCCTGGTCGGCCTGGGGCCGGCTCTTGAACGACACCCGGGCACCCATGTCCGGCACAATGCGCGGATCCTTCAATGCAAAGCCCACGCGCACGCGCACGGTGGCCTTGCCGCGGTCCGCGGTGGGTACGATGGCCACCACATGGGCTGGAATGCGCCAGTCTGGATAGGCATCGAGCACAACCTCTGCCGGCATGTCGGGAGCAACAAGACCGATGTAGGCTTCGTTGACATCCACGTCTACTTCCAGGGACTCCATGTCGACGATGGTGCAGATGCCACTGCGGGTAAAACCCCCGTTGGATTGTGGTGAGACGATCTCTCCTGCCTGGGCAGCCTTGTGGATCACAACACCCCCAAACGGCGCCTTGATTTCGGTGTGTCCGATGGCAACATCGGCAGATTGCAGGTCGGCGCGTGCCGATTCCGCACGTCGCTCGGCGGCGCGCAGTCGTGCCTGCGCCGTGACCAGCTCTGTCTGGGCCTGTTCGGCCATTTCGCGCGAGACCAACTGGCTCTCAAGCAGTTCCGCCTGGCGGGCCGCCTTCCTGCTTCCCTGTTCCACTTCCGCACGGACCTGCTCTGCTTCCGCGCTCGCCGCCAGGGCGGACGCCTCGGCAGCTCTCAGTGACGCGGAATGCCCCTTGCTGTCGAGCAGCGCGATGGTCTGCCCGCGTTCAACCCGATCCCCCTCCTCCACCAGCACGTCGATGAGCATGCCGGTGATCTGCGCTGACACGGTGGCTTCGCGCCGCGCCGCCACGTAGCCTGTCGCCTGCAGAAGCACGTCGCCCGATGCCCTGGTGGCCGCAATGGGCTGGACCTCCCGCGTCGGCTGGGACGTTCGTGGACCAGGCTGCGGCTCCGCATGGGCAGTGGTTTCACCTTTCAGGTGGAACGCAATCACCCCACCCGCGAGCACAACCGCACCGACACCGGCGACGCGAAGCCAATGGGTGGAGGTCCTGACGCCATGAACAGGGGCAGCCCCCGCTGGATTTCGTTCAAAACGTAGCTGCGCGATCAGATCCGACTTATCCATGAAATCCTTCTCATATGATTGCGGTAACGCTGGAGTGGCGACTCAGGGCGCCTTTGGTTCGGGTTGTACCAACCACATCAGGTGACGGACGCCGGCATGCATGCTCACGGTGGCGACCACGGTCAGGAAGATCCGCAGGCCGACAACGATGGCGTCCACATCCACCGGCACGCTATCAGTGAACAGCTGGGTTGTGAACGCCTCGCCGCGCCCGGCGATCCAGAACAGCACGCTTCCCAAGGCAATGCGGGTAACTGCCGACAAGCATAGCGTCAGCCGATCCCAGTACCCGCGGGCGACCGCCCAGACGGTGAGTACGATGATGCCGCTGGTCAGCGCGGTCACCAGCCAGGGAAAGACCTGTCTGAAATCTGGCGCCAACTCGACCATCACCGGCACCGGCGCGCCAATCAATCTGCCCTGCAGAAACGCGCCGTGGATCACAAACTTGACGACCAGTACCAGCGCACCGATATGCACCAGCGCGGAAAAGGTTCGCGGCGCCTGCCAGCGTTGCACATCGAGCGCGCCCGGCAGGCTCAACGGATTCCACCGTTGCAGGAACTGGGTGCGCGCCATCCAGGCGTCCATCAGATAAAAGGCGATGGTCACCCATGCGAACACGTTCAGCGCCGGCAGATAATACCGGTGGACCAGCCGCGCCAGGTCGCGTGCCTGCACGACGCCATCGCCCACCACGTAGTCGGCCAATACGCCAATGGCAGCAATGACCAAACCGACCTTGAGAACCCGAAGGTAAATGGGGAACAATTGCGCACCGACCAACCCGCGGTCGCCCCGGTAGGCGCTGGCGACCAACAGCGGATGCCCGCGCCGTTTGATCAGTTCGGCAACCTCGTTCTGGTCCAGCGGTCGCCCGGTTGCTTCCTCCAGCGCGTCGATCGAGTCCACCAGAGTGGAATGCAGTTCATCGCCCACGTCTTCGCGCATGCGCAGCGGAAGATGGCGCTTTACCGCCGCCACGTAGTTGTCCAGCAACCCCATCTCAGGCCCCCTTCAACGCGTTTACGGCCGCGGCCAGTTGATCCCACTCGCCCTTCATGACTTCTAGCACGTTCTTTCCTTCCATTGAAAGTCGGTAGTACCTGCGACGACGACCGTCCGCATCACGCCAATCGCTGTCGAGCAACCCCTGCTCCTCGATGCGACGCAACAGCGGGTAAAGCGTGCCTTCTTCGATATCGATCCCGGTCTCTGCCAGTTCCCTTCGCAGACCATAGGCATAGCGCTCCTCGCGCAGGGCCAGCAGCACGCTCAACACCAGCACCCCCCGACGCAGCTCCAGCACCAGCTTTTCCTTGCGCTCGGTCACTGAATCGGTCATCCGCATCCCCGCGGTGTTGGAGATATGCCACCCTCATATCGCAGCCTGCATACTGTGTATAGCACAGTATGTCGGTTCGTCAACGCTTTTCGTCATGACGTGCGCTCGGCGATCAGAACATAGGCAGGCGCCGCTGGATCGAATGCGTTGCCGCCGAGATCCATGACCCGGACCCGGACAAACCCGACCCGTCGGAACAGCTCGAAGGCTTCGCGTGCGTCGTAAGCCTGCAGCGCCACCAGTTCGCGGTTTGACTCCACCTCGCCGGCCAGGGTCATGCGCAGGCGACGCAACTGCCGGTGTTCGTTCGACACACGCTCGCTGAATACGGCAACGCTGCCCTGAACGGCCTCGGCAGGCGCTACGCGGATCCCCGCCTGCACGCCGGCACTGAGCGCGTCCGCGTTGATCAGGTCGCACACCAGCATGCCCCCCGGACGCAGCACGTTCAGCACTTGGAACAGCGCCGCCTCGAGCGCTGCGGGGGTCAGGTATGCCATTCCCTGCCCCAGCGCGGTCACCATATCGGCCGCGATCACCGGAGGTGGTCCGGGGCTGTCTTCTCCGATGGAAGCGTCCAGCAGATTCCAACGCACGCAATCTGCGCTGGCGGGCAATATCCCGTTTGCGCCGGCCCCCTCGCCGCTTCCAATATCAATCACGCACACTGCCTCCTGCCGTTGCAGTTGCGCGGCGAGCCATGTGGCCATTCCATCGCGCTGGCGGTAGCGTCGGAAGCCGCGGTCGCGCGCAGCATGCGCGCGTATTGCCGACACCGTGGCCTGTACGGGACCGTTCAGGCCACCTTCCACCACGCACTGCAGGGCGCGTGCGGACGGCGCATCACGTAGACCCAGCACGGTCGCAGCCGCAAGCTGGGCGGCGAAAGGAGCCTTCAACATCGACTGGTGATCGCCCTGCACCAGATACAGAGGCAGCGCCTCCGTATGCAGCGCCTGCCAGCGGGTGTGCGCCCAACTACTGCCTTCATGCAATGACCCCAGCGGAGCGATGTACACGACCGGGCCGTCGTAGCCACCGTCCGGCAGATAGGCGTAGGCAGCCTGCAGGTGCGCCAGGTACACCCCGACAATGCGCAGGGTCACCGTCAGTTCGGCGTCGCCGACGTCGGCGGGCTCGCGATGCAGGCGCTGGAGCAATTGGCGCACGCGCTGTCGTGGTGGGAGTGCGCGCAGCGCGTTGGGATCTGTCGTCAACGGTATCGGCGACAAGGCCTGGGCGTAGGCCAGCAGCGCATCCACGTCGTCAGGCGGCGTGCCTGCGGCCGTGCCGATGGGAGGCGGCGCATCCAGAAGGAGCACGTGAGGCCGGGCGCCGCCGCGTGCGGCGATGCGCCGGGCGATCTCAAAGGCCACCATGCCCCCCAGCGAATGCCCGACCAAAGCCACGCAGGCACCTCCCGCATGCGCGTCCATCGCCTGCAGGTAGTCGGTGGCCATGTCCTGCACGCAATTGGCGGCTGCCTGGTCATCGTCCATGCCGCGCGGTTGCAGGCCATACAGCGCGTGGGGGGTTGACAGGCCGCTGGCGAATTCGCCGAAGCCAGACGTACGTCCACCGGCACCCGGGATGCAGTAGATTGACCCTGCGCCTGCCGCGCCCTTTTTCAGCTCTACCAGCGGTGAGTGCTGCGGGTTCGACTGCGCAGTCAATGCAGCGGCCAATCCGGCCACGGTAGGGGTTTCAAAAACCTGTCGGATGGACAGCTCCCAGCCATGCCGGCTGCCCAGCTGGGACATCATGCGGATCGCGAGCAGCGAGTGACCGCCCAGTTCAAAGAAACTGTCATGCCGCCCTACGCCGCTGACCCGCAGCATTTCGCTCCAGAGCTGCGCCACGGCGTGCTCTGTGCTTCCCTGCGGGGCTTCGAAACGTTCCCGCGCAAAACTCTCGTCGGCCACTGGTGGCAACGCCCTGCGGTCGATCTTGCCGTTGGGCATGGTCGGCCAGGCGGGCACGTGCAGCATCGCGGCAGGCACCATGTGCGACGGGAGAGCTTGCTGCAGCGCCGCACGTACGTCGCTGACCGCCGCCGTTCCGGTGTAGTAACCCACCAGCCGCAGCGCGCCGTCGGCGGCCGGCTGTGCGACCACCAGCGCTTCCTGCACGCCGACCAGTTCGGCGATGCGTGTTTCGACCTCGGCCGGTTCGATCCGGAACCCGCGGATCTTCACCTGGAAATCGTTGCGCCCAAGGTACTCCAGCGTGCCGTCGGCATTCCAGCGGACCAGGTCGCCCGTGGCATACAGTCGTCCCCCTGCCTGGAATGGATCGGGGAGGAAGCGCGCTGCGGTCTGGTCGGGCCGGTCCTGATAGCCGCGCGCGACCTGGCAACCGCCGATGTACAGTTCACCCACCGCCCCGGCCGGTACCAACTGCTGCCGGGCGTCCATAACATACAGGCGGGTGTTAGCGATCGGGCGTCCCAGCACTCGGCTGCTGCCACTGGCGGCGCTCATAACGTGGGCCGTCACGCTTACCGTGGCCTCGGTAGGCCCGTAGGTATTGAGCAGCACCGGCCGGTGCCCATCGCCCCCGAACCAGGCACGCAGCGCCGCTTCACTGATGGCCTCTCCGCCGATGACCACGCTGCGGACGCAGGCGGGTACGGGTATGCCTTCCAACGCAATCTGGCTGAAGAACTGCGCGGGCAGGTCAACGATGTTGATCTGCTCGTCCGCGCAGCGGGACCAGAACACGTTCGCCCCTGCCAACCACGCATCGTCACGCAGCACCAGCGTCGCGCCGTGCGCAAGGGTTGCAAAGATTTCCTCCACGGCGGTATCAAACGACAGCGCAGCGAATTGCAGTACACGATCTGTTGCTGCCAGTTCTACATAGTCTGCGAAGGCGGTGATCTGGTTGACCACACCCGCGTGCTCCACCATCACACCCTTGGGCTGGCCGGTCGAGCCAGAGGTGTGGATCACATAGGCCAGGTCGTTGGGCATCAGCCCAATGCGCGATGGGTCGATGTCGAGCGCACTGCAGGCATGCCACGCATCCGCATGCAGGTCGACCAGAGCCGGAAGCGGCCCAGCCGCATCCAGCCACGGCGGGCGTTCGGTCGCCACCAGCAGCGCCTTGGGCTCGCTGCTCCGCAGCATCTGGGCCAGGCGCTCGGGAGGATAGGACGGGTCCAGTGGCACATACGCGGCGCCTGCCTTCAGGACGGCCAACACGGCCAACACAAAGTCGGGCCCGCGCTCCAGGCTCACTGCAACCCGGTGGCCGACGCCGACGCCAAGCCCACGAAGGTGGTGCGCCAGGCGGTTGGCCTGCGCATTGAGCTCTCCATATCGGACTGTCCCCGTCGCATGGCGCAGCGCGGTGGCATCGGGGCGTCGTGCCGCCTGCACCTCGAACAACGCATGCACAAAGCGGCTGGAGGACCCCGCGGCCGCCACTGGATTCATTCCAGCAATGAGTGCGTGGCGATCTGCCAGGGACAGCACCTGCAGTGCGGACACCGGTTGCTGCGTTGCGGACGCGAGCGCGTCCACCAGCGCATGCAGGGCCGTGTGCAGGCAGGTGACCATGGTGCGCGGGTCGATCCCGGAAACGCACTCCACGGATATGCTGAAGCCCTGCCCAAGGTCGTCGACAGACACCGTCACCGGATAGTTGGTGCGACCTTCGCCGGCAAGCATGCGCATACCGGGCCAGCCCTCCCCGGCGCTGCCTGCAGCGAGCGGACGCGTGTGCCGGTAATTGAGCAGGGTGGTGAACAGGGGCAGCGGCAGCTGCACCCCGCTGCATCGCTGTACCAGGCTGAGTGCGGCCTGTTCGTGCGCAAGCAACTCGCTCAGCCGCTGATGGGTTGCCTGCACAGTGTCGGCGGCGCTGCCTGCATCGAGTGGGATGCGGATGGGCAAGGTGTTGATGAAAATGCCCACGACCTGTTCTACATCCTCGGCCGCCTGTTGCCGCCCGGACAGGACTGTGCCGAACACTACGTCCTGCGTATTGCTGCAGGCTGACAGCACGCGTGCCCAGGCCACGTGGAACAGCGCGGCCGGGGTGACCCCGTGCTGTCTTGCGCTGTCGCGCAGGCGCGTGCACAGCGTGGGATCGAGCGGCAGCCCTGCGTCGGTTACTTCGCTACCGCTGCGCTGCACGTCGATCACACCGAAGGGCGCGGTAGGCGCGGTGATGTCGCCGAGCTCACGCCGGAAGTACGCCTCGTGCACCTCATCGGGAACCGCCAGGAGCTGGGCGATGAAGTTGCGGTAGGGCACCGGCGCCGGAAGCAGATCGCCCTTGTCCTCCAGCAGGAGCCGGATCTCGCGCAGCAGCAGTTGCAGCGACTGGTTGTCATCGATGATGTGGTGCTTGAGCAGCGCCAGCATCCATTCGCCAGACGCCGTGTCGCGCGCTACGTGCGCGGCCAGCAGCGGTGCCCGCTGCAGGTCCATGCGCAGCCGTCGTGGATCGGTCCGCTCCAGAAGCTGCGGCAGCGCGGGCGCGTCCTGCCGGAGCTCGAGCTCGTGGATCGGCAGGCGAACGCGGCGATGCACCACCTGTACCGGCCTGTCCAGGCGCTGCCAGTGCACGGCCGTGCGCAGGATGTCGTGACGATCGATGACGCGCTGCAGCGCCTGCAGGAAGCGGTCGAGGCGATCGCGACTGTCGAAGGTCGCGACCATGCGGATCAGGTAGGCGTCGCCCTCGGTATCGAGCAGGTGATGGAAAAGGATGCCCGCCTGCAGGGCCGCCAGGGGATAGATGTCCTGGATGTTGGCCTGCCCGCCCGCCACGCGGGCGATGATGCTGTCGATCCCGGCCTGGTCCAGATCCACCAGCGTCAGATGTTCGGGCCGCAGCGGCGTGCCATCGTCGGGTATCAGATTCGGGGCGATGGCGATGGGTACGGGCGCGGTACCCAGCTCGACCAGTTTCGCCGCCAGCGCACTGAGCACCGGTGCCAGGAACACCGTACGCACATCGACGCGGAAACCGTGCCGGTGCAGCCGTTCGACGAGGCTGACGATCATCAGCGAGTGACCGCCCAAGGCGAAGAAATGGTCGTGCCGCCCCACCTGCTCCAGGCCCAGCAGGTCCTGCCAGATCGTGGCGATGACCTGCTCCACTACCCCCTCCGGTGCCTGATACGCCTGGGTGGCCACCGCTGTGTGGTCCGGAGCCGGCAGTGCCTGCCGGTCCAGCTTGCCATTGGCGGTGAGCGGCAGCGCGGCCAGCCGGACAAACGCGCTGGGCAGCATGTATTCCGGCAGGTCCTGTTGCAGCTGCAGCCGCAGCGCGGCAGCGTCCGGCACCTGCTCCGGCGTTGCGACCAGATACGCCACCAGCCGCTTGTCGCCTGGGTTGTCTTCGCGTGCGATCACCACCGCCTCGCGCACGCCCGCGCAGGCGGCCAGCCGCGCCTCGATTTCGCCCAGTTCGATGCGGAACCCACGGATCTTCACCTGGAAGTCGTTGCGCCCCAGGTACTCCAGGCTGCCGTCGGGCAGCCAGCGGCCCAGATCGCCGGTGCGATACAGGCGGGCGCCGGCGTGGAACGGGTCCTGCAAAAACCGCGCCGCGGTCAGCTCCGGACGATGGAGATAGCCGCGAACCACCCCCGCTCCGCCCACGTACAGCTCACCGGTCACCCCGATCGGGGACGGCTCGCCAGCCGTATCCAGGACGTAAAGCTGCAGGTCGGCAATGGCCTGCCCGATCGGGCTGCCGCGCGGGGCGCGCACGTCCGATTCGGTGATACGCCGGTAGGTGGCATGCACGGTGATCTCGGTGATGCCGTACATGTTGACCAGCCGGGTGCGCTCGCCGTCATTGCGCTCGAACCACGGCACCAGCATCGGCAGCTCCAGCGCTTCGCCGCCGAACACCACCACCCGCAGGTGGTGCGCGTCGCTGCGCTGCTGCTGGGCTGCGATCAACCCCCGGAACGCACTGGGGGTCTGGTTGAGCACCGTGACCTGTTCGCGTACCAGCAGGTCGTAGAACTCCAGCGGCATGCGCGTGCACAGCGCCGGCACTACCACCAGCCGCCCGCCATGCAGCAGCGCGCCCCAGATTTCCCAGACCGAGAAATCGAAGGCGAAGGAGTGGAACAGCGTCCATACGTCCCGTTCGTCGAAACCGAACTGCGCCTGGGTGGCGGTGAACAGGCGGCTGACATGGCCGTGTTCGACCATCACGCCCTTGGGCTGGCCAGTGGAGCCGGAGGTGTAGATCACATACGCCAGGTGCTGCGTACCCAACCCGGGCACGACGGGGTTGCCGGTCTCCTCCCCTGCCCGCGCGTGGCTCGACGCATCCAGCAACAGCACCGGGCGTTGCAGGTCCCTCAGCAGCGGCAGCGACGCCTGCAGGGCGGCCTGGGTCAGTACCGCCATCGGCGCGCTGTCCTGCAGCATGTAGGCCAAACGCTCTTCGGGATAGACCGGGTCCAGCGGAACATAGCCGGCACCGGCCTTGAGGATCGCCAGCACGCCAACCAGCATGTCCAGCCCACGCTCCACGCAGATCGCGACCCGGTCATCCGGCCCCACGCCCAGCGCGATCAGGCGATGGGCCAGCGCGTTCGCACGCGCGTTGAGCGCACCGTAACTCAGCTGCTGGTCTTCGAAGGAAACGGCGATGGCGTGAGGCCTCTGCGCTGCCTGTGCCTCGAAACCGGCGTGCACCAGGTCCACCGGCAGTGCAGAGGCAACCGGCGCGCTGAAGCCCAGTACCCGTTTGCGGGCCAAAGGCGACAGCAACGGCACACGGCTGACACGTTGGGTGTCATCGGCGACCATTCCGGCCACCAGCATCTCCCAGCCATCAAGCATGCGTTCAATGGTCGGACGGTCGAACAGATCGGTCGCATAGACGAGACTGGCTACCAGCGAGTCGGGGCTTTCAGAAAGGGACAGGGCCAGATCGAACTTGGCGGCCGGCGTTCCGGTCTCCACGTTCGACAGGGCCAATCCCGGCAACCGCATCGGGCCGCCGCCCGGCGTGTTGTTCATTGACAGCATGACCTGGAACACGGGGCTGTGGGCAAGGCTGCGTTCGGGCTGCAGGACCTCCACCACCTGTTCGAACGGCAGGTCCTGATGTGCGTAAGCAGCCAGTGTGGTGGCCTTGACCCGCGCCAGCAGCGTGGCCACGTCCGGGTCGTCTTCCATCCGGACGCGCAATGCCAGGGTGTTCACGAAAAACCCCACCAGCGGCTCCACTTCCGTGCGCTGACGGTTGGCGACCGGACTGCCCACCACCAGGTCTTTCTGGCCGCTGAGGCGTGACAGCACTGCCGCCCAGGTCGCCAATGCGGTCATGAACAACGTGGTTCCATGCCGCGATGACAACGCACGTATGCCCTCCACCAGGGGCAGCGCCAACCGACGTTCGACAACATCGCCTGTATAGCGCTGTACCGCCGGGCGCGGGCGGTCGGTGGGCATGTCCAGCAACGTGGGTGCCCCGGACAGAGTGTGCCGCCAGTAGTCCAGCTGGGCTTGGCGCACTTCTCCCTGCAGCCACTGGCGTTGCCATGCAGCGTAATCCGGATACTGGATGGTCAATGCGGGCAACGGGTCCGGCTGGCCCTGTGCGAACGCAGCGTACAGTGCGGCGAACTCCTTCACCATCACTCCGATCGACCAGCCGTCCGAGACGATGTGGTGCTGGGTCACCATCAGGACGTGCTCGTCTTCCGCCAGCCGCAGCAGCCGTCCGCGGATGAGCGGCCCGGTGGACAGATCGAAGCGGTCGCCCGCTTCGCTGGCGCTGCGTTCCGCCACCACCAACGCCTGTTGGGCCGCGTCCAGGGCGGACAGATCTTCTTCGCGCATGGCCACTTCGGTACCGACCGGGGCGATGACCTGCCGCGGGGTTCCTGCCACGCTGACAAAGCGGGTGCGAAGGCTCTCATGCCGATCCACCACGCGATTCAAGGTCGCCTGCAGAGCGGCCCTGTCCAGCTGGCCACTGAGGCGTAGCGCCAAGGGCATGTGATAGGCCGAACCTGCGGTGGGATCGAGCTGGTCCAGGAACCACAGCCGCTGCTGCGCCCACGACAGCGGCAGCGGTTGGCTACGGTCGGCTGGCTGGATGCTGGACGCCGTCGCGACCTGGCGGGTCAACCTGCTGCGCGCCAGCATCAGAAGGCGTTCCCGCTCGGCGTTGGAGAGATGGTTCAGCGCGACAGTGTGCATGGAGTGCGTTTCTCTCGATCCGTTCGATGTGCAGTGCAACGACTTTCCACAGCGGATCTACTCCGCGATGGGCGTTTCCATACTCTCCAACAGGGCCAGCAGTTCGTTGGCGTCGAACTGGCCCAACTGGCGTTCGAGCAGTATCTCGGCAAGTGCCGACAGCTGCGGCGCCATGAACAGGTCGCGCACCTCCACCTCGACCTGCAGGCGTTCCTTCAAGCGGATCACCGCACGGGCGGCGACCAGGGAATGGCCGCCCAAGGCGAAGAAGTTGTCGTAGCGGCCAACCCGCTCCACACCCAGGAGGGTCTGCCAGACCTCGGCCACGGTGCGTTCCACCTCCGTTTCCGGCGGCAGGTAGGCCACCGTCGCGGCGGCGAGCGCGGGCACCGGTAGTGCGCGGTGGTCCACCTTGCCGTTGGGGGTCAAGGGCAATGCCGGCAGCACCACGAACGCCGCTGGCACCATGTACGCGGGCAGTTCGCGCAGCAATTGCTCGCGCAGCGTGGACATCGCGGGTGTGGCGTCGGACGCGGCTACGATATAGGCCACCAGCGCATTGCCACCGGCCGGGTCCTCGCGCATCGCGACGACCGCCTGTCCGACACCCGGTCGTGCCGCCAGACGGGCCGCGATCTCTTCCGTGTTGATCCTGAAACCGCGGTTCCTTGCCAGGCTGTCCTCGCGCCCAACGAACTCAAGCTGCCCATCCGGGTTCCAGCGGGCGCGGTCGCCGGTGCGGTGCAGGCGTGCGCCTGGGTCCCGCGCGAACGGGTCCGGCACGAAACGTTCGGCGGTCAGGCCGGGCTGGCCCGGATAACCAATGGCCACTCCGTCGCCACCCACGTACAGGTCCCCTTCCACGCCCACCGGCAACAGGTTCATGTCGGCGTCCAGCACATGGGCAGTGGAATTGGCGATCGGCGTGCCGATGATGCAGCGGTGCAACGGTTCCGGATCCCCGACATCGAAGACCGTACTGAGGGTCGTGTTTTCGGTCAGTCCATAGCCATTAAGCAGACGCTGCGGCCCGCCGTGCGCGTGCACCCGCCGCAACGCTTCAGTGCTGACCACGTCTCCACTCACCAGTACGTCGCGTACGCCGCCTAGGGCGTCTGGTTGCAGATGCGCCAGTTGGCTGAACTGCGCCGAACCAAGGAACACGGCGGAGGGGCGGATATCGCGAAGTGCGACACCCAGTCGTTCCGGATGCAGCACCGCGTCACGCGGAACATGCACCAGGCGGCCGCCGTTGAGCAGTGCGCCCCACACCTCGAAGGTGGACGCGTCGAACGCCGGATTGGAAAGCTGCGGGATGACGTCCGTGGGACCCAGGGTAAGGTAATCGGTGTCCACCACCAGTCGGACGACGCTGCGGTGGTCAACCTCCACCGCCTTCGGGCGACCGGTGGAGGCGGACGTGTACATCAGGCAGGCCGGCAGCAGCGCGGTATCGATGGGCCACCCCTCGCTGACGGAGCGCACAGCGAGGGTCGACGCCGCGCCGTCCCGGCGCACCCGCTGGTACGGGATTGGAACGGTCCAAGGCAGTGCGTCGCTGTCGGTGACGACCAGGGCCGGCCGTGTCTCGCCGATGATCTGGTCCAGAACCATCGACGGCTGCCGATGGTCCAGCGGCACATACGCCGCCCCGGTTTTGAGGATGGCCAGCATGCCCGCGGCGAGCTCGGGTGCTGCGCTCATGCAGAGGCCCACGCGGCTGCCCACCCCCACTCCCGCTTCGCGCAGCGCACGCGCCAGCGCGTCGGACCAGGCATCCAGCGTGGCATAGCTGATGAGGAGTTCGTCGTGCTGGACGGCAATCGCCTCCGGCGCCCGCTCGACCTGGTCGGCGAACCGCTCGTGTATGCCCCGCGCTGACCCCGGACCGGGACGCCAACGCGTGCCCTGTGCCAGCAGCCACGCCCGGTCGGTTTCATCCACCATCGGCAGCCTGCACAGTGGTGTGTCCGGCGCAAGCAGCAGCGAACCAAGCAGCATCTGGTACTGCCCGACCATGCGCACGGCGCTGCGGTGATCGAACAGCGCCCGGTCATAGACCAGCTCGCCTGCCAGCCCGCCATCATCGTTGGGCTGAAGGCTCAGGCTGACATCGAACTTGGCCTGGGCCTGGCCGGACAGGCTGTCCAAGGGTTCCAGCTGCATGCCCGGCCAGGACGGCAACGCACCGGTGGCATTGTTGAGGCTGAAGCTGGCCTGGAACAGGGGCGTGTAGCCAAGGTTGCGTTCGGGATTGATGCGGTCCACCAGGTATTCGAACGGCAGGTCCTGGTGTTCGTAGGCCCCCAGCGTACGCTGACGGACCTGGGCCAGGTGGGTGTCGAAGCCCGCGGCCAGATCCAGCTTGCCACGGATCACCAGCGTGTTGACGAAGAAGCCGATCAAGCCTTCCAGTTCGGCATGGGTGCGGTGCGCGGTGGGCGTACCGACGGCCAGGTCGCGCTGCCCGCTCAGACGTGCCAGCAATACCTGGAAGGTCGCCAGCAGGCCCATGAACAGCGTCGCTCCGTGACGCTGCGCCAGCGCACCCATTGCAGCAACCTGGGCGGCGGGCAACGCAAAACGCACCGAGCCGCCACCATAGCGCTTGTGCAGCGGCCGCGGCCGGTCGGTCGGCAGCTCCAGCAACGGCGGCAGCCCGGCGAGCTGCTCCTCCCACCAGCTGGCCTGTGACTCCAGCACGTCGCCACGCAACCAGCCGCGTTGCCACTTCGCGAAGTCGGGGTACTGCACCGGCAGCGCGGCCAGCGTCGGCGCGTCGGCGTCGTCCACGAACGCGGCGTACAGCGCACCGAATTCGCGCATCAGCACCCCCATCGACCAGCCGTCGGACACAATGTGGTGCAGGCAAAGCAGCAGCACATGGTGCTGAGGTCCTTCGCGCACCACGCAGGCACGCATCAGCGGGGCGCGCTGCAGATCGAACGGGGCCTGTGCGTTGGCCTGCATCAGCGCCTGCGTCCGCACCCGCCGCTGCGCATCCGGCAGCGCCGAAAGGTCCAGCACCGGAACCTGCAACTCCACGTCGGCCACCACCTGCAGCGGGCCGTCGGCGGTTTCGATGAACTGCGTGCGCAACGCCTCGTGCCGACGCACGACCGCGCGCAGGCTGTGCAGCATGGCCTGCAGCGACAACGGTCCCTGCAGCCGCAGGCCCAACGGCATGTTGTAGGCCGCGCTGGGACCCTCCAGCTGCCACAGGAACCACAGGCGCTGCTGCGCATGTGAGAGCGGTACCGGCAATGCAAGGGTGTCGCGTCGGCGCAGGGGCGGCGCGACCTCACTGCCACCCGGCATGCAGCACCTGGCCAGCGCGTGGACGGTGGGCGTTTCGAACACCTGCCGGATGGGTATCTGCCAGCCGTGCTGGTTGCGCAACTGCGCGATCATGCGCGTCACCAGCAATGAGTTGCCGCCCAGCGCGAAGAACGTATCGTGACGACCTACCTGCTCCAGCCCCAGCAGGTCCCGCCAGATCGTGGCAATGGCCTGCTCCACGTCTCCTTCCGGCGTTGCTCCGGGCTGCAGGGCCTGCATGCCTTCGCACCGGACGGCGATCGCGCTGGACACAGGTGTATCGACGCGCCGCTGCCGGACGCTCAGGGACGCTCCCAAGGGTGCGTCTGGCGCGGCCAGGAGTGCGTCGAGCAGCATCCGGTACTGCTCGGCCATGCGTACCGCAGTGCCGTGCTCGAACAGCGACTGGTCGTAGACCAGCTCCGCGGTCAGGCCGGCTTCAGTGTCGGGTTGCAGGCTCAGACTGAGGTCAAACTTGGCCTGGGCCTGGCCGGCCAGGCTGCCCAGCGGTGCCAGCTGCATGCCCGGCCAGGTCGGCAGCGCGCCGGTGGCGTTGTTGAGGCTGAAACTGGCCTGGAACAGCGGCGTGTGGGCCAGGTTCCGCTCGGGATTGAGGCGATCCACCACGTGCTCGAACGGCAGGTCCTGATGCTCATAGGCGCCCAGCGTGCGTCGGCGTACCTGCGCCAGATGGGTGTCGAAGCCACGGGCCAGATCCAGTTCCCCGCGTATCACCAGCGTGTTGACGAAGAAGCCGATCATTCCTTCCAGCTCCGCGTGGGTACGATGCGCGGTGGGTATGCCGACCGCCAGGTCGGTCTGCCCGCTCAAGTGCGCCAATTGCACCTGGAAGGTGGCCAGCAATGCCATGAACAGGGTAGCCCCGTGGCGTTGCGCGAACGCGTCCATCGCGGCGACCTGCGCGGCCGGCAAGCTGAACCGTACCGAGCCCCCCACGTAACGCTTATGCGCAGGTCGCGGCCGGTCGGTCGGCAGTTCCAGCAGCGCGGGCAGCCCGGCCAGCTGGTCCATCCAGTAACTGGCCTGCGACTCGAGCACCTCGCCACGTAGCCAGCCGTGCTGCCACTGGGCGAAATCGGGGTACTGTACCTGCAGCTCGGGCAGCGCTGGCGCCGACGTCCCGTCAACGAACGCAGCATACAATGCGCCGAACTCGCGCATCAGCACGCCCATTGACCAGCCGTCGGACACGATGTGGTGCAGGCACAACAGCAGCACGTGCTGCTGCGGACCTTCGCGCACTACGCAGGCTCGCATCAACGGTGCCTGCTCCAGATCGAACGGGGCCTGCGCATGTGCCTGCACCAGCGCCTGCAGGTGCGCTTGCCGCTGCAGCCCCGGCAATGCCGAAAGGTCCAGCAGCGGCACCTGCAACTGTACGTCGGCCACCACCTGCAGTGGACCGTCGGCGGTTTCGATGAACTGCGTGCGAAGCGCCTCGTGCCTGCGCACGATCATGCGCAGGCTGTGAACCACGGCCGCCACCGACAGCGCTCCCTGCAGTCGCAAGCCGGTTGGCATGTTATAGGCCGCACCAGGACCTTCCAGCTGCCACAGGAACCACAACCGCTGTTGCGCATGCGAGAGCGGTGCCGGCGAATCCGTGGCGTCCCGGCGCCGCAACGGCGGCACTGCCGGCACCGCGCCCGGCACGCAGTATCGGGCGAGCGCGACCAGGCTGGGGGTTTCGAACACCTGCCGAATCGGGATCTGCCAGCCATGCTGGTTGCGCAACCGCGCGATCATGCGGGTCACCAGCAGCGAGTTGCCGCCCAAGGCAAAAAAACTGTCGTCCCGTCCAACCCGCTCGCGCTCAAGCAGGTCCTGCCACACCGCGGCGATGGCCTGCTCCACGTCGCCTTCCGGGCAACGCGGGGGCTGCAGAATATCGGGCCCCGGCAGCGGAAGGGCCTCCAGCGCAATCGATCCATCCGCCGCCAGGGGCATGCTGTCCAGCACCATGATGGCCGCCGGCATCTCCGAGGGCGACATCAATCCGCCCAGATGCGTACGCAGACGGGCGACGAAGCGTGCCGCCTTTTCCGCACTCAATGACAGTGCCGAACCGAGCGTGACGTACGCGACGCGCACGCTGCGCCCCGGTACCTGCGAGCGCTCGACCAGGGTCACTGCGCCGATGCCGGGGAAGGCCTGTATGGACGCTTCGAGATCCGGCACGACCGGTGGATCGGCGCGGACCGCGTTCTCCTGGCGTGGGGCGTCGATCCTGCAGGCCAGGCTTCCGATCGGTGCCTGCGGCATCTGCAGTACCGACTGCAACAGCGCGGAATAAGCATCGGCCCAGCGCTGCACGGTGGCAGCCTCGAACAAGGCTTCGTCGTAGGTCCAGGTGGCCGCCAGCGCGCCGTCCTCTTCCGGCTGCAGGCTCAGGCTCAGGTCGAACTTGGCCTGAGCCTGCCCTGCCAGGCTGTCCAGCGGCTCCAGCTGCATGCCGGGCCAGGCCGGCAGGGTACCGGTGGCGTTGTTGAGACTGAAGCTGACCTGGAACAATGGCGTGTAGCCCAGATTGCGTTCGGGATTGATTCGGTCCACCAGGTATTCGAACGGCAGGTCCTGATGTTCGTACGCTCCCAGCGTGCGCTGACGGACCTGGGCGAGGTGGGTGTCGAAGCCCGACGCCAGATCGAGCTCGCCACGGATCACCAGCGTGTTGACGAAGAAGCCGATCAGCCCTTCCAGTTCGGCATGGGTGCGCTGTGCAGTCGGCGTACCCACGGCCAGGTCGGTCTGCCCGCTCAGGCGTGCCAGCAGCACCTGGAAGATAGCCAGAAGTCCCATGAACAACGTTGCGCCATGGCGCTGGGCCAGAACGTCCATGGCGGCGACCTGCGCGGCGGGCAGTATGAATCGCACGGCGCCGCCTGCGTAACGTTTATGCGCCGGTCGCGGTCGGTCGGTGGGCAGTCGTAATAGTGCGGGCAATCCCGCCAGCTGTTCCACCCAGTAGCTGGCCTGCGCGTCCAGCATCTCGCCCTGCAGCCAGTTGCGCTGCCATTGCGCGAAATCGGGGTACTGCACCGGCAGCTCGGCCAGTGCTGCTGCGCCGGATTCGCTTACGAACGCGGCATACAACGCGCCGAACTCGCGCATCAGCACGCCCATTGACCAGCCGTCGGACACGATGTGGTGCAGGCACAGCAGCAGCACGTGGCACTGGCTGTCCTCGCGGACCACGCAGGCGCGCATCAGTGGCGCCCGTTCCAGGTCGAAGGGGGTCTGCGCGTTGGCCTGTACCAGCGCCTGCATGCGTGCCTGGCGTTCTCCCTCCGAGAGTGCGGAAAGATCCAGCAGCGGCACCTGCAGCTGGACGTCGGCCACCACCTGCACCGGTCCATCGACGGTCTCGATGAACTGCGTGCGCAGCGCTTCGTGACGGCTCACGATCGTACGCAGGCTGTGCACCACGGCCGGCACCGACAGCGCCCCCTGCAGCCGCAGGCCAATCGGCATGTTATAGGCGGCGCCGGGACCTTCCAGCTGCCATAGGAACCACAAGCGTTGCTGCGCATGCGAAAGCGGTACCGGCGACCCCGCGGCTTCCCGCCGTCGCAGCGGGGGCGCACCCTGCGCCGAGCCGGTGACGCAGCATCGGGCCAGTGCAACCACCGTAGGTGTTTCAAATACCTGTCGGATGGGAATCTGCCAGCCGTGCTGGTTGCGCAACTGCGCGATCATGCGCGTCACCAGCAGCGAATTGCCACCCAGCGCGAAGAACGTATCGTGCCGCCCGACCTGCTCCAGGCCCAGCAGGTCCTGCCAGATCGTGGCGATGGCCTGTTCCACCTCGCCCTCCGGGACGCCATAGGCCCCTGCGGCCACCGCTGTGTGGTCCGGAGCCGGCAGTGCCTGCCGGTCCAGCTTGCCATTGGCGGTGAGCGGCAGCGCGGCCAGCCGGACAAACGCGCTGGGCAGCATGTATTCCGGCAGGTCCTGTTGCAGCTGCAGCCGCAGCGCGGCAGCGTCCGGCACCTGCTCCGGCGTTGCGACCAGATACGCCACCAGCCGCTTGTCGCCTGGGTTGTCTTCGCGTGCGATCACCACCGCCTCGCGCACGCCCGCGCAGGCGGCCAGCCGCGCCTCGATTTCGCCCAGTTCGATGCGGAACCCACGGATCTTCACCTGGAAGTCGTTGCGCCCCAGGTACTCCAGGCTGCCGTCGGGCAGCCAGCGGCCCAGATCGCCGGTGCGATACAGGCGGGCGCCGGCGTGGAACGGGTCCTGCAAAAACCGCGCCGCGGTCAGCTCCGGACGATGGAGATAGCCGCGAACCACCCCCGCTCCGCCCACGTACAGCTCACCGGTCACCCCGATCGGGGACGGCTCGCCAGCCGTATCCAGGACGTAAAGCTGCAGGTCGGCAATGGCCTGCCCGATCGGGCTGCCGCGCGGGGCGCGCACGTCCGATTCGGTGATACGCCGGTAGGTGGCATGCACGGTGATCTCGGTGATGCCGTACATGTTGACCAGCCGGGTGCGCTCGCCGTCATTGCGCTCGAACCACGGCACCAGCATCGGCAGCTCCAGCGCTTCGCCGCCGAACACCACCACCCGCAGGTGGTGCGCGTCGCTGCGCTGCTGCTGGGCTGCGATCAACCCCCGGAACGCACTGGGGGTCTGGTTGAGCACCGTGACCTGTTCGCGTACCAGCAGGTCGTAGAACTCCAGCGGCATGCGCGTGCACAGCGCCGGCACTACCACCAGCCGCCCGCCATGCAGCAGCGCGCCCCAGATTTCCCAGACCGAGAAATCGAAGGCGAAGGAGTGGAACAGCGTCCATACGTCCCGTTCGTCGAAACCGAACTGCGCCTGGGTGGCGGTGAACAGGCGGCTGACATGGCCGTGTTCGACCATCACGCCCTTGGGCTGGCCAGTGGAGCCGGAGGTGTAGATCACATACGCCAGGTGCTGCGTACCCAACCCGGGCACGACGGGGTTGCCGGTCTCCTCCCCTGCCCGCGCGTGGCTCGACGCATCCAGCAACAGCACCGGGCGTTGCAGGTCCCTCAGCAGCGGCAGCGACGCCTGCAGGGCGGCCTGGGTCAGTACCGCCATCGGCGCGCTGTCCTGCAGCATGTAGGCCAAACGCTCTTCGGGATAGACCGGGTCCAGCGGAACATAGCCGGCACCGGCCTTGAGGATCGCCAGCACGCCAACCAGCATGTCCAGCCCACGCTCCACGCAGATCGCGACCCGGTCATCCGGCCCCACGCCCAGCGCGATCAGGCGATGGGCCAGCGCGTTCGCACGCGCGTTGAGCGCACCGTAACTCAGCTGCTGGTCTTCGAAGGAAACGGCGATGGCGTGAGGCCTCTGCGCTGCCTGTGCCTCGAAACCGGCGTGCACCAGGTCCACCGGCAGCGCAGAGGCAACCGGCGCGCTGAAGCCCAGCAGCTGCTGGCGCTGCGCAGCACTCATCCAGGCCAGCGCCCCCACCGGGGCCTGCGGCGTGTGCAGCACTGACTGCAGCAGCGTGGCATAGGCATCTGCCCACCGCTGCACGGTACTGGCCTCGAACAGGGCCTCGTCGTAGGTCCAGGTCGCCGCCAGGCCGCCTTCACCATCCGGTTGCAGGCCCAGGCTGAGATCGAACTTGGCATGGGCCTGATCCGCCAGGCTATCCAGTGGCTCCAGATGCATGCCCGGCCAGGCCGGCAGCGTTCCGGTGGCGTTGTTGAGGCTGAAGCTTGCCTGGAACAGAGGGGTGTAGCCGAGATTGCGTTCGGGATTGATGCGGTCCACCAGGTGCTCGAACGGCAGATCCTGATGCTCGTAGGCCCCCAATGTGCGCTGGCGGACCTGGGCAAGGTGGGTGTCGAATCCTGCCGCCAGATCCAGCTCGCCACGGATCACCAGGGTGTTGGCGAAGAAGCCGATCAGCCCTTCCAGGTCAGGATGGGTACGGTGCGCGGTGGGCGTGCCGACGGCGAGATCGGTCTGCCCGCTCAGCCGCGACAGCAATATCTGGAAGGTGGCCAAAAGGCCCATGAACAGCGTGGCGCCGTGGCGCTGAGCCAACGTGTCCATCGCTGCCACCAGCGTCGTCGGCAGTGCACACCGTACGACGCCACCGCGATACCCCTTGTGCGGTGGCCGCGGTCGGTCGGTCGGCAGCTCCAGCAGCGTGGGCAGCCCCGTCAGCTGTTCCACCCAGTAGCTGGTCTGCGATTCCAGCACCTCACCCTGCAACCAGCTGCGCTGCCACTGTGCGAAGTCGGGATACTGCACCGGCAGCGCGGCCAGCGGCGGCGCGTTGGCGTCGTCCACGAACGCACCGTACAACGCACCGAATTCGCGCATCAGCACCCCCATCGACCAGCCGTCCGATACGATGTGGTGCAGGCAAAGCAGCAGCACATGGTGGTGTGGACCTTCGCGCACCACACAGGCGCGCATCAGCGGCGCCTGCTGCAGATCGAACGGGGTCTGCGCGTTGTCCTTCACCAGCGCCCGCAGCTGCGCCTGGCGCTGTTCATGCGGCAGCCCCGAGAGGTCCAGCACCGGCACCTGCAGCTCCACGTCGGCCACCACCTGCAGCGGGCCGTCGGCAGTCTCGATGAACTGGGTGCGCAGTGCCTCGTGTCGGCGCACGACCGCGCGAAGACTGCGCAGCACCGATGGCACCGACAGAGCGCCCTGCAGCCGCAAGCTCATCGGCATGTTGTAGGCAGCGCCAGGACCTTCCAGCCGCCACAGGAACCATAGCCGCTGCTGGGCATGCGAGAGCGGCAGCAGCGCATCCTCATCGCGCCTGCACAATGCCGGACGAGGGGGGGCCAGGCAGTCCAGCAGCGCCTGCTTGTGTTCCGTCAGCCGCGCCTGCAATCCGGGGGTCATTACCCCACTGGCTGCCTGGAAACGAAGGCGACCGCGGTCTGCCCACAACCGAACCCCCAGCTGTCGCGCTTCGGCAAGCAGCAGCAATGCATCCATCATAGTTCACCCTCCTCAAGGACGACGCCGGGCGCAACCGGGGAATCGAGCAGCGGATGCTGGATTTCGACCAGCAAGCGCACGGTATCGGCCAATGCACGCAACGTCGGCGCGTTGAAGAACGACGCCAGCGGCAGTTGTATGCCGAACTGCCGCTGGCAGAAGCCCGCCAGCCGGATTGCCGACAGCGAATGCCCGCCCAGCGCGAAGAAATCATCGAGTCGCCCTACTTGGGGCACTGAAAGCAGCTCTTTCCAGCACGCTGCCAGCGCCTGCTCGATGTCGCCTTCCGGTTGCAGGTACGCGGGTGGTGCGAAGGCATTGTCCGCGGGCGGCAGCAACCGCTCGCGCGCGATCGAGCCATCCGCGGCCTGCGGCAGGCTGTCCAGCACCACGAACGCACCCGGAACCTGCGCAGCGGGCAGCGCAGCGGCCAGCTGCGCACGCAGGCGTGCAATGAACCGCGAGGTCCGGTCCGCATCAAGTGCCAGTGCCCGCCCCAGCACGATGTACGCGACCGCTCCCTCGCGCCCGGGCACCGGTGGGTGTTCCATGACGACCGCTGCGCTTACCCCCTCGCACCGCAACAGGCACGCCTCGACATGCTCATGCCGGGGGCCGTGCTGGAACGACGCCACTGCGCCCTGCACCGGTGCTGCGGCAGGCGGCAGATCGCCTCGCGACAGGTGGTCAAGCACCTCCACGAACCCCTCCGAGAGCGCTGCGATCGCCTGTGGCTTGAACCGATGCGCATCGAAGGTGAAATCGGCGCAGACGCCCCCTCCCTCGTCCTCGGCGATCGTCACCAGCAGCGGGCTGCTGAGCATTGGGGAGGCCGGTACATGGGTCACCTCGATGTCCAGCCGCCGCCGCGCCCCGATCAGTTCCCCGCGCTGGGTCGAGGTCACGTAGTTCTGCACCACCAGGATGGAGGTCAACATCGGCTGCCTGGGCGGCAAGCCGGTGAACGCCTGGATGGCAGGCAGCGAGAGGTGCCCGTGTACGTCGTGTTCGAGCAGGTCGCGCTGCACCGCGCGCAGCAGCGTGCCGGCTGTCGCGTCTGCTGGGGCCGATACCCGGATCGGCAACGTACGAATCATCGGGCCGACCATGCCGTCGACCCCCTCCAGCTCCGCCGGCCGGCCCGACATCACCGCCCCGAACAGCGAGCCCGCTTGACCATCCCGTGCCGCCAGCAGCAGTCCCCACGCAGCATGATAAACGCTGCCCAGCGTGACCTGTTCGCGCTGCGCGATGCCACGCAGTGATGCCAGCAGCGCCGGCGCCAGCTCCACCGGGTGGCGGCGCACCAGGGCATCATCCGTGGAGCGGTGCCAATCAGATGGCAGGCCGATCAGGGTGGGCCGGGTTACGTCCGCCAGATACGAGCGCCAGTACGCTTCGGCCATGGCCAGCGGACGCGCGTTGCTCAAGGCGACGTAGTCGGAGAACGGTCGCACAGGGGGGTTCTGCGGCGTCAGCCCGGCGCGCTGCATTGCATAGCACTCCAGGACTTCGCGCAGGACGATCGCACTCGACCAGCCATCGGTCAGGGCATGATGCCGCGTCCAGATCAGGCGATGCAGGTGCTCACCCAGGCGGATCAGGCGCACGCACATCGCCGGCGTGCCCGCCAGATCGAGGGTGGCTACGCGGTCTTTGGCCAACTGATCATGCAGCAGGTCGTCGGGGACATCGATCCCGGACCAGTCGTTACTGCGCCAATCGATCTCCGCCGACGACAGCACGACCTGCAACGGGTGCTGCGCATCCAGGCCGTGAAACACGGTCCGCAGCACCGGATGACGCATGACCACATGCGCCCATGCGTCACGCAGCAGCACCGCGTCCAGCTCGCCCTCCAGCACCAGCTCCATCTGCATCATGTTGATGCCCGCGCCCGGCCGCAGCAGCGTTTCGAAAAGCAGCGCATGCTGCACCGCCGACACCGGGTGAATGGCCTGGATGCGGTCGCGACCGCCATGCCGCGCTAGCACCGCCCGTAGCGTGTCAACGTCCAGGCCACAGCCGGGGAAATCCGACGGAGTGCAGCGCGGCGCATTCTGCGCATGCGAAACTTCCGCCAGCTCTGTAAGGGCACTCAGCAGGTGGTCAGCCAGGACGCCCACCGAATCGAGCGAATGGGTCGCGTTGCAGAAGGTCAGGTGCAGATCCAGTACCCCGTCGTTGACCGCGGCGCCAATGGCGAGCGGCTGCGCCCGCACCACGCCCGCACCGTGCAGCCCACCCGCAGTGGTCGGTTCGAAGTCGAAGGCCGACATTGCACCCGGTGCCGCGCGTGCTACCTGTCCCATATAGTTGAAACTGACCTGCGGCTGGGCAAGCGCCGCCATGCGCCCGCGGACGGCGCTGTCGGAACTGCAGTAGCGCAGCGCCGCATAGCTGATGCCAGGGCCCGGCACGGAACGCAGTGCATCTTTCACAGTTGCCAACAGCGCGCCCGGAGGTTGCCCGGAGGCATCTGGCAGGCGCACGGGATGACGGGACGTCAGCCAGCCCACGGTGGCACTGATATCCAAGGCTTCGGCCAGATCGTCGCGGCCATGGCCTTCCAGCTCGACCAGCAGCCGCGGGATGCCATTCCATCGCACGAATGCCATCGCAAGCGCGGTCAGCAGTGCATCATTGATGCCGGTGTTGTATGCGGCCGGCAGTCGCCGCAACAGCAGATCGGTGCTGGTCGCATCCAGGTGCACCGTGATGGTGGTGACGCCGGCGTCAGGCGGCGCGGCACCGACCACGTCTTCGCTTCTCACCCCAAGCGCGGCTTCCCACCAGGATACATCGGGCACCCTGTCTGTCGCGTGGCGTGCCAGTGCGGCAGCCCAGGCGCGTAGCGGCGCGCCCTTGGCCGGCAACACCACCGGCTGGCCGCTGGCTGCCTGCGCGTAGGCCACCGTGATGTCTTCCAGCAGGATCCGCCACGACACCCCATCCACCACCAGGTGATGGAACAGCCACAACAGCCGTGCCGGGCCGTCCGGACCCTGATCGCAGAAGGCCAGCAACCGGCTGAGCGTGCCCTGCTCGATCTGCAGGGAGGCCTGGGCCTGGGCCGCGAGCTCCTGTTTTACTGCGTCGCGACACCCCGCGGGCAGACCGGACAGGTCTACCACGCACACCACCGGCGGATGCGGCTGCGCGCGGATATGCTGGGTCCAGCCCTGCACGCTGTCGCGGGCGAACGTTGCATTGAGCGCGTCGTGGCGTGCGTGCACGGCGTGCAGCGCGGCCTTCAGGCACGACCAGTTCACGCGTTGCCGACTGTCCAGGTACATCGCCTGGTTGTACTGGTGCAGCCCCTCGGGATGCATCGTGAAGAAGCGTGCCTGGCTGGGCAGCAGGGGCATTGGCCCCGCAGCGTCGCAGTGCGCGGCCGGCGCGACACGCGCAGCGAGATCGGCCGCGACTACTGCGATGCTGCGGGCTTCGAACAACCGCTTGGGCTGCAGGGCATAGCCGAGCCGATGGACCCGCGCGGCCAATTGAATCGCCATGATCGAGTCGCCGCCCAAAGCGAAGAAGTCATCGTCAACGCCGACCTGCGGCACGCCCAGCACCTGCTGCCAGACCTCCACCAGCTGCGTTTCCAGCACGTTCGATGGAGCCCGGTAGGCAAGGCCAGGTGCGACCTGCGTGGCGATGGCCGGCAAAGCGCTGCGGTCGACCTTGCCGTTGCGGTTCAGCGGCAGCGCCTTCAGTATCTGCCAGGCGCTGGGCAGCATGTAGTCGGGCAGCTTCGTCGACAGCCAGCTGCGCAGCGCCTCCGTCTCCACCGCGGCACCGGGGCGGGCCACGACATGCGCGCACAGCCGATCAGCGTCCAGGACGACGACCGCATCAGCCACCGCAGGATGCGTGCACAGCACGGTTTCCACTTCGCCCAGTTCGACCCGGTAACCGCGGATCTTGACCTGATGGTCCAGCCGGCCCTGGTACACCACCTCGCCATCGGCGCGCTGCACGCAGCGGTCGCCGCTGCGGTACAGCCGGCTGCCCGGCGCACCGAACGGATCGGGCAGGAAACTCGCGGCGGTCAGCGCCGGCTGCCGCCAGTAACCACGGGCCAGGCTCGCCCCGCCCAGGTGCAGCTCGCCCGGCATCGCCACCCCGGACAGCCCTCCCTGCGCGTCCAGCACATAGATCTGGCTGTTCACCAGCGGCTGCCCGATCGGCAGCACACCCGGTGCTTCCTGCGGCAGCACGGCATGGGTGCA